>JAFUIK010000019.1 GCA_017473955.1 Ruminococcus sp. | reverse complement strand
AGGGCCTTCAGGAGTCTCGATAGGACACATACGTCCGTAGTGTGTGTAGTGTACGTCTCGAACCTCGAAACCTGCACGATCTCGCGACAGACCGCCAGGACCTAACGCTGAAAGTCTTCTCTTGTGAGTAAGCTCAGACAGCGGGTTAGTCTGGTCCATAAACTGTGAAAGAGGAGAGCTTCCGAAGAACTCCTTAATAGCAGCAGTTACAGGACGGATATTGATAAGTGAGCTTGGAGAAAGAGCCTCTGGGTCCTGAGCCTGGAGTGTCATACGCTCACGGATAACTCTTTCAAGTCTTGAGAAACCAATTCTGAACTGGTTCTGTAAAAGCTCGCCAACACAACGGATACGACGGTTGCCTAAATGGTCGATATCGTCAGTAGTACCGATATGCTCAGCTAAAGTGTTCATATAGTTAACTGTAGCGAAGATATCATCAGTTGTGATGTGGTTAGGAATGAGGTCAGCAGCTCTTAATCTGATAGCCTTCTTAAGCTCTGCCTCATTTTCGCATGAGTCAAGAATTTCGCAAAGAACATCAAAAGATACCTTCTCTTTGATGCCGAGCTCCTCACAGTCAAATGGGACATAAGCGTTGATGTCAACCATACCGTTTGAGAGAATCTTGATTTCCTTGCCCTCTTCGCCTACAACAAACGCTTCCTTAACACCGGCGTTTTCAATTTCTAACGCCTTGTCGCGGTCGAGAGTATCGCCACGCTTTGCTAAAATTTCGCCTGTTCTAGGGTTTACGATGTGCTCAGCGAGAGTCTGACCAGGAAGTCTGTTAGACATACCGAGCTTCTTGTTATATTTATATCTGCCGACCCTTGACATATCATAACGGCGTGGGTCGAAGAATAAGTTGTTGATATGAGTCTGTGCACTTTCTACTGTAGGAGGCTCTGATGGTCTAAGCTTACGATAAACCTCGATAAGACCCTCTTCAACAGAATTTGCAGTATCCTTCTCAAATGTTGCCTTAATTCGAGCATCGTCACCGAACTTCTCTATAATCTCAGCATTTGTGCCAAGACCTAAAGCACGAAGGAAAACAGTGATAGGAACCTTACGGTTCTTGTCAATACGGACATAAAGTACGTCGTTTACGTCATTCTCGTATTCAAGCCATGCACCACGGTTAGGGATAACAGTTGAGGAGAACAGCTCCTTACCTGTCTTGTCGTGGTCCATCTTGTAGTAAACACCAGGGGATCTAACGAGCTGAGATACAATTACACGTTCAGCACCGTTAAGTACGAAAGTGCCACGAGCTGTCATGAGTGGGAAGTCACCCATAAATACATTCGATTCTTTGATTTCGCCTGTTTCTTTGTTAAGAAGTCGAGCTGTAACACGCAGAGCTGCTGAGTAAGTAGCATCTCTTTCCTTACACTCGATAACAGAATAGTTCGGGTGGTCAACATCGAGAGTGTAGTCAATGAAGTCAAGAACAAGGTTATCCTGATAGTCAGTAATACCTGACACATCCTTGAACACTTCCTTAAGACCCTCGTCTAAGAACCACTGGTAAGACTTTTTCTGTACTTCGATAAGATTCGGCATATCGATTACATCGTCGATTTTGCCAAAGCTGTATCGCTGACTGTTGCCTAACTTTACCGGTTTGACGTTTACCATAGGCGTATCACTCCTTTAAAAATCTATATGGGTGTTGTCGCGAAAACACCCGACATTCAGCACCACAAAAAGTTACAATTTTGTTCTGTAAAAGGCTCTTGACAAGATTTATCAAGTGTGCTAACATTCAACGTTTGCAAAACTTTTTGTTGCGAAATAGGGGCAGATGCCCCCATAATGGTACAGTTTATAATCTTATATCTAAAAAAGAATAATGTCAAGATTTTTTTGAGATTTTTTCAATATTTTTCGATATATTTCTATAATAGAATAAAAGTTTTAAATTTGGTAATTTCAGACGATAACTAAACACACGGACGCGTTTAGCGTTTCTTGGTATAAATTGTTACAAATTATAATGCTACCTGTTTAAAACCGATTTTATGTGTTTGCTTACCTTTTGTTTTTGTGCTATCATAGCCAAGAAGGGAAGTGAAATAAGTATGTCAAAAAGCGAAATTCGCTCTTATCTTAAAAACAAGGTCGATGTGTTCTACTTTGATACTATTGACTCGACCAACAACGAAGCTAAACGCAAGAGTTCCTCTCTTGCTGATACTCCCCTGCTTTTTGTATCAAATCACCAGAGTATGGGCAGAGGCAGACTTGGCAGAACATTTTACTCCCCAAATGACACAGGACTTTATATGTCGCTGATGTTAAAAGCTGACAAAAACACGCAAGACATTGTATGTATGACAACAGCCACAGCGGTCTGTGTCACAAACGCTATAAGCAAGCTGTGTGACGTTGACCCTAAAATAAAATGGGTCAATGATATTTACATCAGCAACAAAAAGGTCTGCGGAATATTATGCGAAGCTGTTACCGACCCTGACAGTCACAAAATCAGCGGTATAATTATCGGTATCGGCATCAATATAAAAACTACCGACTTTCCCGCTGAACTTGAAAATATCGCTGTTTCTTTAGGACAAGCCGTTGACAAAAACCGCCTTTGTGCTTTAATCACCGACAACATCATTGATATGTATAAGGACATACAATCGCGTAGCTTCATAGAAGAATATAAAAGGCGTTCTCTAGTGTTAGGCAAAAAAATCACCTACACCGAAAACGGAGAAGCTAAACAGGCTAAAGCTTTGGATATTGACAACAACGGCGGTCTTATAATAGAAACCGAAGACGGCACAAAAACCTTATCCACAGGAGAAATAACAGTACGACTAAAAAATGACTAAAAGCAAAATACAATTGTCCGACCACTTTTCATATAAAAAGTTAATAAGTTTCACATTATCACCGATTGCTATGATGATATTCACATCCATCTACGGTGTAGTTGACGGATACTTTGTGTCAAACTACGCAGGGAAAACACCATTCGCGGCACTCAATCTCATCTGGCCGTTGATTATGGTTATGGGAAGCATCGGCTTTATGTTTGGCACCGGTGGCAGTGCTTTAGTTGCAAAAACTATGGGTGAAGGTGACAAAAAGAAAGCTAACTCACAGTTTTCGCTTTTGGTTTACATTTCACTGATACTTAGCGTATTCATTGCTTTAATCGCTTTTGTTTTGATGCGACCTATATCGGTGTTGCTGGGAGCACAGGGCGAGCTACTGTCAAACTGTATGGTATACGGAAGGATTCTGTGCTTTTCCGTTCCGTTTTTTGTTTTGCAATTTGAGTTCCAAAGCTTTTTTGTTACAGCAGAAAAGCCAAACCTCGGACTTTATATGACCTTGCTGTGCGGCATCACAAATATGATACTTGACTGGCTATTTGTCGCAGTTTTTAACTACGGGCTCGCTGGAGCA
Organism: Ruminococcus sp.; assembly: GCA_017473955.1. Taxonomy (GTDB): domain Bacteria; phylum Bacillota; class Clostridia; order Oscillospirales; family Acutalibacteraceae; genus Ruminococcoides. Next base: position 9,333 of record JAFUIK010000019.1, on the reverse strand, counting down.
GCCACAGCAACTGCTCTAAGCCAGCTTATCGGAGGTATCTTCCCTCTCATATATTTTTCAAAAAAGAACGGTAGTCTGTTAAAGCTATGTAAAACAAAGTTCAATTCTTGGGTACTCTCACGCACCTGTACAAACGGTATGTCCGAGCTACTGTCAAACATCTCTATGTCACTTGTCAGCATGCTGTACAACGCTCAGCTTATGAAATTCACGGGTGAAGATGGTGTTGCCGCTTACGGAGTACTGATGTACGTCAACCTGATTTTTCTCTCGATTTTCATCGGCTACAGCATAGGCACAGCCCCAATCATCAGCTACAATTACGGTGCTGGCAATCAAGATGAGCTTAAAAGCCTGTTCAAAAAAAGCCTTGTTATAATTGTTTTGTCATCAGTTGTAATGCTTTTTATGTCACTGATACTGGCAAATCCACTATCCAAACTTTTTGTGGGCTATGATGAAAACCTTCTTAATCTCACCCAAAGAGGCTTTTTCATATTCTCTTTCTCGTTTTTATTCGCAGGAATTCCGATGTTTGCGTCAGCATTTTTCACAGCACTAAACAACGGAATTGTCTCCGCAATAATTTCTGTGCTCAGAACTGTTGTATTTCAGGTGGCTTTTGTGTTATTATTACCTATAGTACTAGAAGTGGACGGAATTTGGTGTTCAATTGTATTTGCCGAGCTGTGTTCACTCATAGTCGCTGCTATTATGTTTGTAGTAAATAAAAATAAATATCATTATTATGGTAAGGAGATTTAAAATGAAAAAGACAGTCAAAAGATTTATAGCACTCGCATTAGCTCTTGTTTTCGCTCTCTCGCTTGTTGGTTGCGGCGACAAAGAGCTTCAGGAAATCAAAGGTCAGGAGTACATCTCAAAGTCCGACTCTGCTGACGGAAACTACACCGTTACAGCTTACTTAAACGACGGTGAGGAAAACGCTGACTACGCTGTACTATGTACCGCTACTGATAACGCGAGCGGTGAAACACGCAACATCTACTGGTGTAACAACTGTGCCAACGCTAACATCCAGTGGGTTGACAATGAAACTGTTGTTATCAACGGCGTGGTAATAAACGTTAAGGACGAAGGCTACGATTACAGAAAGCAGTAATCATTCTATAGCAAAACTATTAAAGGGGCTGTCTCACTAAAGTGAGCTGCCCCTTTTGTGTTTGATTGTAGTTTAGTGGTGTAAGTAAACTTAAATGAACCTCAATTTGTACGAAGGGTTCTCTGTGCCTCCCGTTAACACAATTGTAAATCGATGTTTTAACTTATGCATAAAATCTAATTGTATTACCACTCGTAGGGTACGGCATCCTTGACGTACCGTTATTGAAACACTAATGAAAATGTGCGTGTTGTCTGTGCGACAAACTAAAATGGATATCAATTGTAGGGGCGAGCGGTGCTCGTCCGCGTGCGAAGCACCCACAGAATTATAGAACAGATATGACGCAAACTCGTCATCGGTATAAAGCATAAATGTGTAATATTCATAAACACTCTGCATCGGGTCGTCACGGATGCCGACCCCTACGAACAGCGATACATTTATGTTTTATGCTCAAATATTAGGTCGCATTGCAGACGATTGATAATCGCACCTGCAGTTTGTCATTCACCAATGCTGTGACACAAATATAATATTGATTTCCAATTGCGTTAACGGCTGTCTTACTACTCCACATCGTAAGACAGCTCGTTTCTATTTAAACAGAGTCGTCACCCAATAAATAATGCCGTAAATCACTGATGCCACCGTACCATACACAATAACAGGACCTGCGATAGTGAACATTTTTGCACCCACTCCCAAGATAAAGCCCTCAGACTTAAATTCAATAGCAGGAGATGACACAGCGTTTGCAAAGCCTGTGATTGGTACTAGCGTTCCTGCTCCGCCGTACTTAGCGATTTTTTCATAAAGATGCAGTGCCGTTAAAAGCACGCCAATAAAAATCAGCGACACCGAACACAGTGTAGAAGCGTCTTTTTTTTCCATTCCAAAGCTCATATAAACATTGGTTAATACCTGTCCAAGTGTGCATATAGCTCCGCCGATTAAAAACGCAAACACACAGTCCTTCAAAAGAGGGCTGTTTTTTGTTGCTTTTTCTACCATTTTAGAATACTTTTTCTTACTTACCATAATTTATCACCTGTAATATGTTTCCCCATAATTTTACTATTATTAGTCTGCTACCATATTGATTTTAAATTTACAAATTGTTATAATATATAATGTAAAATTATATTATAATAGGTTAGAAGCGTTTTCTGTAAACGCTGAAGGAAAAACTATGGCTGAACATTATCTTGATAACAGTGCTACCACCGTGACAAGTGAAGCCGCGGCTCAAAAAGCACTGCATATGATGACAGTGGAATATGGCAACCCAAGCTCATTACATAAAAAGGGGCTGTATGCTGAACTGGAGCTTGAAAAAGCGAGGGAAATCATCGCCTCATCACTTGCTGTAGAAACAGACGAACTTTATTTTACAAGCGGTTCAACGGAGTCTAACAACACCGTGCTTTTCGGCGTTGCTAATGCTAAAAAAAGAAGTGGCAATAAAATAGTTACCACAGCTATCGAGCACAGCTCGGTTATGGAAGCGTGTAAAAAGCTGGAAAATGATGGCTTTGAGGTTTCTTACCTCTTGCCCGATAAAGATGGCGTTGTGCCTCTATCGGCTTTTGAAGAAGCGGTTGATAGTAATACAATCTTGGTTGCCGTTATGGCAGTTAATAACGAAATCGGCTCAATACAGAACATCGAGCGAATAGGAAAAATCGTAAAGCGTAAAAATCCTGACGCTCATTTTCACTGTGATGCTGTACAAGCCTACGGTAAAATGGTCTTAAAGCCGAAAAAGTGGAATGTAGATACTCTTTGCGTCAGTTCCCACAAGGTACACGGCCCTAAAGGAGTAGGAGCACTCTATCTCAAAAAGGGTGTTAGGATTGTTCCGCTACTCTACGGCGGCGAGCAACAAAAGAAGATAAGACCCGGTACCGAATGTGCTCCGCTTATTGCTTCATTTGCAACCGCTGTTGAAGAGTTTGACATAGTTAAAAATCGCGAATATATCAGCGAGCTTAACAGCTACTTAAAGTCAGAGCTTTCAAAAATTGACTCTGTTACAATAAACTCAAGTGAAATAGCTCTCCCTTACGTTTTAAATATATCAGTACAGGGTATTAAGAGCGAAACTATGCTCCACCATTTGGAACAGGACGAGGTTTACGTTTCAAGCTCCTCTGCCTGTGCTAAGGGTAAAAAAAGTTACGTACTGCAAGCGTTGGGTCTTTGTGACAAGCTGATTGACTCTTCCCTTCGCATCAGCTTTTCAAAATTCAACGATAAAGCTGACATAGACGCATTTATAAATTCACTCAAAAAGGGTATCGACACCCTCGCTAAAACAAAGTAAAGGATATATTATGAAAGAAATTATACTTATCAAAGTAGGCGAAATTGCCTTAAAAGGTCTTAATCGCCGTAACTTCGAAGATGTACTCATCAAGAACTTAAAGCATCGCATCCGCGACTTGGGCAAATTCAACGTAACTGTTGCCCAGTCTACAATCTATATAGAGCCTGTGAGTGATGACATCGACCTCGACGATGTGTGCGAGCGTGTGTCGCAGGTATTCGGTATCGTTGCTTTCTCTCGTGCTTTAGTATGCGAGAAAAGTATGGACGATATTTTGTCACAAGCTCCCGACTACCTCTATGACGAGCTTATGGGAGCAAAAACCTTCAAAGTTGAGTCTAAGCGTTCTGACAAAAAGTTCCCGCTCAAGTCTCCTGAGATTTCAGCGACAGTCGGCGGTAAGCTTTTGGAACATTTCCCACACCTCAAGGTTGACGTTAAAAACCCTGAAATCACAGTTACCGTTGAGGTGCGTGACTTCGGAGCTTATGTAAGATGCAAAACCTTACGAGGTCAGGGCGGTATTCCTGTAGGCACAGGCGGAAACGCGGCTATCCTTATCAGCGGCGGCATCGACTCCCCTGTTGCGGCATATATGATGTCAAAGCGTGGCATTCGTTTAACAGCCATCCACTTTGCAAGCCCGCCGTACACCAGCGAACGTGCCCACTTAAAGGTTGAAAAGCTCTTAAAGCTTGTCAGCAGATATAGTGGCTCTATCAATATGTACACAGTGCCGTTTACTAAAATTCAGGAAACCATTCGCGACAAATGTCCTGAGGAGCTGTTTACTATAATTATGCGTAGACTTATGATGCAGATTTCCGAAATTGTCGCAAAACAAAACGACTGCACAGCACTTATCACAGGCGAAAGCTTAGGACAGGTAGCAAGCCAGACAATCCACGCAATGGCGTGTACAGACGAAGCAACTAATATGCTTGTGTTCCGTCCGCTTATCGGTATGGATAAAGAAGAAATCATAAAGATTTCGCGTAAAATCGGCACATTTGAAACATCCATTGAGCCGTATGAAGACTGTTGCACAGTGTTCACTCCTAAGCATCCACGTACTCGTCCTGTCTTAAAATTTGTTAAACAGGCTGAAGAAGAAGCGGGACTTGCTGATATGATAGCCGAGGCTGTCGAAAACGTAAAACTTACAATCATCAATCCGTAGAGTGTACAAAACATCTGACTTTTCAAAAATTTTGCTCACTCTAATTAAAACGCAGAAACCATCTAAAAGGAAGTGCAGAAACCATGTATAACTGCGAAATATTCTCTGTACAGAAAAACTCTGCCGATGTCGAAAAGCTTAACGATAGTATGGACAACATCGCAAGCTCTCTTTACAAAAGAGACATCAGAGTTTTGTTCAACACCGACATAGATGACAAAGAAAAAGCTTTCACAAAGGTGCTCAAAACAACTGACAATGCAGACGAAGAAATTGACTATAATATTTTTGTTAATGCGTTGGACACTCAAGACCCTAGCAGCTTTAAATCGCTTTTTTCAAACTTTATTAAGTCGGTTGAAGCAACTCTTCCAAAAAGTGAAGAAGACAAAAACCTTGTGCCCAAAATTAAAATCAGCACAATCAAGGACTTGGGCAACGGCTACAACGGCTATTGTTTCAAAGTTTCAACAAAGCACTACGTTGTGTTGCCACTCGCATCTCTTACAGGAGTCGAGCTTGATGCCCTCGTTATAGACGCTGTTGACAAAGCTCAGGTGATTTTTGAGCAAAACTCCCAGAGCTGTCCTGACGGTATAGCTTATATTGAACAAGCTGTTATTCCTAAGAAAAAGAAAAAAGAAAACTTCTTTATGAGCTTTATCCCTCACAAGGGTGACTCCAAAAACGATGTGATAAGAAAAATCATCGTACTGCTTGCTATAGTCGCATTCATCGTTTCGGCTGTTTACCTTGTCAACGAGTTTGTTATAAAGCCTTACTTAAACTCGCAGATAACGTCTGAAATTCACTCAATAGCCTACAGCACCACAGATGACGACGGCGACGATACAACCCCTGAAACACAAAACTGGGACGCTCTCAAAAAGCTCAACAAGGAAATCGTCGCTTGGATTACCCTTAAGGGTACAAAAATTGACTACCCTGTTCTTGAGCACAAGGGCGACAACGCTTACTCCCAGTACTACTTAAACCGTACATACAAAAAATCATACTCATCATATGGAAGCGTGTTTATTGATTATCGTTCAACAGATTCCGTAAAATCAAAGAACGTAATCTTACACGGTCACAACATCCGTGACGGCAGTATGTTTAACGGACTTATGGGCTACGGTGATTTAAAGGGCAACCTTGACTTCTACAAGAAGCACCCTGTTATCGAGTTCAACACACCTGAAGCTAACGGCCAGTACAAAATCATATCTGTGTTCAAAACCAGCACTTACTATGAGCACGACGACGGAAAGTTCTTCAACTATATGCAGGGTGAATTCCTATCCGACGCCGAATTTATGAACTACGTATACAACGTTAGAATCCGTTCACTCATCAACTGCCCTGTTATGGTCAACGAGGATGACCAGCTAATCACACTTTCAACATGTAGCTACGAATTCTCAGGTTTCAGAACAGTTGTTGTTGCAAGAAAGCTCAGAGATGGCGAAAAAGCAACCGTCAACACAGAAATCGCAACATTAAATTCATCACCTGTGTTCCCTGCTTGCTACTATTCCCGTTACGGCGGTTCAAAGCCGGAGATTCTGACATTCAAGAAAGCACACTCAAAGGGTCTTATCAACTGGTACGACGGTGCAGGCAACCTTGAAGGTAGCGAGGAGCTGACCGAAACCGTTAAGTCTAATCCGACAGAAGACCCAAGCAATCCGAATGAAGTCGCAGGCGGTGGAATGGTTATATACTACGAAGTCAAATTCGTTAACCACGACGGCTCGGAATATTACACTATGACCGTCGAAGAAGGCGACTCCGTAACTCCACCGGGTGGTACCCCTACCTTACCTAAGGACGACTACTACGATTATACATTCACAGGCTGGATTACCGACGGCTTAGACCTCAACAACGTCCAGTACAGTATGACGATTTATCCTAACTTCACATCAACACCAAAAGCACCCGCTAACCAGTAATAATATCTAAGGAGCACAAAATGAAATACGATCTCCTGTTTTACAAATCCCGAAAAACTTCATACTGCGAGAAAGCGTTAAAGCAAAAGCTTTCCACAATTAATATGAGCACAAACAGAATCATCTCATCGGTTGCTCCGACAAAGCTCGGCGAAACATTGTGCGAAAGCCTGACACTGTGCAACTGTGTTGTCATTATCGGAGGCTTTTCAGTTAACGATAACGAAAATCTCATCACAGTGCTTTCGCGTGCGATGTCAAATTCCGGACTCGACTTAAAGAATGTTCGAAAGCTCAAGGGTGCTATCTATGACGGCTACGTTATAAAGCTTAACAAACAGATGATAATCGCCCTGCCTGACAATCCGCAGGAGATTGAGTTTTTATTAAACGAAAACTTTCTTTTGTATCTTAGCTCGGTGTACTCATCAAACATCGAAAACGAAGTCGAATAAACAAAGAAATCCCCACTGCATTTTTCTTGCAGTGGGGATAATTTTTGAATATTTAATTACTCATTACCGCCGTCGATGCTTGTGATAACAGAATCACTACCCATAGCCTGTGGGAGCTCGCCGTTCCACTTCTCATAGAACTTCGAACGGATAACATTATCATCTAAAGAAGCCTTGATTTTCTTGTTAGCCTCTGCCTCTGCCTCAGCCTTAATCATTGTAGCCTCAGCCTCAGCCTCTGCATTTGTGATAGCTGTCTGCTTTTCGGTTTCAGCCTTTAAAAGTTGCTGTTGAGCAACCTGCTTTTCTTCAATCGCAGTGATGAATGCCTCCGAGAAATCAAAGTTGATGATGTTTACGTCTGTAACATAAAGACCGCTTGCGTTGAGTTTTTCGTTGAGACCCTCGATTAGTCCATCTGAAATCAGCGTACGGTTTGTTACGCTCTCCTCGGCTGTGTACTTAGCAGTAATCGCCTTGAGCACTTCGTTAACCGCAGGAGTGACGAGCACCGCCTCGTAGTTAGCACCGATATTCTTGTACAGGCTGTATGACTTTGCTGAATCAACTCTATAGTTGATAGCAAGAGTTGTAGAAACAGTCTGCAAGTCCTTTGAGAAAGCCTCGGTTGACACCTCCAGCTTTACAATACGGTTGTCAATTTTAACAACCTTCTGTACAAAAGGAGCTTTGACGTGCATACCCTCACTAAGCACGCCCTCGTTAACCTTACCAAGTGTAACAACAACGCCTGTGTGACCTGCGTCAACGATTGTGAAACAGTTGGCAAGAATAAAAATCACAACAACAGCTACAAGTGCAATTGCGATGATTCTACCAATTTTTTTATTACTAGTCTGTGTCATTTTTCATACCTCCGTTTTTATATTAAGTAAATCATATCATATTAAAAAACGATTTTCAACATTTTTCTACATAACGTCGAAGTTGGTAAAATAATAAAACAGCCCTGAGCTTAATCACTCAGGGCTGGCTGTCTAGTATTAAGTTTATTCAAGTCCTGCAAGTTTAAGCTGGATAGCAGTTGCATCAAGCACGGATATTTCGCCGTCGCGGTCAAAGTCAGCAAGCTTTAAATCAATCCTGCTTTCAGCTTTGAGTGAAGCAAGATGCAACTGAATCATAGTCGCATCAAGTACACTTAAGTCACCGTCTTTGTCAGCGTCACCATACAAAAGCTTTTTAAAATCGAGCTGCTTGAATTTTGTCATAGTTTCAAGGTCACTGTCGGTAATAATCCCTGTTTCATAGGCATCAACCAAGTCGTAAAGCTCGCCGTTATAATAAACCTCGGGTATCGGCGGACTGCCTAGATGTAACATATAATCGCCAATATACTCGCAAACTTCAACATCGGGACAAGCAAGCTCACCTACAAAATATCTAACCAGATATTTGCCTTCTGAGAATGTGTACATATATTCAATCCAAACATCATCCTCTGTTATATCCCACTCGCACTGTTCTACCAGAAGACTGATAAGCTCCTCTGCGGCAGTAGGCTCGACGTCATCCTCGGGAATATACACACGATAATTCGGCTCAGCTACAAGTATGCTGTCCATTTTGTGCAATTCGTTGATTACATCAAGAACATTCTGCTTATCATGTCTGTCGAGTGTCATAGAAAAAATATGATTCTGAGCACCATTTGAGCTTATTCTTCTGACCTCAGTAACGCCCAAACCCTTGAAATCCTCTGGAGTAAGCACAGGGTTTGATTCGCTCGCCTTGCTTGTCAGCAAGAACAGTATCATATCGTCGTCAAAATCCTCGGTAATATAGTACTTCGGGCGATTGTTAATCATATTCTCTTCATCAAAAGCAGAAACACTTGTGCTAAAAGCACAGCAGGTGCAGAGCATAATAACAACTAAAACTAAAGATATAAGCCTTTTCATAATATCATTCCTTTCTAAAGTTTTTACACTCCTCTATATATTAAAACACGAAAAACAGCCATTTGGTTTCAAATATTTTAAAAATTTATTGTGGCACAAAAAAAGACCGCGGCAAATGCATCGTACCCTTAAGGACAATAACTTAAAGGTACGAGCATTGCGAAGGGCAAGAGAATTGAGAGAAGTTTCGGCTCTCTCTTTTCTTTTGCCCTTTTTCTGTTTTATGCGGTACATTCGACTATTACACCGCCTTTGAGTACAATTATGGTAGAAAATCAAAGGAGGTAACAATATGGGCAAATTCATAGAAGAATTTTATTACGGCAACATTGATCCGCAGGCACGAAGCACCAAGCAGAACAAAGCCGT
>JAFUIK010000018.1 GCA_017473955.1 Ruminococcus sp. | reverse complement strand
TTAATCTTATTGAATGCTTTAACAGCGTCCTTGTCGATACACTGTGCGAGCTTTTCAACCTTAGCCATATCTCTCTGCCAGACGTCGCCAACACGCTCAGAAATGAAGCTTGAGAGCTCAGGGTTGCAAAGACCGAGCCATCTACGCTGTGTGATACCGTTTGTCTTGTTCTGGAATCTCTCAGGATAGATGTTGTACCAATCGTTTAATACATCGTTTTTGAGAATCTCTGTGTGAATCCAAGCAACACCGTTAACATATGAAGAACCATAGATAGCGAGTCTTGCCATGTGAACTCTGTCGTCAGAGAGGATGCACATTCTGTGAATAAGGTCCTCACTCATACCTCTGCCCTTAAAGTCGTTCCACAGACGCTCGTTGATGAGCTCGATGATGTGGTAAACCTCAGGAATAACATTACGCATGAGGTAGATATCCCATTTCTCAAGAGCCTCAGCCATAACTGTGTGGTTAGTGTAATCAAAAGTCTTCTGAGCAATCTGGAATGCATCTTCGAAGCCTATACCCTCAAGACCTAAGAGTCTGATGAGCTCATGGATACAGCATACTGGGTGAGTATCGTTGAGCTGAATAGCAGCGTGCTCACTAAAGTGTGAGAAATCGTTGCCGTACTTAGCCTTGTATCTCTTGATGATGTCCTGTAATGATGCAGAACAGAAGAAATACTGCTGCTTTAAACGGAGAACCTTACCTTCGTAAGTGTTATCGTTTGGATAGAGAACCTTAGAAATGTTCTCAGCATCGTTCTTTGATTTTACAGACTGGTCGTACTGACCGTTGTTAAACGCGATGAAGTCGAACTCCTCAACAGGCTCAGCCTGCCAGAGTCTTAATGTGTTGATGTTCTTTGTGCCGTAGCCGATGATTGCCATATCGTAAGGTACAGCAACAACAGATGAGTCAGCGTACTTAACAACAACTGCCTCGTCAAGGCGTCTTACACACCATGGGTCTTCAAACTTCTGCCAGTTATCAGCTACCTCAACCTGATAGCCGTCTTCGATAAGCTGTTTGAAAAGACCGTACTTGTAACGGATACCATAACCGTCAAGTGGCACTTCCTGTGTAGCTGCTGAGTCTAAGAAGCAAGCAGCAAGACGACCAAGACCGCCGTTACCAAGTGCCATATCCTCAACATCTTCGAATTGATTGATGTCCATACCCTTGCTCTTGAGTAAATCCTTAACATCGTCAAGAATACCTAAGCAGTAAAGGTTGTTGTACATCATTCTACCCATAAGGAATTCAGCAGAGAAGTAGTATGCTCTTCTGTTGTTTGAGTGCTTTTTCTTACTCTTCTGCCAGTTGTCGGCGATTTCGCCCATGATAGCCTTACCAAGTACAAAGTGAAGCTGCTCAAGAGTTAACTCTTTAGGTTTTTTGCAATATTCGCTCTGTGAAATAGTGGTAAGCTGTTCCATTGTAATACCCATTTTAGTTCTCCTCCAGTCTTGAGTATGTTTGTGCTAAATTGTAAAGTCTATCTGAAACTTCTTTTGTAAGCATCGAAGGGTTAACTCTCCATGTCCAGTTGCCGCCGAGAGTTGATGGAATGTTAATTCTAGCCTCACTGCCTAAGCCTAAAACATCCTGCATCTGTACAATACAGTAGTTAGCACAGCTCTTGTAGCAGGTTTCGATTAACTTGAAGCAGAAATCGTCGCCATCGTAGATGTTACAATACTGCTTAGCGAAGTCAATTTCGTGCTGTGGGGCAGTAGAAAGCCAGCCGTTAACTGTATCATTATCGTGAGTGCCTGTGTAAACAACGCAGTTTTCTGTGTATCTGTGTGGCAAGAAGTCGTTGTCCCAACCGTCGCCAAAGCCGAATGTTAAGACCTTCATACCAGGATAGCCTGACTCATTTAAAAGCTCTGTAACGCTGTCAAACAGCTCGCCTAAGTCCTCGGCAACAATCGGGATGTCACCTAAAGCCTCACGCATTTTGTTGAAGAAGTCCATTCTAGGACCGATTTTCCACTCACCGCCGATAGCATTTTCAGCAGGGTAAGGAATAGCATAATATGTGTCAAACGCACGGAAATGGTCAATTCTTGTGATGTCGAAGAGCTTTGATGCAGCTTCAACACGGTTAATCCACCACTGATAGCCGTTTTCTTTCAAATAATCCCAATCGTAGAGAGGGTTGCCCCAAAGCTGTCCTGTTTCTGAGAAGTAATCCGGAGGACAACCTGCAACGCATACAGGCTCGCGGTTTTCGTCAAGCCAGAAAACGTCAGGGTTAGCCCATGTGTCAGCACTGTCCATAGCAACATAGATAGGCATATCACCCAAAATCTGGATGCCTAAAGAGTTAACGTAAGCTCTGAAATCAGCCCACTGGGTATAGAACTCAAACTGAACCCACTTCCAGAAGTCGATTTCCTCTCTGTACTTACGCTCGTACTTTTTAACAGCTGCTTCTTCTCTTAATTTAATAGCTTCGTCAGGCCACTGTGTCCAAGCCTGCATATCAAAGCCTTTTTTAACAGCCATATAGAGTGCGTAGTCCTTAATCCAAGCAGCGTTCTTACGCTTGAATGAATTGAAGGCTTTCTGCTCTTTGTTTTCCTTGAAGTTCTTGTACGCAATGTGTAAAACCTCAAAACGGCTGTTGTAGATTTTTTCATAATCAATGTAGCCGTTGTCACTACCCCAGTCATAAGACTCTAAAGTAGCTTTGTCTAAAAGCTCCTGTGAAACCAGCGTATCAAGGTCAATCATATAAGGGTTACCTGCATAGGTAGAGAATGACTGGTACGGTGAATCGCCGTAGCTAGTCGGACCTACAGGCAGTATCTGCCAAATTTTCTGACCTGAAGCTTTTAAGAAATCAGCAAACTGTCTTGCTTCTTTTCCGATAGTTCCGATGCCGTAAGGGGAACTAAGGGAAGTGATTGGCATGAGTATTCCGGCAACTCTGGCCATAAAATCAACTCCTGTCTTTATTGTATCTCAAAAATAATGCGAAAGACTAAGGATGTTCTACCCCAAGGTAAAACATACAGGAATATAATAGCATACAAAGGTATAAAATACAAGGTTTTTTTACTATATTTCGTCAATTTCGGAAAGTGCATAATAAAGTGCACACAAAGAGCTGAGTTCTCGTATTCTTTGACGATTAGGCACCTTGCCCTGAGCAAGCTGTACCCTGTAAGCTTTCAGTCCTTTCTCTGTGCTCACACCGATATAAACCAAACCCACAGGCTTATACTGTGAGCCTCCAAGAGGCCCCGCGATGCCTGTTGTTGAAATTCCGATGTCGGCTTTCGAGAGAAGTCGCACACCGCGTGCCATTTCCATCGCAACTCTGTCGGAAACCGCTCCGTAAGTCATAAGCGTGTCCTCTTTTACACCTAAAAGCTTGTGCTTTATATGGTTAGCATAAGAACAGATTCCGCAGTCAAACACAGCAGATGAGCCTGATACATCGGTTATCATTTTTGAAATCAGACCGCCTGTACAGCTTTCTGCCGTTGCAATTTTCAGCCCTTTGTCAGAAAGTGCTTGTACCACTAAACTCGAAAGCTGTTCTTCCTTTATATTCTCTTTTTCTAAAATGTCCAAAAACTCCTGTGCTTTCATAATTTCTCCTTATCTGTAATACTTGCGTTTCATTTTTTGGGATGTCGATGTCGCCATCCCCTACATCTTATTCACAGGGCTATATTACCAAATATCTGAAATTATTGCAATTAGTGACGCAATCTGTTATTATTTTATTTACATTTATAACTATATTCGGAGAAAACTTATGGCTTGGTTTTTTACTAACGAAATTTTGGGCGACAGCTTTGAAATAACGGATGAGGACGCACGACATATTTCAAAATCGCTGAGAATGAAGGTGGGCGAAAAGCTCACTCTTTGTACGGCAGACGGCAGACGTCACGAGTGTGAAATTACCGACTTTATGGCGGACTCGGTAAGGGTCAAGGTTCTTTCATCAATCATTTGTGAGCAAGAGCCAAGCGTGAAAATCACGCTGTTTATGGCACTTACAAAAGGCGACAAAATGGATGACATTGTTCAAAAGTCCGTCGAGCTCGGTGTTTATGAAATCACTCCCGTCTTAACATCCCGATGCATTTCCCGTCCTGAACAAAAGCAGATGAATAAAAAGGTGCAAAGATGGCAGAAAATCGCCGACAATGCCGCCTCCCAATCACGCAGAGGCATCATCCCACAAGTCAATGATATGTTGACCTTAAAGGATGCATCCAAGCTTTGCGAAAACTTTGACAAATCTATTGTATTTTACGAGTGTGGCGGAGAAAAGCTACGCGACATCATAAACGAAGACGTTAAAACACTTGCTATGTTCGTAGGAAGTGAGGGCGGTTTTGAAGAAGCCGAAATCGAGATGCTTAAAGCAAACGGCGTGACACCGACCACCTTAGGCTCTCGAATTTTGCGTGCTCAAACAGCACCGATAGCAGGCATCACAGCGGTAATGTACCAGACTAAGAATTTGGAATAAGGAGAAACAATTATGATAGGAATTATCTGTGCCCTCTCGATTGAGGTTGAGGGTCTTGCAAAATTACTGGAGAACAAAACTGAAAATACATACGCAAAAATGAAGTACATTTCGGGCACTATTAACGGCAAAGAGGTTGTTATGACCGAGTGCGGTATCGGCAAGGTTAATGCCGCTATGAGCACACAGGTTATGATTGATAAATATAATCCTACGGTTATCATCAATTCAGGTATCGCGGGTTCTGTTTCAAGAACACTTAAAATCGGCGATATCGTCATCTCAAAGGACTGCGTACAGCACGATTTTGACGGCACGCAGATGGGTGACCCGAAAGGACTTATCCAGTACAATGACGAAACAAGAATCGACATCCCTGTAAGCTTTGACGTTGCAAACAAGCTGTATGATGCGTGCAAGGACTTAGAAAACACAAACGTTGTTCTCGGCAGAATTGCAACAGGCGACATTTTCGTAGCAGAAAAAGCTATGCGAAGTGCAATCGCTGACGAATTTGATGCAGTAGCGTGTGAAATGGAGGGCGGTGCTGTAGCACAGGTATGCTACAGAAACGAGGTTCCTTGTGCAGTTTTACGTTGCATTTCCGACGATTTCAACGAAAACCAGTTTATGGACTTTATGCAGTTCCGTTTCTTAGCGGCTGACAAGTCAATGACGGCTATCAAGAATTTTTTGGAGCTCGTCTGATTTATTAACAGGCACAAACGAAAGCCTAACAACACTGCCTTGAGCGTGAAAGTAAATCGTGCACAGTTTAAACCACCTGTGCACAAAGCTTTCGTGAATTGTAATTGTGCTGATTTTGTCAACATATATGAGGTGTCTTCTTTTAAAGAGGGCACCTTTTTTTATTACAATAACATCGTCACGGATATAGTATCGGTAGTGCCTGAAAAACAGCACGATATAAACATATGAACCTACGGTTGACGCGACAAAAAGTGCAACAAGTATCACGATGAAATCGTCTTTGTTAAAGCGAAAAAAAGCTACCGAGCTTTGGGTTAAGGTCGCAACCGCCCCGTATATCCCCATAACAGCTTTAGCCTTTTGCGGCAGTTCTTCCATAATATCACCGCATATATTATGCACAAAAAAAGGGTGCACCAAACGGTACACCCTTAAATTATTGGTTTGTGAAACTATATTGTGCTCGGCACTTATATGTCATGCCTCGTCCACTCTCGCATCTCTTTAAAATCTCTACTGTTCCTCTATCCCTTGATAAAATCAAGAAGTATATTGTTTCATTGATTTTTATATCTCGGGATTTCGCTCGCATTGAGATTGTAAAGGCTCGAGTGCTCGGCACTTATTTAACCGATAACTCGTCCTCAATGATGTTTGTAGCCTCTTCAAAATAGTTGCCGACAAACAGCTCGATTGAGCCTGTGTCAACGCATTTTGCAAGAGAATCGTCCATAGGAACTTTAGCAAGCACACGTGTGCCAAACTCTTTTGCAATCTCGTCAATGTGGCTTTCGCCGAAAATCTTGTGCTGAGTTTTACACTCCTTGCACTCGAAGTAGCTCATATTTTCAACTACGCCGAGAACCGGAATATTCATCATTTCTGCCATTTTCATAGCTTTGCTTACAATCATTGAAACAAGCTCCTGAGGAGATGTCACAACAACGATGCCGTCAAGCGGTAAAGACTGGAAAACAGTAAGCGGAACGTCGCCTGTTCCCGGTGGCATATCAACAAACATATAGTCAACGTCTTTCCAGATAACATCGGTCCAGAACTGCTTAACTGTGCCTGCAATTACAGGGCCACGCCAAACAACAGGGTCGGTTTCGTTCTGTAAAAGCAGGTTAACAGACATAACGTCGATACCTGTTTTAGTTGTACGAGGTAAAATGCCGAACTCGTTTCCAAGAGCTTTCTCTTTAATGCCGAAAGCCTTAGGAATTGACGGACCTGTGATGTCGGCATCAAGCACTGCGGTTTTGTAGCCACGGCGGTTTAATTCAACGGCTAAAGCAGAAGTAACAAGACTTTTACCTACACCGCCCTTACCTGACACGATACCGATGACCTTTTTTACAGAACTCATAGGGTTCAGTTTTTCGATTAAATCCTGTGGAGCGTTACGCTCCGAGCAATTTTCACTGCAATTACTGCAATCATGTGAACAGCCCATTTTTTTACCTTCTTTCAAAATTCAGGGCGAACACCTGTCCGCCCGTTTTTCATTTATATTATTTTTAAATAAGAAACTAATAATTATTCTGCGTCTGCACCGTCAACAGCCTCAAGCTCTTTGATATCTTCTTCGCTTGCAACCTCGTCAGCAATCTCGTCAACTGTTTCTTCAACAGCTTCTTCGTTTTCTAAAGCAGCGAGCTCTTCTGCGATACCGCCCTCAAGCATAGCTTCTTTTACAGCATCTTCGTCAATTTCTTCCTTAAGCTCGAAGCCTGAAAGGAAAGTATAAGGAATACCGTAACCCAGAGCTACGCAAGCGAATGTTAAAATAACCGGCTGAGATGCTAAAGCGTCGTGAAGTGGGAATGCAGGAGCTAAAGATGCGATAATAGCAAAAAGTGCAGGAATATCAAGCACGCAAAGCACGATAGCTGAAAAACGCTTTACAGGAACACCCTCGCCAACTCTTGTTGCATAGAAAATAATAAGTCCGAAAAGTGTGAACACTGCTACTTGAATGAGGTTTGCCGCACCCTGACTGACTCTGCTTGTCAGCGACATAAAGAAGTATGTGCAAACAATGTAGCCGATAACTAAAAATGATGAGAAAAATAAATTAAGCTTCTCTCTGCTTTCTTTTTTCATAGTAAAATCCTCCGATAATTAAGTTAAGATAAATGATAATTGCGTATTGTGATGATTGTATGACGAAATGCATTATTTTATGTAACTCAGCACTTTTGTGTCACGCTTTACCTACCTCGCATCTTTTTCAAATCTCTACTGTTCCTCTGTCTCTTGCTAAAATCAAAGAAAAATCAACTCTTTGATTTTTTAACGCAAGACCTCGATCACATTGAGATTAGAAAAGCTCGGTGGTTCAGCGCTTCTTTGCAACTAAACAATACCAGCCGTTATCAAAAATCTTGTCGATGATAACAAAATCATCTTTAAGAGCGTCCAAAACATCGTTGACACGAGTGTCGATGATACCGCTCATAATGTACACTGTGTCGTCGTTCATAAATTCGACTACACCTTTTGACAAGAATATTATAGCATCTGCGACGATATTTGCAACAATAATATCATATTTTCCCTCTACCTTTTCAGTAAGGTCACCGCAGACTACCTCGAATTTGTCCTCTACTTTGTTAACCTTTGCGTTTTCTTTGGCAGTTCTTACAGCCATCGGGTCGATATCAACACCGAACGCACCTTTAGCTCCAAGCAAAATTGAAGCAATACCTAAAATACCACTGCCACAACCGACATCTAAAACAGTTGAGCCGTCCTTTACGTACTGCTCAAGTGTCGCAAGGCAAAGGCGAGTTGTTTCGTGCTTACCCGTACCAAAAGCAAGACCGGGGTCGATATCTAGCACAACTCTGCCCTCTGTATCTACGATATCAAACCATGACGGACAAATGAGAAGTTTTTCGCCAACCTTAGTCGGCTTAAAGTATTTTCTCCAGTTATTAAGCCAGTCGTCCTCTTCGCACTTTTCTTCTTCAAAGCTATGCTCAATGCCCTGTGCTTGATAACGTTCGGTTAAAAACGCAATAGCTTCCTGAGGATTATCCTCAGGGTCAATGTAGATATGGATTTTTGCAACGTTTCTGTCCTTTTTGAGCAAGTCCTCGTCGATTAAATCAACGTGAGCGATTTCCTGAACCCCCTGTTCGAGGTCGGTGTAATCTTCAATATATATGCCGTATGGCACGGTCATATTCGCAATGTCGCCTGCCAAATCAATATCAGAAGGCTTGACATTTATGGTAATTTGTGTCCACTCCATAGTAGCACCCTTTCATATAAAACATATATTACATATGATATACCATTTCAAATAAGATTTCAATACAAATCATCAAGCTCCCATTTTATAGGGTTGTTGTCGATGTATTTCCATCTCGCAAGGTAATCTCGTTCATCTCTTATTATATGGTCATTGTAGGAACGTTGAAAAATATTTTCTCCTGCTTCTTTATTAACGAAGCGTTTAAGTGTTCGCACAAACGTTGGTATTACCTCATGCGTAGGGGATGGCGACCTCGACATCCCGCCTGAATAAACGCTAATTAAAATGTGGATATGATTAGGCATTATGACGTAATTGTCAATTTCAATGTAATCATATATTTCATTCATATATTCAATGTTATTATTGATGATTTCACCATACCTATAGAGGCAAACTCTCAGGTCGTCGAGGTCGCCGACCCCTACGATTCTGCTGAATATTGGCTTTTTATCCTTGCTGCAAATGGTTATAAAATATGAACCTGCATTACTATAATCATAACCATTTAATCGTATTAGTTTACGTTTCACGATATAATTTTAATCTTTTTCGAATATTTTTTAATGTTTTACGTTAAAAAACTATTGACAAACGTAAAACTGTGTGTTATATTTACCTCAACAAACGCGTTTGAGAAAATTTGGAAGTAAAATGAGTTAACCGCACAGACGGTTAAATACTTGGAGGTATTTTAAAATGAAAAAGGGAAACAAACTTAACAAAACACTGTCAATCATTTCAAAAATTACGGAGATTCTTCATTGGATTGGTGCAGGCATCAGTGCATTGATGGTCTTGATTTCAATCGTTGACAAAAGCTTTTTCGCTGAATGTGTTGCCGAAGAAGGTCCTAACTTTGCAACGCTCGAAGCTTACAGCTTTAACGTCAATGCACTCACTCAAAATGGTGATATCAACCACTTTGCCGTGACTATGGCATTTGTCGGAATTATGCTCACTTTCATTCTTATGGCACTTATTTTCCGTAATCTCGACATCATTCTGTCAACCATTATGGGTAAATACAAGCACGCAACAAGCACCTCGCCTTTCCAGAAAGATGTTGTAAGAAGAGTTCGTGAAATGGGCATTTTCGCAATTTCTATGCCAATTATAGGCTTCATCATTACAACCATCATCACAGGTGTTTCGCTTGCAAATGGTATCGAAAGCGAAGTTTCCGTCTCACTCGAAGGCATTATTATCGGACTTGTGTGCTTGTGCTTGTCACAGATTTTCTCCTACGGTGCAAATCTCGAAGAAGAAGTAGACGGACTTTTATAATCGGAGGAAAATATGGGAAAAATCGTTTTAAGACTCGACAGAATGATGGTTGAACGCAAAATGTCGCTTAATGAGCTTGCCGAAAAGGTCGGCATCTCAAACGTCAATCTGTCAAAAATCAAAAATAACAAGGTAACGGCTATCCGTTTCCAGACCTTAGCAGCTATTTGCGAGGCACTGCAATGTGAAGCAGGAGATATTTTGGAATATAGCGAAGAGGAATAAGGTTTTATGGAAAACCAAAAGCTCCCAAAACGCAAACCAACACGATTGAATAGATATCAAATTTAGAGGCGACCAATGGTCGTCCGTGTGCGAAGCACCCACAAAATTATAAAATGGGATATGATGCAATTAATTCAGCTAACCCATAATTTAACGAAAAAGCTCCCAAACGGGAGCTTTTCTTATTTCTCCTTAGACTTACTCAACAAACTTGCTAAAAGTCCGAACACAATCGCCGCTGTGATGCCCGCCGAGCCTGCAGTTAAACCGCCCTTTAGTATTCCTACTGCCCCGATTGAATCAACCGCGTTTTTCACACCCTGTGCCATAAGGTGGCCAAATCCACACAGCGGAACTGTTGCCCCTGCTCCTGCAAAATCAGCAAGGGGCTGATACACTCCAACTGCCGATAAAATAACACCTGTGACAACGTAGCCTGTCAGTATTCGTGCAGGAGTCAGCTTGGTTTTGTCAATGAGTAGCTGTCCGACTAAGCAGATAGCACCGCCTACTAAAAACGCATAAAGGTACTGCAAAAAATCATCTCCGAATATTTTTTTAGTATTTATACACCATATTGTGTCTTTTATTTTGGCTGATATTCACATTGAAAAAAGTTGCACAAAATGATATAATGCTATGTGAAGAAATTTTTACATTTTTTACTAATCGTAAAGGGGTTTTTGAGTATGGAATCAAAGCTTACTTTCCCAAAGAAGCCGTACCGCACCCACGGAGGTGTGCACGTACCGCACAGAAAAAATACAGCCTCAGCCCAGAGTGTCTATATGCCTGTGCCAAAAAGCGTGACTATCTCTATGTCACAGCACATCGGTGCTCCCTGCAAGCCTACTGTTAAGGTTGGCGACACCGTAGCTGTCGGTCAGGTCATCGGCAATAACGACGCATATGTGAGTGCACCCATTCACAGCTCTGTTTCGGGTATAGTTAAAAAAATCGACAAAATAACCGCTGCCGACGGCTCCAAGGTTGATGCCATCACCATTGAGTCTGACGGCGAGATGCGTATGTACGAAGGCATTAAGCCTCCCGTTATCAACGACCTCTCGGATTTACTCAAAGCGACCAGAGAGAGCGGACTCGTAGGCTTAGGCGGTGCAGGCTTCCCTACACACGTCAAGCTGAATATCCCGATTGATAAAAACGTCGATACTCTCATCATTAACCTGGCAGAGTGCGAACCTTACATCACAGCCGACCACCGTGAGGTAATTGAAAACTCGTGGAATATTATGAGCGGTATTTACACCTTAAAGGACATCCTCAAGCTTAAGCGTGTCATCATCGGCATTGAAGACAATAAACCTGATGCTATCAAGGTGCTGAAAACTATCGCTGACCACGAAATTGATAAATACGACGAGGTGCGTGTTTTACCGCTGAAAGCCTCCTACCCTTATGGTGCCGAAAAGGTGCTCATCAAAGCGTGTACCAACCGTGTGGTACCAATGGGCAAGCTCCCCGCTGATGCAGGCTGTCTTGTGATGAATGTCGCATCAATTGCGTTTTTGTCGTATTATCTGAAATCCGGTATTCCGCTTGTAAAAAGACGCATAACCGTTGACGGTGACGCAATAGCAGAACCTAAAAACGTTATCGTTCCTATCGGAACTTCCGTAAAGGATATCATCGACTTCTGCGGTGGATATAAGCAAGAGCCTAAAAAGCTCATTTTGGGTGGCCCTATGATGGGTAGCTCTGTGAGCGACGACTCACTTTTCATCGCAAAGCAAAACAACGCGATTTTGGCTTTTTCCGAAAAGGAAGCTAAACTTATGGAGCCTTCAGCATGCATCCACTGCGGTAAATGCGTTGATGCCTGCCCAATGTGCTTAATGCCAACGTCAATTTGCAAGGCGGTAAACGCTAAGGACGTTGACGCTATGATGAAAGCCAACATTATGAACTGTATGGAATGTGGTTGCTGTGCTTATGTCTGCCCTGCAAACCGTCATCTTGTCAACAATATACGTCTTGGAAAACAGATAATTAATAACGAAAAGAAAAGGCTGATGCCTTTAAAGGAGGGTAAGTAAATGGAAAACAAAATGTACGTTTCGTCCTCTCCTCATTTTCGTTCAAATTCTTCAACCGCTAAGATAATGCTCGATGTTATCATCGCGTTAGTTCCTGCATCTATTGCATCTGTCATCTTTTTTGGATTCAGAGCTTTGATGCTCATTGGTGTGTGTGTTGCATCCTGCGTTTTGAGTGAGTATGTTGCTCGCAAAATTATGAAGCGTGACACAACTATCGGGGATTTGTCCGCAGTTGTTACAGGCTTGCTTTTAGCACTTAACTTACCTGTTTCTATCAATCCGCTTATCGCTGTTTTCGGATGTGTTGTCGCAATTATAGTAGTTAAGCAGATGTTCGGCGGTCTTGGTATGAACTTTGTAAACCCTGCTTTAGCCGCTAGAATTGTACTGCTTGTGTCATTCCCTAACGCTATGATGACATGGACTGACGCTTTCTCAAAAGACATCGACGCTGTAGCTTCCGCTACTCCTTTAGTAGCTCAAAGCGGTACATATTCTTACACACAACTACTGTTAGGTGCTCACGGCGGTTCGCTTGGTGAAACCTGTGCTATTGCTCTTGTTTTAGGCGGTGTTTACCTTGTTATTAAAAAGGTAATCTCTCCTGTTATCCCTTGTGTTTATATCGTATCTGCAGGTCTTATGGCTTTAATCGTAGGTCAGGACCCGCTTTACCAGATACTTTCAGGCGGACTGCTCCTTGGTGCCATCTTTATGGCGACAGATTACGTCACCTGTCCTATCACAAAATGGGGCAAGGTTGTGTACGCAGTAGGTTGCGGTGTGCTAACAATATTGCTTAGAACCTATTCCAATATGCCTGAGGGTGCATCATTCTCAATCTTACTTATGAACATTCTCACTCCTCTTATCGAAATGGCTACAACTCCTAAGCCTTTTGGTGCAGTTAAAAAAGCAAAGGGGGATAAAAAATGAGAAAAATTAATTTCAAAGATGTATTTATCCCTACAATTTCGCTGTTTATTATCTGTATGATAATGACCGTTGCTTTGGCAGGCACTAATGCCATCACCGCTAAGAAAATCGCCGAAAACGAGGCTTTGTCACAGCAGGAGTCGATGAAAATCGTGTGTCCTGACGCTGAGAAGTTTGAGTTATTAACCGAAACTGAAGACGGCTCCACAATTTATGTCGGCACGGTAGGCGAAGAGAGTGAAGATGTCCTGAAAATCGTCGGTTACGCTATCTCGACTGTTGCTAACGGCTACGGCGGTCAGGTTAAGGTTATGACAGGTATTGATGCAAACGGCGAAATCATCAACATCGACGTTTACTATAACGACGACGAGACTCCAGGTCTTGGTAAAAACACATCAAACGAAGATTTTACTTCACGTTTCAAAGGGCTTGTCACATCCGACAAAATTGTAGTTGACAAAGACTACTCGGGCGAGGGTCAGAAGGTTGACGCCGTTACTTCATCAACAATTCGTCGCGTGCTGTTATTGATGCAGTAAACACAGCTTGTGACATTTACAATACTGAAATTATGGGAGGTGAGAACTAATGGCTGAAAAGAAGTCCTACTTACAGGAGTTTACTAAAGGTATTATTAAAGAAAACCCTGTATTATGCTTAATGCTCGGCACTTGTCCGACCTTGGCTGTTACCACCTCAGCATCAAACGCTATTGGTATGGGCGTTGCCGCTACTGCGGTTTTAGTATGCTCAAATGCCGTTATCTCACTCCTTAGAAAAGTTATTCCTGACAAAATCAGAATTCCTGCGTATATCACTATTATTGCAGGATTTGTAACTATAGTGCAGATGATAGTAAAAGCCTTTGCTCCTGCTATCAACGATTCACTGGGCATCTTCTTACCGCTTATCGTTGTTAACTGTATCATTTTAGGAAGAGCCGAGATGTACGCAAGCAAAAACCCTGTTCTGCCAAGTATCTTAGACGGTCTTGGAATGGGCGTCGGCTTTACAGCGGCACTGCTGTGTATGGGTATCATTCGTGAACTTTTTGGCTCGGGCACTGTTTTCGGTTTACAGGTTCTCCCTGTGCAAATTCTCATCTTTATTTTACCGCCAGGTGGCTTCTTTGTTTACGGTGTACTTATTGCCCTTGCTAATAAATTAAACACCAAAGCAGGCAAAAAAGTTGTCGACTCCCCTTGTCAGGGTTGTCCAATGAGCAAAACCTGCAAGAGCTTTGAGTGTGCAAAGACTGACAGCGAAATTTCAGATAAGGAGGTAGCAGAAAATGCTGGTTAAATCTCTTGTTTCCGTATTTTTAGCGGCTATCCTTACCGAAAACTACGTGCTGTGCAAATCCCTTGGTATCTGCCCGTTTTTAGGCGTTTCCAAAAAGCTCAACACAGCCGTTGGTATGAGTGCGGCAGTAACCTTTGTTATGGTGCTCGCAACCGCTGTTACTTTCCCTATTTATCAGTACCTTTTGGTACCAAACGACTTGGCTTACCTACAGACCATCGTATTCATTTTGATTATCGCGGGTCTTGTTCAGCTTGTCGAAATCGTTCTCAAAAAATACATCCCTGCACTGTACCAGTCGCTGGGCGTTTATCTTCCGCTTATCACAACAAACTGTGCTATCCTAGGCGTTACAATGCTCGTACTACAGAAAGTCCAGACAACATCAGCTTTCACCTACACTTATGGTCACGCTCTGATTAACGCACTTGGAGCAGGTATAGGCTTCTTAGTTGCTATGGTAATGTTTGCGGGTGTACGTTCCCGTCTTGAGTCCGCCGACGTTCCAAAGAGCTTACAAGGACTTCCTATCACACTTATTTCAGCATCACTTGTAGCTTTAAGCTTCTTAGGCTTCTCAGGCTTTGTTGATAAGCTCATCCCACTTGCATGAGGAGGTAAATGAAATGAATCAAACATTATTTGCTGTACTTATTGCAGTTTTGGTTGTGGCAGGCATCGGCTTGCTTATTGGTCTTATACTTGCGATTGCGTCAATTGTTATGGCTGTTCCAAAGGACGAAAAAGCCGAGGCTGTGCTCGAATTGCTCCCAGGTGCTAACTGTGGTGCGTGCGGATATTCAGGCTGTGCAGGCTACGCATCAGCCCTTTCAAAGGGCGAGGCAAAGGTCGGCTTGTGTCCTGTCGGCGGCGAGGAATGTACTCACGCTGTCGGCGAGCTTTTGGGTACATCAGGCGAAACAGTTAAAAAGGTTGCTCACATACACTGTATGGGCAACTGTGACAATACAACTAATAAAGCAGATTTCCAAGGCATCAACAGTTGCCTGTCAGCTTCTCGCTACGGAAGCGGTATCACAGCCTGTACATTCGGCTGTCTTGGCTTTGGCGACTGTGTTAACGCTTGCTTGAGTAACGCTATCACTGTATGTAACGGTGTCGCTGTTGTTGACATTAACAAATGCGGTGGCTGTGGCTTATGTGCCGAAGCTTGTCCGCGAAAGCTGATCACTGTCGCTCCTGTTAAAGAGCAGGCTGTTGTGCGTTGCTCTAACAAGGAGAAAGGTGCTGTCGCTAAGAAAGCGTGCAAAGCGGCGTGCATCGGTTGTATGAAGTGTACTAAAGTGTGTGAAGCAGGTGCAATCACCGTCAAGGACTTCTGTGCTACTATCGACCCTGAAAAATGCACAGGCTGTGGCGTATGTGTAGAAAACTGTCCATCTAAGTGCATAACAATGTAAAGTCAAATATTAAACAAACGGCATCGTAGTGGTGCCGTTTTTTGTTTGCAAAATTGTAGGCGATTGCTGGGTGTCTGCCTTACACAAAGCCTTTCTAACACAGTTGCTTCAATCTGTGAATACAGACTTGCTCTCAAGCATCTTAACAAGTTCACTAGTTTCACAGTCATCATCATTTATTGCATTATTATATTTCTTATATTTCTTATCTTTATTATATTGTGGTCGCTTGCTGGTTGATTGTTGGTTACTTGTTGGTTGGTTGATGGTTAAAGAGTTGGTTGATACTTGAAGCTCTTCGTAATTAACTATAGTAATTATCGAGTATTTTGAGGTTGTGCGGATGGTTATATCGTTGGTCGATTTTAAGTGGTTTAAAGCAGTTCTCACTTCACGTTCTGACATTTTTAGTGCTTCACTTAGCTTTTTCCGACCTGTTACAAGCTGTCC
>JAFUIK010000017.1 GCA_017473955.1 Ruminococcus sp. | reverse complement strand
TCTTTATCAACAACGCTATTTACGGTATGACAGGCGGTCAGATGGCTCCAACATCACTCCCTGGTCAGGTAACACAGACTTCTCCATACGGCAGAGATGTTAACCACTGCGGTTATCCTATCCGTGTTTGTGAGATGCTAAGTCAGCTTGAAGGTCCTGAGTATTTAGAGCGTGTTACAGTTAATAACGTTAAGAATATCAAAAACGCTAAGAAAGCTATCAAAAAGGCGTTCCAGAACCAGATTGACGGCAAAGGCTTCTCTTTAGTTGAAGTTGTATCAAGCTGTCCTACAAACTGGGGTATGACTCCTGTTGATGCGTTAAAGTGGATTGACGATAATATGCTCCCATATTATCCACTCGGCGTTTATAAAGACCGTTCAGCAGAAAAGGAGGAAGCATAATGGCTACAACACAGTTTTTATTCTCAGGTTTTGGCGGTCAGGGCATCCTCTTTGCAGGTAAGTTCATCGCTTACAAGGGTCTTACAGAAGATAAACAGGTATCTTGGCTTCCATCTTACGGCCCTGAAATGCGTGGCGGTACTGCATCTTGTTCAGTTATTATTTCTGACGAGCCTGTAGGTTCACCAATCGTATCCAAGCCTGATGTTTTAGTTGCTCTTAATCTCCCATCTCTTGACCGTTTTGAAAAAGACGTTAAGCCGGGCGGATATATCTTCGCTGACTCTACACTTATCGAGCGTAAGATTGAGCGTGATGACGTTAACGTTTTCTACATTCCTGCTACACAGCTTGCTTCTGACAACGGCATCCCTACTTTAGCTAATATGATCGTTATGGGTAAGATGCTCAAAGAGCTTAACGATTACACAGCACAGGGTATCGAAAACGGCTTGGCAAAGGTAATTTCTGCTAAGCGTGCAGATATGAAGGAGCTTAACATTAAGGCTTTAGAGCTTGGTGCTAACTACTAATAAGATAAACACAAATTTTTTAAGAAGGTGTTTTAATTGAATATCACAATTACAAAAACAACTACTCCTAAAGCAAAACCTGATGAGTCAGCTTTAGGTTTCGGTAAAATTTTTACAGACCATATGTTTATGATGGACTACAATAAGGCTACAGGCTGGACTAATGCAAGAATCGTTCCTTTTGAGAACCTTTCTATCCACCCTGCATCAACTGTACTCCATTACGGCTCCGAGATTTTCGAGGGCTTAAAAGCATACAGAAGAGCTGATGGTAAAGTTCAGCTTTTCAGACCTATTGAAAACATCCGCAGAATGAACCGCTCTGCAGAGCGTCTTTGCTTACCTGAGATTCCTGAGGAAGATGCTTTAGAAGCACTCCTTAAATTCGTTGAGGTTGAGCAGGACTGGACTCCGTCTTCTGAGGGTACATCACTTTATCTCAGACCTTTCCTTTTCGGTAATGACGAAAGTTTAGGTGTTCACGCTGTGTCAAACGCTACATTTATTATTATCGCTTCTCCTGTTGGTTCTTATTATCCGGAGGGTATCAATCCTGTTAAGATTATGATTGAGGACGAGGATGTAAGAGCAGTAAAAGGCGGTACAGGTTACGCTAAGTGTGGCGGTAACTACGCTGCTTCTAACCGTGCAGGCGAGCGTGCCGCACAGCAGGGTTACTCACAGGTTCTCTGGCTCGACGGTGTTCATAGAAAGTACATCGAAGAAGTTGGTGCGATGAACGTAATGTTCAAAATCGACGGTGAAATCGTAACACCAATGCTCTCAGGTTCAATCTTACCTGGTATTACTCGTATGAGCTGCTTAGAAGTTCTTAGAAACGAGGGCTACAACGTATCAGAGCGTCTTATCTCAATTGATGAGCTTGAAGAGGCTATGGAATCAGGCAAGCTTGAAGAGGCTTGGGGTTGTGGTACTGCAGCCGTTATCTCTCCAATTGGTGAGCTTTGCTATAAAGGCAAGAAGTACGCTGTAAACAATGGCGAAATCGGTGAAACAACACAGCACCTTTATGATACACTCACTGGTATCCAGTGGGGTAAGGTTGAGGATAAATTCGGCTGGATTGTTAAATTATAATCTCAAACAAATATGCATTTTAAGAGCTCCCTGTTTTCAGGGAGCTGTTTTTTTGGTGCATTACTTCAACACAATAAACAAAATATGCAGAATAAATTCATAACTAATGCCGATGGTTAGAGCAGGCTTTAAGTGCTATAATTACGCTGTAGACAAATGCATTGGAGGATATATTATGAAAAAAATATTATCGTTACTGCTTTGTATCGTTATGGCGATGAGTATGTTCTCAGTGGTGCTATTTACAGTCAGTGCGGCTGATATCGACGTGACTAAAACAACTCAAACAAGTGGAGAATTTGAGTATACAGTTTTGTCTAACGGCACGGTTGAGATTACTGACTACTCTGGCTCAGAAACAACGCTTACTATTCCATCGACCATTGACGGTTATAAGGTAACAAGTATAGGTAAGGAGGCATTTTATTATTGCACAAATATTACATCAGTCACAATTCCTGATGGTGTTAAAATTATAGGTGAAGATGCGTTTTATTCTTGTAGCAATATTACATCTATCACAATTCCTGACAGCGTGACCAGAATAGATAATTATGCATTTAATAGGTGCTATAGCCTTAAATCAGTTAAGCTTCCTGATTCGGTAACAAGTATAGGTGATGGAACTTTCATTTACTGCGAAAGCCTTACCTCAGTAACAATACCCGATGGGGTAACAAGTATCGGGCGTGATGCATTTTGGAATTGCTTAAGCCTTACTTTAATCACAATTCCAGATACTGTGACAAGCATCGGAGAAAGTGCGTTTTGGAATTGTGATAGCCTCACATCAATCGCAATCCCTGACGGTGTAACAAGTATAGAATATCGCACATTTTATGGTTGTGAAAGCCTCACATCAGTTACAATACCTGATAGTATAACAAGCATAGGTGAGGAAGCGTTCGATTTTTGCGGAAGCCTCACATCAATTACAATCCCTGAGGGAGTAACAAGTATAGGTGTTTCTGCATTTTATGGTTGTAAAAACCTTACATCAATTACAATTCCTGATGGTGTAACAGACGTAGGCGGTTATGCGTTTTATAATTGTTCAGGCATTACAACGATTACAATCCCCGATAGTGTAACAAGCATAGGCAAAGCGGCGTTTTCCGGATGCAACGGCGTTACAGAAATTAGAGTTGGTAGCAATAACGAGGTTTATGACAGCAGAGAGAATTGCAACGCAATTATAGAAACTGAAACAAACACACTGATAATCGGTTGTGAAAACACAGTAATCCCTGATTCTGTAACAAGCATAGGGGGGCAGGCTTTTTCGGGGTGCTCGGGCCTTACATCAATCTCTATCCCAAACAGCGTGATAAGTATAGGTGTATATGCGTTTTTTGATTGCGAAAATCTTGCATCAGTTACAATGTCGGAGGGAGTGGCAACTATAGAGCACTCTGCGTTTGAGAACTGTACAGGTCTTACATCGCTTACTCTTTCAGAGGATTTAGTAAGTATAGACGATCATGCGTTTTTTGGATGTGAAAGCCTTGCAACACTCACAATCCCAAGCTGTGTATCAATTATAGGTAAAAGTGCTTTTAGCCGTTGTAGTAGCCTAACTGAAATTATAGTTGATAGCGATAACGGGGTTTACAACAGCAGAGGAAATTGCAACGCAATTATAGAGACGGGAACAAATACATTAGTTGTCGGCTGTAAAAATACAATAATACCAGAAGGTATAACAAGTATAGGCAATTCTGCATTTCATTATTGTACGGGTCTTGTATCAATTACAATTCCTGATAGTGTGACCCTTATAGACGATTATGCGTTTTTTGTATGCGAAAACCTTGAGTCAGTTAACATCCCTGATGGTGTAACAAGAATAGGTGAAATGGCGTTTGATAGTTGTGATAGTCTCAAAACACTCACAGTTCCTAGAAGTGTTACAAGTCTGGGTGTTTATGCGTTTGGTCCTATTAGCAATAGCGGTATTTGTTTGTATGTTTATAAAGATTCTTATGTACATGAATTCGTAGAGTTAACTAAAATAAGTTATATAATTATTGATGAAAGTGGGCTCTTAGGTGACGTAGACGGCGATGGTGATGTGTCGATTATGGACGCAACAGCTATCCAGTTGCATATAGCTCAGCTATCTTTAGTTGATGAAGACAGACTCGTTTATGCTGATACTGATAATGACTCGGATGTTTCAATTATGGATGCAACTCAGATTCAGTTGTTTATAGCACAGCTTATTCCTGAATTATAAATAATCATTTGGTTTTAACGGCTCCCTCTAACGAGGGGGCTGTTTTTGTTTACAAAAACAGAGGGAGAGAAAGATGCTTTTGTCAATTTTCACACATGGACAAACCCTAAATTTCAAAGTTCTCGTCAAAGTGAAAAAATTAACACAAAGTTGTTGACAACTCAATTTCACTGTGATATATTAGTAGCATATTTTTTAAATGCGATGAAGAAATTATTCTTTGTCCAGAGTTCTTTTCAGAGAGCTGTCGGTTGGTGTGAGATAGCAGGAACGGTCAAAGAAGTCTCATTTTGGAGCAGAGTCGCTGAACTGATTAAGCGATTACGGCGTGCCCCGTTATCATGGCAAAGGGCTTGTTGGAGCCTTACTGAGTTGGTCGATTTTTCGGCAAACAGGGTGGTACCGCGATTTATTTCGTCCCTGAGGCATTAGCCTTGGGGACTTTTTATTTTACTAAAACTTTAGTAAGAGAGGTTATTTTTATGAAACAAGTAAGAATTGCAGACACAACATTATGCAAAGAAAACTCCACATTCAGTTTTAAAGAAAAGCTCGAAATCGCTCGTCAGCTTGAGCGACTTTGTGTTGATACTATCGAGCTACCTGAAATTATAAATGAAAGAACAGACATCCTATTTGTACGCACAGTTGCATCTTTTGTTAAGAAAAGCGTGATTTCAGTTGCGGCAGGCTCAACTATAGAGAGTATCGAAAATGCTAAGAAAGCTCTCTCTAATACAGCTCATCCTAGTATTCGAATTGAGCTTCCTGTTTCTCCTGCTCTAATGGAGTACAATCTTCACAAAAAGAACGCTAAAATGCTTGATTACATCAAAAAGTGCATTGAGATAGCTAAAGATGGTTGCGAAAACGTTGAGTTTTGTGCAGTTGATGCAACAAGAGCTGAAAAAGACTTCTTAAAGGATGTTATCAAGGTTGCATCTGATGCAGGTGCAACAACAATTTCTATCTGTGATTCAGCGTCCTCGATGCTTCCTGATGACTTTGCGGAATTTGCTGAAAAAATCGCTAAGAAGGCAGATGTTCCTGTTGGCGTTAAGTGTGATGACAAAAACGGCTTAGCTGTTGCACAGGCTATTTTATCAGCTCGTAAAGGTGTTGATATCGTAAAGACTGCTGTTGACTCAGATTGTACACCGCTTGAAACTTTTGCAACAATGGTTAAAAACTGCGGTGATTCATACGGCTTCTATTCTAACATTCGCTTTACTGAGATGCACAGAATTATAAAGCAGATTAACCGCATTTCTGAAAACGCTAATAACGAGAACGCGGCTGTAACATTAACTGATGCTGATGAAACATCTATCCATCTTGATGTTAAAGACTCACAGGAGGATATCGCAGTTGCAGTTAAAAAGCTTGGCTACGATTTGTCCGAAGAGGACGAGGCTAAGGTTTATGAGGAGTTTATCCGCGTTGCAGAGAAAAAGAACGTCGGTGCTAAAGAGCTTGATGCAATCGTAGCATCCGTTGCTTTACAGGTTCCTGCTACTTATAAGCTGATTTCTTACGTTATCAACAACGGTAACATTATCAATTCTACTGCCCAGATTACTTTAGAAAAGGACGGCGAGCAGTTACAGGGCATTTGTATTGGCGATGGCCCTGTTGATGCTTCTTTCCTTGCTATTGACCAAATTGTCGGTCACCACTACGAGCTTGATGATTTCCAGATTCAGTCAGTAACTCAGGGCAAAGAGGCTATGGGCTCTGCACTTGTTAAACTTCGAAACGGCTCAAAGCTGTACTCAGGTAACGGTATTTCAACCGACATTATGGGTGCAAGCATCCGTGCTTACTTAAACGCAGTTAACAAGATTGTTTACGAGGAGGCATAAGTATGAAACTCTCATTTTCTACTAAAGGCTGGCATAACAGCAATTTTGAAGATTTTTGTGAAGCAGCCAACTATATCGGCTTTTCGGGTATTGAGCTTCACAATATACATAACCGCCTTTTTACTGAGAAAGACGGTGCTTTTCACGATTATACAGCAGCGGCTACTTTACGCAGACTTTTCGAAAAAAAGCTCGAAATTCCTTGTATTGACGTTGTAGCTGATATTGCAGACAGCGAGATTGAAAGCGATACAATTGACGAAATCAAGCGTTGTATCGAAATTGCGAATAATCTGCGTATTCCTTACATTCGCCTTCGTGCTAATGATGCAGTTGATAAAGAGGCGGCTAAGGCTCAGGTTGTTAAGATTATCGAAGCTGTTCACTGTACTGCTATTGATAATAACGTAACCTTGCTCGTTGAAACCTCAGGCCTTTTCGCAGATACAAAGGCTTTGTGCGAGGTGTTAGATAGCTTCGCAAGCGATAATGTAGCGGCTTTATGGCATCTTTCACACGCGTATTTTGCAGGTAAAGAGTCGCCTGAGCAGGTTATTAAAAACCTTGGTGCATATGTAAAGCACGTTCATTTTTCTGATGCTAAAAAAGTTGACGATAATGTTGAATACTGCTTAGCAGGTGAGGGCGATTTACCGATTAAAGAAATGATGCTCGCTTTAAGCTCAGTTAACTACGATGGTTATATCTCACTTATCTGGGACCCTAGCTGGTGTGAAGAGCTTGATGATATGGAAATCATTTTTGCTCAGTACAAAGAGTTTATGAAGCAGTTCGATGATACTTCAAAGAACAAGAAAACTCTCTACTATAACAACCGCCACACAGGTAAATATGTGTGGAAAAAGGATTTGCTCATTGACGCGACATTTGCGGATGTACTCGACAGAATGGTTGAGGAATTCCCTGACCAGTATGCGTTTAAATACACAACTCTTGATTACACAAGAACATACAGTGAGTTTAGAGATGACGTTGACACCTTTGCTCGAGCTCTTATTGCAATGGGCGTAAAAGCAGGTACAAAGGTTGCTGTCTGGGCATCTAACGTACCTCAGTGGTACATTGCTTTTTGGGCGGCTACAAAAATCGGTGCGATTTTAGTTACAGTTAACACAGCTTATAAAATCCACGAGGCTGAGTACCTCTTCCGTCAGTCTGATACTCACACACTGATTATGACTCAGGGTGCTAAGGATACAAACTACGGCGATATAGTTGCTAAGCTCTGTCCTGAGCTTGAAAATACAAAAGAGGGCAATCAGGTTCACTCAAAGCGTCTGCCGTTCTTACGCAACGTTATCACAGTCGGCTTTAAGCAGAAGGGCTGTATGACTTGGAATCAGGCTCTTGAATTTGCTAACAAAGTTCCGCTTTCTGAAGTTCACCGTATGGCGGCACTTGTTGATAAAAACGACGTTTGTAATATGCAGTACACATCAGGTACTACAGGCTTCCCTAAGGGCGTTATGCTCACACACTACAACATTGTAAATGATGGTAAGTGTATCGGCGACAGAATGGATTTATCCACTGCCGACAGAATGATGGTACAGGTTCCTATGTTCCACTGCTTCGGTATGGTGCTTGCTATGACAGCAACTATGACTCACGGTGGCACACTGTTACCACTGCCATATTTCTCACCAAAGCCGGCACTTGCTTGTATCAACAACGAGCATATCACAGCGTTCCACGGTGTTCCTACAATGTTTATTGCACTGCTCGAACACGAGGACTTTGATAAAACAGACTTCTCCTATATGCGTACAGGTATTATGGCAGGTTCGCCTTGTCCTATCTCTGTTATGCAGGACGTTGTCGATAAAATGAATATGAAAGAAATCACTATCGTTTATGGTCAGACAGAGGCTTCTCCTGGTTGTACAATGAGCTCAACAGACGATCCGCTCGAGGTTCGAGTTGCAACAGTAGGTAGAGCACTTCCTGAAATTGAGTGCCGTATCGTTGACCCTGAAACAGGTGAGGATTGTCCTGATGAAGTGCCTGGCGAGTTCTTAGCTAGAGGCTACAATATTATGAAGGGTTACTACAAGATGCCACAGGCTACTGCTGCCGCTATTGATAAAGACGGCTGGCTCCATACAGGTGACCTTGCTTGCCGTACAAAAGATGGTAACTATCGTATCACAGGCAGACTTAAAGATATGATCATCCGTGGTGGTGAGAACATCTATCCTAAGGAGATTGAGGAGTTTATCTACACTCACGAAAAGGTAAGTGATGTACAGGTTATCGGTGTTCCTGATGAGCAGTACGGCGAGGAGATTATGGCTTGCATCATCTTAAAAGAGGGCGAGACTATGACCGAGGCTGAGATGAAGGACTACATCCTTGCAAATATGGCACGTCACAAGGTTCCTCGTTACATCGACTTTGTAGATTCATTCCCGACAAATGCTGCGGGTAAGATTATGAAGTACAAGATGCGTGAGCAGGCTGTAGAAAAGCTCGGACTCCAGAAGGCTAACAGCGTGGAGACAGCGTAATGTATAAGAATTTTACTGTTATTGACTCACATTGTCATATTTATCCCGAGAAGATTGCGAGTAAGGCGGTTGGAGGTACTGACCGCTTTTACGACATCGTTTCAAAATGCGAGGGCACAATTGATGACTTAATCGCTCGCGGCAAAAAAGCAGGTGTTGACCACTTTATTGTTCAGTCGGTTGCGACTACTCCGCATCAGGTTAAGTCTATCAACGAGTTTATCGCAAAAAGTGTTGAAGAACACAAAGGTCTCTTAACTGGTCTTGGTACACTCCACCCTGACAGCGAAGACCAAGCGGGCGATGTCGAACACCTTATATCGCTGGGTTTACAGGGCGTGAAATTGCACCCTGATATCCAGCAGTTTGCGATTGATGACGAAAGATGCCTTAAAATCTATGACTTGTGTCAGGAAAAGGGCTTGCCTATTTTGATGCACACAGGCGATAATCGCTACGATTACTCTAACCCTAATCGCTTACTTCCGGTGCTTAAAAAGTATAAAGATTTAACTGTTATCGGTGCTCACTTTGGCGGTTGGTCAATGTGGGACGAAGCGTGCGATGTGTATAAAGGAATCGAGAATTTCTACGTTGACTGTTCTTCGAGCCTTTATGCTATCACTCCTGAAACTGCAAAAAAGGTAGTCCGCACCTACGGAGCAGAGCACGTGCTTTTTGCAACCGATTACCCGATGTGGGACCCATGTGAAGAGTTAGAGCGTTTTATGGCAATCGGTTTAACTGACGAAGAAAACGAAATCATCTTCTCAAAAAATGTGCGTAAGCTTTTTAAAATTGAATTGTAATGTCAGAAAGCCTCCGAGAAATCGGAGGCTTTTTTATAGCAGGAAGAATAGCAAAGGAAACTTATAAATAAGAACATTGTTATAGTAAATTTTAATTTTCCTATTGACAACTCAAGGTTACAGTTGTAAACTGTAGCTGTAGCAAGGTTACATTTGTAACCTTGAGCATGGTGAGGTGTTGTTATGAAAAAAGAGATTAAAATCACGGAATCCGAATGGAGTGTTATGGAGATACTGTGGGATACTGATTTTGCTACTATTGGGGATATTAAGAAAGCCTTAGCTGATACCAACTGGAGTGACTCAACAATAAAAACTCTTGTCAGGCGATTGGTCGTAAAAAAAGCGATAGCTATTAACACGGATGAGGCTGTTTTTCGTTATTATCCGTTGATTTCACAGCGGGATTGTCAAAAGAAGGAGACAAAAAGCTTTATTAACAGAGTTTATGATGGCTCTGTGAGTATGCTGGTGGCTAATCTCGCAACAGAGTCCAACCTAAGCGAAAGCGAAAGAAAAGAGCTTTTAGAACTCATCGAAAAGATGGAGAAAGGTTAAATCATGGTAAATGACACAATAATGCTCGGTTTTGAAATGATGCAAAAATCAAGTCCATTGTACCCTGTTTTTGAATATTTAGTGCATACTACCATATATATAACCATTACTGCTTTGCTTATTATTTTATTTAAGTCTATATTTAAAAATAAGATAGGAGCTAAATGGCACGTTTTAATATGGCTTGTTTTACTCATCAGATTAGCTGTGCCTGTTTTACCTTCCAGTCCGCTTTCGATATTCAACAAAGCTCAAATTGAAGATGACACTATAGCAAGTATGACGTATAGTGTTGTAGAAAATAACGATAACGTTAATACTGTGAAAGCATACAATGTCGAAAAAGGCACTGTCGAAGATTACAATTATGGCGAAGAAAACGCCCACGCGGATTATAATGCAAGCCGCAGCGATAGCGATACGGGCAGTATTATAAGGCTTGACGTAGCTGTAATTACCGTATGGATAGCTGGCGGTATGTTTTTGATTTCCTACTTGATTTTTGTGTATTTTAGGTATATCCAAAACCTTAAAAAGAGCAAAAGAACTTGTGATGACGAAACATACGAAGCGTTCAAACATTGCAAAGAAAAGCTTAGTATCAAACGTGATGTAGAGCTTTTTACAGCAGATACAACTCCTGTGCTTATGGGGTTATTTCAACCTGAAATATATATCCCTGAAGGCCACAGCAAAACGGAAACAGAATACACACTTTTGCACGAGCTTAACCATTTGAAAAATTATGATATATTGTGGACTGCAGTTGCAACTTTAGTGTTGTGTATGAACTGGTTCAACCCTATTGTATGGATTTCATTTTTTATGTTTAAGCGTGACATCGAAGTGTATTGTGACGAAAGAACATTGAAGCATACTGAAAACAAAAGCAGTTATGCACAATTGCTTTTTGACACAGCTACAGAAGGAAAGTACCGCTTTGTACTTGGCACAACCTCGTTTCAAAACGGCAAGTCAGGGTTAAAACACCGAATTAAGTATATGGCTAAGTATAAAAAACCTACTGTTTTAACTGCGACTTTTGCTCTTGTGTTACTTAGTGCGATACTTGTAGTTTGTCTGACAAATTCGATGAGTGGTAAGGTGAACTTTACGCTTGAAAATCCGATTAACTATTGTAAAATTGATTTGATTATTGACCGTGATATAGTAGGGAATAACTATCGGGATAATAGTAATATAGGTAGATTCTATTCTAATTTAGATATAGAAACGATAGCAAAGTCAATATGTGTTGATAACCTTGATAAGTGTTCTTATGAAATGGTTATCGAAAACGAAGCTTTGTTAAGGATAAATGATGATAACATCCCGTTTGTGCTTATCAGCAAAAAAGTTCAGGATGAGTGGGGAAACAAGCTTGACGATGTTGTCATTATGGAATGCCTGGGTAATAAATTTCATGTTGATAACGCGGTAAGTGATGATACTGTATCGGTTTTAGAAAATGGCTTGTATTTTCCTGTGTATCTTATCGAGGAGTGCAGATATACCGATTTTGGTAAATCATTTAGTGTAACAGGAAGTAGTCCGTTTTCACAAAAAATTATCCTAAAGAAAGACGAGAATAATCTTCAAAAGCTTGTGGATTTTTACGGTGAAATGTATCTCACTACTATAGATGAGAAAGAAGATGGCAGCGGTGAGCTGACTGTATATGATACTTATTCTCAAATGAGATTATTTAGCCTGTTTTATAATGCTGAAGATAGAAGTGTAAGCATTACAGATACGTACACTTCTATGCGTAACGATAATGCAAAAAGCATAGTACAAAAATTTGAAAATTCCATCCAAAGAGGTGACATAACTGCCGCTAAGAAATGTTTTGTCAATCTTAGTAAGCAAGACGAAAAGTGTATCGAAAATTTGCCTGAAGATTTTAATCTCGCATTTGCATATGTTGAAAAACTTGATATTAACAGCAGATTTGAGGTTGCAACGCTATATGTTGAGTTCGTTGATTCAAAAATGATTGAGTATATAGTTAACTTTGAGGTTGAGCTTATAGACGGTGAGTTCAAAATAACAAATACTGACTTAGTTGAATCTTTAAAGAACCCTTTTGTAAGAAGCGAAGAGGTTATTTCACAGGGAGTTATTGATGAGCTTGATTTGTCCGATATCGAAGGTCAAGGTTTCGTTGATAAAATAGCAAGCATAATTTACGCTGATGAAAAAACGGTAATACTGGATGGTGAGTGTGGTCTTGTAGTCTATAACTTGGTAGAAGAGAAGATAGAACTTAGAGTGTCTGTAGATTATTTGCGAGGTCTTGGTTATGACTTCCCATATGCTTTAGCTTCACCTGATGGAACTGAGGTTTATATTTATGAATCAACAGGACCCAGTGGCGGAAAGCTAACGGACACAATGGTGGGGCATACTGTTACTATCAATGTTGAAGATAAAACCTTCAAACGTGATAACTTTAAAAACAGAGATGTCTTTAACAGAAGAAAATTGGTTAAAGAAGAAATGTCTGTGGAGCAACGAGAACTCTATGGTATTAATTGGCTATCTTCAAGTAGTATATACGTAGAAGTTGGCGACAAAATTATGTTCACCCAGTGTACACCTAACTGGTTATGGGAGAATCTGCAACTTGTGATTTGTGACAGAGACACAGGAGAAAAAGAAGTAATACATATTTTTGACATATAAACTAAAAAAGCTGGCATCGAATATGCGATGTCAGCTTTTCTTTTACACAGTTTTCCAGAGTATTAAATTATCGTCGATGATAACATCAACCTTGCCCTCATTTTTGAGGTAGCTTAAGTATGACCTAACGGTACTGCCAACAAGCGAGTGTTGACGGATACTCATCCTTAGCTCATAGTGATAAAACAGCTTTTGAAGTAAAGTTTCGAACGTTAAAGGCTCTTTTATAAGCTCTAGTATCCTGTCGCAGATTTCGAAAACTTTATCTCGATTGAGCTTTATAAGCGGTTTGATGTTACTTACCGTTTCAACGTGCGACATAATAAATTTGTCGGCACTCATATTCTCGACAAATGTTAGTGACTCAAGATGTTTTTTAATGTCAAGCAGATAGGTTATGCCGTACTTTTTGATTATTTCCTCGCTTGACACGATATCACCCACAAACGCGATATTGTCTGGTGTGACTGTTGCAATCATGCCCAGTGAATGACCCGAAATATCGTAGGTTTTAAGCTCGCTTGGAAAGTCACTTGAGCTTATATCCTTTGTGACACTCGGTTTAGCTAAAAAGAACTTGTGCTCCATTTCCTGCGGAATATAGCCTCCGTAGATGTGTAGCGGATTAATTATTGTATGCTCAATAAAAGGACGGTCGATAGTCGAGCAAAAAATATCGCAACCTGTCTTTTCCTGAATATATGCGTTACCGCCGATGTGGTCAGCGTGAGCGTGAGTGTTGATGATGCCTTTTATATTCCAGTTTTGTTCACTGCAGATTTTGAGCGTTTTTTTAGCTGAGTTTTTGTCAGAGCCTGAGTCGATTAAATATACATCATTATAGTTTCTTTTATATATGCCGACCTTTGAAGGACTTTCGATATAGTAACAATGGTCAGTAACTTTAACTAGTTCAAACATTTTATCACCTGTGCCTAAAAATTCCTATACTATTATACTGCCCGAAAACCGTATTTTCAATACTAAAGTGATGCTCCGATGTTTACTATTGCGTTACCGCAAGAGATAGCTTTACCGCTCTCAGAAAGTCTTGCAATAAAGGTTTTTGACCCTCGTACCATTTGAGCAAATTCCGACAGCACCTTTTTAGCCTTTTGCGGAACAACAGGATAATCGAACACAAGGTAGTAATTATCATTATATAAATAAGCCGAGTTGTTGTAGTACAGTGTGTCGGTGTTGTAGAGCTTTTCTATAGTTGAAAGCATATTTTCTGTGTCTGAGAATTTGTAGCATGGGTACTCTTTAATTCGTTTTATACGGTACTTTGTGCGTTCTTTTTTGTCGCTTAATGATACAAGCAGTACACAACCGTCACCGCTTTTTAAAGCTTCACACAGTATCTTTTTATTGTCTGTTTGTATAGAGTTACTTGTACACGCAAGGCTTAAAAGTCTGCCGATAATTTTTTTAGAATGAGGGTCAGATAGACCCATATCGTAGAAATCAAGGTCGAAATTTTTCATATCATCACCGCACAGTGATATAAGCACCTTATCGTGCGAAATTTGTGAGATTTTCAAGGTTTAGCCTCCTTTGAAAGTACTATATAACATACTATGCGAAAAGGCTTTTCTATGCAATGGTGAGTTTTTGGCTGTTAAAAAATGTTCACTGTTTATTGACACTATAGGGAGGTAATGATAAAATCAAGGTGTATATTTTAATAATTTTGCAAAGGAGATTTGTCTATGCCTAGTTGGCTTTCAAATGCTGTTTTTTACGAAATTTATCCGCAGAGCTATTGTGACTCGAATGGTGACGGTATCGGTGATTTGCAGGGTATTATAAAGAAGCTAAGTTACATCAAGGAGCTTGGCTGTAATGCATTGTGGATTAACCCTCTTTATGATTCACCTTTTATGGACGCAGGTTATGATGTTCGTAATCATAAAAAGGTTGCTGAGCGTTACGGTACACTTGATGACGTGAAGGAGCTGCTTGATAAAGCTCACGCTATGGGTATTAAGGTTCTGTTCGACCTCGTTCCCGGTCATACAAGTGACCAAAACGAGTGGTTTTTACAGGCTAAAAAAGCTGAAAAGAATCAGTATTCAGATAACTACATTTTTACAAAATCCGTTTGGGATGCCCCACCGGAGTATCGCTTAGTTTGCGGTATGTGCGAGCGTGACGGTAACTACCTTATTAACTATTTCTCATCCCAGCCTGCACTTAACTACGGCTTTAATGAAATAACACATCCGCAGTGGCAGATGCCTTGCGACTGTGACGCTGCCAAGAGCACAGTCGAGCTCATCAAAGACATTATGCGTTACTGGATGGATTTGGGTGTTGACGGCTTTAGAGTTGATATGGCTGACTCTCTGGTTAAGAACGACGACGATAAGACTGCTACAGCTAAAATCTGGGCAGGTATCAGAGAAATGATGGACAAGGATTATCCTGAATGTGCTTTAGTTTCAGAATGGTGCAATCCTCAGCGTTCAATCAACGATGGCGGTTTCCATATGGACTTTTATCTTGACCACTATGGCAACGGCTATTCAACACTTTTCCGCTATTTAGTTGATGGCGAGAATAAGAGCTTTTTCTCTGATAATGCACAGGGCGATTTATCCGTATTCCTTGATGAATATCTCACTAACTATCCTGTGACAAAGGACAACGGCTATATCTGTTTTATGACAAATAACCACGATATGCCACGTGCTACATATTATATGTCTAACGATATGATAAAGCTAAGCCACACCTTTATGATGACAATGCCCGGTGTACCGTTTGTTTACTATGGTGATGAAATCGGTATGCGTTATCAGACAGATTTAGTGTCAAAGGAGGGCGGTTATTCTCGTACAGGCTCTCGTACTCCTATGCAGTGGGATTCATCTAAAAACTTAGGTTTCTCAACTGCTGATGAAAGTAAGCTCTACCTTCCTGTTGATAAAAGTGAGGATGCTCCTACTGTTGAAAACAACAAGGGAGTTAAGGGCAGTATTTACGAGAACTTAAAAACACTTATTGCTTTACGTCACGAGCACGAAGAGCTTAGAAACGGCTCTGACTTTGAGCTTGTAAGTGCTGAAAAGGGTACTAACCTTTTAATTTACAAGCGTGGCAGTTTCATCGTTTGCTTCAACGTTTCAAGTGATACAAAGACAGTTGAGCTTGAAAAACAGGGCGAAGTTGTTTTTGCTTTAGGCGAGTATAATCTTAGTGGTTCAAAGCTCACACTTAACGGCAGAAACGCTGTTATTATTAAAAACTAAATAAATCAAAGCATAAGAATACCGCAGGGTGCATTTGTTTTGCACTCTGCGGTTGTTTTGTTTTATTATCTTATTTAATAAAGCCGATTTTCTTCATACACTTGTCGATTGTACGCTGTGAAAGCATATTAGCAAACTCGTCAGACTTTTTGTAACATTCCTCTAAGTAAGCCTTATCCTTAACATATTCTTCATAACGTTTGCGGATAGGGGAAAGCTCAGCGATAACAGCTTCGCCGACAGCAGTTTTGAAGTCACCGTAGCCTTTACCGTCAAAATCGTGCTCAATCTGCTCAAATGTAAGACCTGTCACAGCTGAGTAAATCGACATAAGGTTATTGATGCCGTGTTTGCCCTCGCCGTAGAATACCTTAGCGTCGTTGTCTGTAACGGCACGCTTGAACTTCTTCATAATAACATCGTCAGTATCAGTTAAAAGAACACAAGCGTTGACATTTTCATCACTCTTGCTCATCTTAGCAGTTGGGTTCTGTAAGCTCATAACACGAGCACCATTTTTAGGAATGAAGCCGTCAGGGATTTTAAAGGTGTTTCCGTAGATGCCGTTGAAACGTGTCGCGATATCTCTTGCAAGCTCAAGGTGCTGTTTCTGGTCAGCACCGATTGGAACTAAATCAGCCTGATAAAGCAGGATGTCGCCTGCCATAAGTACAGGGTAAGTAAAAAGTCCTGCGTTGATGTTGTCAGCGTGCTTGATGCTTTTGTCTTTAAACTGAGTCATACGGGATAGCTCGCCAAACTGTGTATAGCAGTTTAAAATCCACGCAAGCTGTGAATGAGCAGGAACGTGGCTCTGGATAAAGAACGGAGATTTTTCTGTGTCGATACCGCACGCAAGGATTGAAGCGTAAGCATCGTAAATGTTCTTTCTAAGTTTAGCTGTTTCCTGACGTACTGTGATTGTGTGTAAGTCAGCAAGAGCGTATAAGCAGTTGTATTCCTCGTTTTCTTGCATTTTTACCCAGTTGCGAACAGCACCGAGGTAGTTGCCCAGTGTAATAGTACCACTAGGCTGAATAGCGGATAAAACGACTTTCTTTTTAGCTTTAGGTTGTGTTGTTTCACTCATATATATCACCTTTAGTTAGATTATTTGATAAATTCTTTTGCGACTTCGCCGATGATTTTGATACCGTTTGTGAGGTCTTCATCTGATGGGGTTGAGAAGTTAATTCTGAATGAATCGCAAGGAAGCGAACTGTCTGTCAGGAAAGCGTTGCCCGGTACTACGCAAACCTTAC
Source organism: Ruminococcus sp. (assembly GCA_017473955.1). Classification (GTDB taxonomy): domain Bacteria; phylum Bacillota; class Clostridia; order Oscillospirales; family Acutalibacteraceae; genus Ruminococcoides. Next base: position 23,193 of record JAFUIK010000017.1, on the reverse strand, counting down.
GCTCGGTTAAAGCCTTGCAGAAAGCAAGCATATCAACGTTTTCAGGTAGTGTACACCAGATGAAAAGTCCGCCCTCGATTTTGTTGTATGTAATGCCTGTTGGCACTACATACTCGTCGAGTAAGTCCATACAGAGGTTAGCTTTCTTTGTGTATAAATCTCGGAGCATTTGTAAATGTCCCTTAAAGTCATACTTTGTCATAAACTCGTTGCACACCATCTGTGACCACATAGCGGTGTGAACATCCTGACCCTGTTTGCAGACAATCATTTTTGCCATAGCAGCCTTGTCAGCTACCATATAGCCTGCTCTAATTCCGGGGGCTACTACCTTTGAGAATGAGCCTGAGTAGATAACGATGCCGTCAGTGTCAAAGCTCTTGATGCAAGCAACGTCTTCGCCGGAGTATCTTAAGTCGCCGTAAGGGTTGTCTTCGATGATGAGCACATTGTACTTTTTAGCAAGCTCATAGAGTTTCTTGCGTTTTAAAAGTGACATTGTAACACCTGACGGATTCTGGAAATTCGGAATTGTGTAAATAAGCTTTGTGTTAGGATTAGCCTTAAGCTTTTCTTCAAGCTCTTCCATATTCATACCGTCTTTTTCGACAGTAACTGAAACAAGGTTAACGTTATAGCTTCTAAACGTGTTTAAAGCACCAACGAACGACGGAGCCTCGCAAATGAGAGTATCGCGCTCATTTAAGAAGGTTTTAGCCGCTATGTCCATAACCTGCTGTGCACCTGAAACTATGATAAGCTCGTCGTTTTCTTTGATAACGTCAAGCTCTTTAGAAAGATATTTTTTGAGAGTTTCCCTAAGCGGTGTGTAGCCGTCAGAAATACCATATTGTAAAACGCCTATTGGGTTTTCTTTAAGCAGGTTTTCGGAAATCTCCCTAATAGCATCTACAGGGAAAGCGTCAGGAGCAGGGTTGCCTGCTGAAAGAGAGATAACACCTGGGTCGGACGCACTTTTTAAGATTTCTCTGATTGCGTTAGGCTTTAAAGCCAACACCTTGTCTGAAAAATTGTATGTCAATTCAATCACCTTTCTAAGTTAAACTAATAAAATATTCTAACATATATATGCAAAATTTGCAACAAAATTGAGCGTTTCAGGCATCTTTGATGCAAAAAATGCCTGAAAAATCAGGAAATTGTCACATTTATAAAAGTTTTTGTTGTATAAAATCTTATTTTGTATTATAATGTAGTGTGTGTTTTTATTCGTGTAAAAAAAGGAGGAGCAAAATTGGACTACGATTTCGACTTTTATGAAGACAAAGCGTATATCGAGCGTAGAAATGCTCGCCGTGCTTTGGAAAGAGAAAAACGAAGAAAGAAAAAGCTTTTTGTAAGACGAGCAACTATCGTCGGTGTTATGCTCCTCATTGTGATACTTGTTGTCACACTGTTGGTACTCGGTGTTAAAGCTATTTTTAACATCGGCGGTGATGACAAAACCGAGGAGACTACTGCTCCTACAGTTGCAGTTTCAAGTGCTGCTAATAACACAGACACTCTTACATTCAACGAACCGAATATCCCTGATGATAAGTCAATCGAGGGCTATCCGTCGTCGATGAACAGTGCTGTTTATATCTATGACAAAGCAGCTTATGAGCTTTTTTCAGGAAGTGAAAGCTCAGCTCAAGACTACGCTGATTGCATCAGCGAGTTCAAGAAGCAGGTTGGCTCTGACATTACAGTTTACAATATGGTTATTCCGAGTCACGTTGAGTTCGGTATTCCAAGACGCTTGATTCAAGACGGTACAGTTCAGTCAACTTCTCAGGCTGAAAATATTAAAATGATTTATAGCAGTTACACAGAGGATGTAGTTCCTATCAACTGCTACAATGAATTATCAGCTCATGCGAGTGAGTATATCTACTTCAACACTGACCACCACTGGACAGGTCTTGGCGGATATTACGCTTACAAGGCTTTCTGTGAGCAGACTAACCAGAAGGTTTTAGACCTTGCTGTTTGTACTGAGAACACAATTGATGGTTACGAGGGTTCGCTTATTGACTGTGATGGTAGTCTTTACGAGAACTTAGACACTGTGCATTACTGGAGTTTCCCATATAGCACATATGCTATGCGTACCGAAAGCTCAGGCGATGAGCCGTATGAAACAACTGTTTACTACGATGGGGCATCCGCAGGCCCGTATACATACGGTGCATTTATTTGGGGCGACTGCTCGCTGTTTGTTGAGCACAACAATGAGCTTTCAAACGGAAAGAAAATCGCAGTAATAAAAGAGTCCTACGGTAACGCATTTGTACCGTATCTCACAGCTAACTACGAAGAAGTCCACGTAATTGACTTTAGATATTTTGACGATAATCTCAAATCTTACTGCATTCAAAATGGTATTGATGAAGTAATGTTTGTCAACAATATTATGGCGGCTAACACAGCTATACAGGTTGACAGAATCAGAACACTGTTTGACTAAATTATAAAAGGAGGTGTAACGGCATGCTGGCAAAAAAGGTTAGAGTTAATGTTTACGGCGAGATTAGCGACGGCTTGTATTCAGGCTACTCAAGTGCTGAAGGTATTAATAACGTAAGCACATATGTTATCAGCAGAAAAAGAGTGTACGAATTTTTGCGTGGCGTGGTTATTGCCGTTGCAACTCTTAGTAGCGGAGAGCAAAAGTGTATTGTTGCTCCCGAGGGCGAGATATTCTATGAGCCTGAAATCAGAGAGCGACTAAGCTCTTTGAGAAATGTAGAGATTAAATCGCTTCACTGCCTATATGAAAAGTCTTGTGGTGCGATTATTATCCACAAGGCAAACGAGGATAACTACAAGGTGCTCCTTGTTAAGAACCACAACGGAAGATACTGGAGCTTCCCGAAAGGTCACGTCGAAAAGGGCGAAACCGAGGAAGAAACCGCTATCAGAGAGATTAAAGAGGAAACAGGCTTGGATGTTGAAATCGTTGACAGCTTTAGAGAAGTTTCCGATTATTGCCCGTTTGGCAGAATAAAAAAGCGTGTTGTATTCTTTATGGCACAGACTTTCTCAACGGATGTTAAGGTGCAGAAAGAGGAAATCGACTCCTACATCTGGGTTGACTTATACGATGTGCATAACAAATGTACCTACGATAATGACCTTAGAGTTATCAAAAAGGCTAGAGCTAATATCTCAAAGCTTAAGTAATTTTAGGCGAAAGTTAGGGACTGTTACGTTAATTGTTATGGGTTATCCGTCTGATGATGCAAAACCACTAGACTTGTATTTAACCCATTGACGAAACAGTTTCTACGGTGATTTTTAGTAAAACAAAACGGAAAGATATGTAGCGGTTTCTATGGGTGACTGTAATAACAAAATTCGACACGCAATTAAACTATAGAACTTGCCAAAAAGCTCCTCTGATGAGATTTTGTTCGTCAGGGGAGCTGTGATTTAATTCTCTTTAGGTTTAATCAAATTTTACAATGAAAGCAAGTCGGATTTTATTACAAGCTCGCTGTTACAGCGGAGCTTGTATTCTTTTAGGGTAATTAATAAAATCTTTATGATTGTTAGAAATGCTATTTCTTTGTTTAATGATATTGAGTATAAACTGAACTTTTTCGATGGTTGAGGTGTTGCAATATTGAAGCACCACGTGAAATTTTGAAAAAAGTTGTTTATGTTTTTTAGTAAGATTTTAATATTATTTTGGATAGGCTCAAGCCTTGTCACATATACTTGAACATTTTGAGCGTTTTCGTTATAATAAATATGGAATATGTTGCAGTAGTATCACTTTGGCAAAAATAAAAGGAAGTGTGTTGTATGCTTTTTAATTCGTATATTTTTTTGTTATTATTTCTTCCTTTGGTTATAGTTGGATATTTTTCGCTTAACCACTTCAAATTGTATCGTCTTGCAATGATATTTGTGTTGATCATGTCTTTATGGTTTTACGGATATTTTAATGCGTACTACCTTCTTATTATGATCGCCAGCATTGTTATGAATTATGTAGCATACAAGTACATAAACAAATACAAAGATCGTATTGTCATCAAACGAACAATTGCCGCGACAGCAATTGTTATCAATGTGGCCGCACTATTTTATTTTAAGTACTATGACTTTTTTATAGAAAATATTAATGCTCTGTTTAAGACGGATTTTACCTTGATGCATATTGTTCTTCCTTTAGGTATCAGCTTTTTTACTTTCCAACAGTTATCTTTCGTTATTGACTCTTATAAAGGTGATGTTCCCCAATATAATATTATTGATTATGCGTGTTTTGTTACGTATTTTCCTCAGCTAGTCGCTGGTCCTATTGTCACACATGACGAGCTGGTGCCACAATTTGAAGATAAATCAAAAAAGTCTTTTAGATGGGATAATTTCTCAAAAGGATTGTTTGCATTTACTCTCGGCCTGTCAAAGAAAGTGCTTATAGCCGATATGATGGGCAACGCTGTTAATTGGGGATATGCCAATTTGTATGAACTGGATAGTATAAATGCTTTAATTGTAACTCTTTGCTATACTATTCAAATCTATTTTGATTTTAGCGGTTATTCAGATATGGCTATAGGTATGGGTAAGATGATGAATATTGATTTGCCTCTAAACTTCAATTCTCCATACAAAGCACTAACAATCAATGACTTTTGGAACCGTTGGCATATGACATTGACCCGTTTCTTCAAAAAATATATCTATATACCACTTGGTGGAAACCGCAAGGGTGTCTTTAGAACATATTTAAATATGATGATCGTTTACTTGATAAGCGGCATCTGGCATGGTGCAAACTGGACGTTTATCTTTTGGGGAGTATGCCACGGTCTGTTCTGTATCATCTCGCGTCACAACAAAATTCGCTTAGATAAGTTACATCCAGTGCTAAACTGGATTATTACGTTTTCATTTGTCAATTTGATGTGGATTTTCTTTAGAGCTGACTCTATAGGGGATGCGGTATACATCATTCAAGTCATCGCTGGTGGTAATATCTCTGGCGGAATTCATCCAGAACTGGTAAATAGTTTCTTATCTGCTGAATGGAACATTATTTCCTATGCGATATCCATTGTAAGAGAATACAATCATTTAATCCTTATTGGATATATAATCTTATCGTTAATTGCCACTCTTGGTATGAAGAATGTTTATGAACGGGTGCAAACTCTAAAGCCGAAGTTCTCTACAACTATGATGATTTCCGTTCTCTTGACACTTTGTATTATGTCCTTCTCGGGCGTGAGCACATTTTTGTACTTTAACTTTTAAGTAAAGGAGTGTTTTTTGTGACCTTTAAAAAAATGGGTATTTTTATGCTGTGCATCACGCTATCTTTATTGGTTATTGCGGGTGGGTTCACCATTGTGTTTGATCCATTTTTTCACTACCATGCACCTTTTGAACATCAACGATACGTTTTACATGGAATCAACGAGCGATATTATAATGATGGAATTGCACGTAATTTCTCATATGATGCTATGATCACTGGCACTTCGATGACTGAAAATTTCAAAGCTTCTGAGTTTGATCAATTATTTGGAGTTACATCAATTAAGGTTCCGTTTTCCGGTGCATCATATTTGGAGATTGATCAATTTATAAAACGTACAATTGACTACCAACCAAATTTGAAACTAATAATTCGAAGCTTGGATTTAAGCTATATTTGGAACGATAAAGACTATTTGGAGTATGAGGATTATCCTGATTATTTGTATGACGATAATGCGTGGAATGATGTACAATATATCTTTAATAAGGATGTACTTTTTTCCCATTCATTACCGGTAGCTTCGCGAACGTTCCGCAACATTCCCTCTACAACACAAGATGAATATGCCAACTGGAACGATGAGTATACGTTTGGTAAAGAAGCTGTACTTTCTGCATACAACCGTCGTGAAAAAATTGCTCCTGAACAAGCATTTACAGAAGAAGATCGAGAACATATCTGTGCAACGATTGAACAAAATGTATTGAAAACTGTTGAAGAAAACCCAAACATTCAATTCTATTTGTTTCTGCCGCAAAACAGTATCATATATTGGGATTCGTTGTGCCGCGAAGGCACTTTGAAACGCCAACTCGTTGCCCAAGAATTAGCCATTAACATGATGCTTGAATTTGACAACATACACCTATACTCTTTTGTGTCCGATTTTGAAACAGTGTGTGATCTTAGTAACTATAAAGACTATGCACATTACAGTGAGGAAATAAACTCAAGGATTTTGAAATGCATGAAAAATGAGGAATTTCTCTTGACAAAAGAAAATTGTGAGGATTATTTTCAAAGTGTGTATTCGTTTTATACTGAATACCCATATGATTCTATCTTTGAATAATCCTATATTTTATATTGTGTTACCAACTCACGCATGCATTTAGGAACAATTTGATAAAGAAAATGGCATGCCTCCCTAAGTATTACTTAGGGAGGCATGCCACTTTTGTATCTGTATTAAATTACTCAAGCCAAGCGATGTCGGTGTCAGAGCCTAAGTTATCAACGCTGTAGATGAATAAAAGCTTGTCAAAATCTCCGTTTTTTATCAGCTCGCTTACACTTTGTTTGTAGTAACGCATATCGAGCATTGTGATTTCACTGTAGTGGTCAGCTAAGAACGGAACGAGCGAATGAGCAAAGCTGTCTTTGATAACAAGTAGCTTTTCGCCGTCTTTTACTGCATTGTTTTTAATGACAGTGTACGGATGGTTGCCGTCAAGGTAAACAGGGTACTTGTCGTCATCCTTTAAGTTGTCAAGGAAGAACAGCGAATCGTGTGTTATAGTTTCGCCGTTGTCGGTGATAGAAACCTCTATATCGCCACTTTTGATAGCGTTGCTGTTCCATACCTCAATGTTGTCAGCTTCGTTGAACCAGAAGCCAGAGGATGAGTAGGTTGTGCCGTAAAAATCAGGGTAGCTGTCGATTTTGTACTCATTTTTGCTTTTAGCTTCAAAGTTAAGAGTTTTAGCTAAATCACAATACGCAAGATACGCACCCTGTGCTGTCCAGTGGTGGTCAGTTTTGTAGTAAACTTGAGTGCCGTTTTTGTGAGCTTCTTTAAAGCTATCACGTAAATCAACAAACTCGATATCGTTTTCAGCTAATGCGGTTGAAACATCAGCAAAAAGCTCATCATCGTGATAAACGATGTGCTTGTTTGGTAGAACATCAGAGCACACATAGCCAGTTGACGGAGCTAAAACAAATGCTGTTGGTAGGTTATTTGTTTTAGCAAATTCGCTCATAACGTCAATGTTTATAAGCAGTCTGTCGGTTTTAGGCGGGTCATTTAAAAGATAGCCGTCCTGGCAGTTGTAAATGCCGTTAGACAGCGGATTGCCAAGCGAATAATTGTAGTACGAGCTAAGTCCTACCCAGAAATTACGGAATGCTGTGTGGTCAGAAAGGTAAGTTTCAAAGTCTTCGCCAAATTCACCGCTGAAAAATGTATCAACCGTCAAAGTCGGAAACTTTGACAGATAGCGTTTTTCAGAGGAGCTATAATCCTTTTTAGGGAGAGCGAAGAAAAGTATTGTCATCGCAAAAATAAACGCGATGAAAATGATAGTAGGTAAATGTTTACACACTTTCTTCATTTTAAAGCTCCTTTCGGTTAGAATCTGAAGTATAAGAATGGGTTGTAGCTCTGGTTAACAAGGGATGCTGTGCAAGTTAAAAGTATAGCTACACAGAACACGGTGTCGATAACAATTTTAAGTGTGCTGTTTTTAATCTTGTTGTGGATATTAAGTGCAAGCGGAGTTGAAGAGATGCCTGCAATAATAAGAAGCGGTAAGTAAGAGATAGTAGTAGACAATGCAGCCTCGCCGATAACTGGGCCGGAGAAAGCAAACATTGAGCACACAAACTGCCATAGTTCAGAAAAATCAACAAAGTAGAAAATTACCCAGCCGAACAAAATCAGCGGTAATGAGTAGATGTACTGAACAAATGTAGGGGCTTTATCGAGCCATTTTTTGAGGATGAATTTTTCGATGATAAGGATAACACCGAAATAAAGACCCCACAAAATGAAGTTGTATGATGCACCGTGCCAGAAGCCTGTTAAGAACCACACGATAAGCAGATTTATAATTTGACGGAACACACCCTTACGGTTGCCTCCAAGCGGAATGTAAACGTACTCCCTAAACCAAGTGCCAAGCGAAATGTGCCATCTACGCCAGAACTCGGTGATGGTCTTTGAAATATATGGATAGTCGAAGTTCTTTAAGAATTCGAAACCAAGCATATTACCAAGACCGCATGCCATATCCGAATAACCCGAGAAGTCAAAGTAAATCTGAAACGCATAGCCGATAATTCCAACTAAACTACCGAGCCAGCCGTTAACTTCGCCTGACTCACGGATTTGGTCCCACATAAGACCCATCTGGTTAGCGAGCAGAACCTTTTTACCAAGACCGATGCAGAAAAGCTTTACGCCTTTAGTGAAATCATTAAGGGTTTCTTTTCTGTGGTCAAGCTGATATGCAATGTCCTTGTATCGAACGATAGGGCCCGCGATAAGCTGTGGGAAAAGTGCAACGTATGTACCGAAAGTGATGATGTTACGTTGAACAGGAGCATCACCTCTGTAAACGTCAATTGAATAAGACATAGTCTGGAAAGTGTAGAAACTGATGCCTATTGGAAGCGGAACTTCGATTGACGGTAGCGAGAAGAACGGAATAGCGTTGAGTGTATCCGTGATAAAGCCGGCATACTTGAAGAAGCCTAAAAGTCCTAAGTTGACACATACGGATACAATAACCCACGCCTTAGCAACTCTTTTGTTACTAAGGCGGTATTTGTCGATGAAGTGACCACAGGTGTAGTCTAAAACGGTCGAAAACAGCATCAAGCATACATAGACAGGTTCACCCCAGCCGTAGAAAACCAGATTTGCAAAGAACAAAAACAGGTTGCGGAATTTATACGGTACCGCGTAGTATATCAGCAAAACTACAGGCAGGTACATGAATAAAAACAGCAAGCTTGAAAATACCATTGCACATCCTCCTTTATTCAGGCACATACTTACCTATTATAATACTCTTACATTTTAGTAGTTTTAAAGTTGCTTGTCAATAAAACAACAGGTGATAAAATGCCCGTTTTGCTTTTTCAGCGAAATTACAGCTTTTGTAGTTCTTATTGTCAAAAACTTGGATATACTATATAATCAGTTTAGAAGAAGATTTATAAAAGGCGGTGTGCTTGTGCAGAAAATATATGAGTTTTTTAAAAGTGAAAAGGCTATTATCGTCGTCGCCTTTGTCTTTGTTTTAATAATTATAGGATACAGTGTTTACGATGTAGCACTAGATAAAACAGACCGTTATGCGTATGAAAAAGAGAAAATTGAAAGTCTGCAGGTTGAGCTTGTGAATATCAACAAAGCTGATGTAGAAACGCTATGTGAGTTGCCGGGAGTGGGTGAGAGCACCGCGAGTGAGATAATTAAATACAGAACCGAAAACGGGAAATTTGAGAGTACAGAAGAGATACAAGAGGTTAAAGGTATCGGATTTCAGGATTACATAAAAATCGCACCACTTATTACAGTGTAGTGAGAAAGGTTTAGGACAGTGTTTTTTGAGGATAGAAAATGACAGAAATGAATAAGATTATATTGAGCATCTGAATGATATTGAGAATAACCCAATAAAATGGAAATACGATGACCTCTATATAGAATAAAAAGCACCTTGAACAGGTGCTTTTTCGTTAGTTATAAAATTTAAAACAAGATGTTCTTTTTGAAATCCTCGTTACAACGCGGACAGTGTATTTTCTGGACACCTGTGCGTTTTTTGAGTCTAAGCTGTGATTTGCAATATGGACATTTCACGTAGCGGTGGGTTTTAAAATCGCGGATTGTGTAATACTGACGCTTGAAGAAAGCTTCAACAACAGTGTAGATACCCTCAAATTTTCGGTTTTCATACAGACGTTTGTTGATATTCTTTGATAATGCACGAAAGATGTAAAGACCGAACGGCACCGCTAAAACCACAAACAACCACGCTGAACGAACAAACAGATTGATAACATAAATGACAGCGGTTAAAATAAGCAAAAATGTGTTTAACTTATCGTTGCCGTAGCGTCCTTGCATAAAATCTGCCAGCTTATACATAAAATTCTTGAACATAAAATCTTCCCTTATAATATACTGTCAATATCTTAGCACAAGGAAAGTGCCAATTCAAGAACAAAGTGTTAACTTTTCGTTACTTATTTAATTCAAGCTGTGAGTAACATTCGTTAAGCACAGTTGCACTGTCCCTAAGCTTAGAAAACTCGTCGCGTTGCAAGGAAAGCTCAAGAAGTGAACGGATACCGTTTCGGTTTATTATACAGGGGTTTCCTATGAAAACATCGTTAAGACCATATTCACCGTTCATTCTTGATGATATCGTGAGCACACTGTTTTCGTTTTGGAAAATCGCATTGACGATTCTTACTATCGCCATACCAATTCCGTAATAGGTAGCACCCTTTGCTTTGATAATCTGCTGAGCGGATGTTCTAACCTGTGTCGCAATTTCCTCAAGTTCTGAGAGTGAGAACTTATCTTTGTTGTCTTTTATAACGTCGTAAATAGGCTTTGTTGCGATTAACGCTTGTGACCACGGAACAAACTCTGAGTCGCCGTGTTCACCGATTACATAGCCGTGGATGTTTCGTGGGTCGATTTTAAAGTAGTCTCCTGCAAGATATCTCAGCCTTGCTGTGTCCAGCGTTGTACCCGTACCGATAACCTTGTTGTATTCAAAGCCTGACATATCGTAGGTTATACGAGTCATAATGTCCACCGGATTTGTCGCTACTAAGAAAATACCGCAAAATCCACTTTCTAACACAGGGTGTATGATAGACTCAAAAACCTTTGCGTTTCTCGAAAGCAGCTTTAAGCGTGACTCGTCCTCTTTTTGGTTAACGCCTGCACAAATAACTACGATGTCAGCATCCTTACAGTCATTGTACTCACCAGCGTATATTCTCATTGCTGTACGTGAAAACGCAAGCCCGTGGTTTAAATCCATAGCTTCACCTATAGCACGTTCTTTGTTAATATCAATCAACACAAGCTCGTCACAAGCGTTTTGGTTGAGCGTTGCGTAAGCAAAGCTCATTCCGACCATTCCTGTGCCAACAAGCACAACTTTTCTTTTATCCAAAATATCACCTTTCCTTTGTGTTTATTTTTAGTTTATTTATCTTAATTATGTGATACTGTCTTGAACTTATCGTATTTCATAGATATAATGTAAATATAAAGGTGGGTAGATATATGGGAAATGTAAAAAATGCGGTGCTGTATAAGGCTAAAAGAGTCGGACAGTATGTTTTTTCGTTTTTGAAATGGGTTTTTATTGCACTGGTAACAGGTGCGATAGGCGGAGGAATTGGCGGATTATTCCGTTTCTGTGTTGATATTGCGACAAAGGTGCGACACGCACACGAGTTTCTGATTTTGTTCTTGCCGCTAGGTGGTCTGGTTATCGTTTTTCTTTATCATATAACTAAGCTTAGTGAAAATGCGGATACTAACCTTGTTATAAAATCTATCAGGAGTGATGAAAAGGTGCCTCTTCTTTTAGCTCCCGTGATATTTTTAAGCACGGTTATCACTCAGCTTCTGGGTGGTTCAGCAGGACGAGAGGGAGCAGCCTTACAGCTTGGCGGATGTATCGGTGAACAGGTAGGTGATCTGTTTAGACTGGACGAAAAGGATATGCACATTTGTGTGCTGTGTGGTATGAGTGGATTGTTTTCGGCACTTTTCTGTACTCCACTGACAGCGACAATATTTGCGATGGAAGTTATTTCTGTCGGTATTTTTTACTACAGTGCGTTTGTGCCGTGTTTGGTGTCATCGCTTGTGTCGGTTGCAATTACAAATCTTATGGGCTTAGAGCCTGTTGTTTATAAGCTCAAAAATGTGCCACAGGTCGATATGTGGTCTGTGATTAAGGTTGGTGTAGTAGGTGTTGGCTGTGCTGTAGTTGGAATCCTGTTTTGTCTTGCTCTTCGATTTTCTCACAAGTATTCTGCAAAATTTATCAAAAATGAGTATTTGAGAGTAGTTGTGGGCGGTTTGCTTATCGTAGGACTTACTGCACTTATGGGCACACGATACAATGGTATCGGCGAAGATGTTATACATTCGGCTTTTCTATACGGTGATATAAATTGGTATGACCCGTTTATGAAGATACTGTTCACCGCGATTACTATAGGCTTTGGCTTTAAGGGTGGCGAGATTATTCCTACGTTGTTTATCGGTGCGACTTTTGGTTATACTATCGGCACACTTATTGGTCTTGACCCTGCGTTTTCAGCGGCTATCGGTATGGTCGCACTTTTCTGTGCCGTAGTAAACTGTCCGATGGCGTCTTTAGCTTTGAGTGTTGAGCTGTTTTCGGGTGGTTCGATTATACTGTTCACGGTAGCTTTATCTGTGAGTTTTATGCTTTCGGGTTACTATGGTCTTTATTCAGGACAGAAAATTGTTTACTCAAAGCGTAGAGCACGTTTTGTTGACAGAAACGCGAAATAAGATGTTAAATTAGCCTATTTTGATTAGGTAGATAAAAAAGAGCACGGATGTCCGTGCTCTTTTTTGTTAAGGATTATTTACTACGTTTTTAGACTCGCCTTTAATAAAGCAGTCGATATTATCGTAAACGATTTCGATTAGTCGCTCGCGGGTTTCAATTGGTGCCCACGCAATGTGCGGAGTAATGAGCAGGTTCTTTGTGTGAGGAAGCTTAGAGTCCTGACTCATTGGTTCTATGCTGAGTACGTCAACCGCCGCACCTCCTAAATGCTCGCTTTCTAAAGCCGAGATAAGGTCTTGCTCGTTCATAACACCGCCTCTTGCTGTGTTTACAAAGAACGCATCTTTCTTCATTTTTGAGAAAGCATCTTTGTTAAACATTTCGTTTGAGTCAGGATTTAGCGGACAGTGGACGGTTACGATGTCGCTTTCCTTAAGCAGGGTTTCAAAGTCTACAAAAGAAACACCGCTATAGTCTTTTTTAGAGCGATTGTAAGCGAGCACTTTCATATCAAATGCTAAAGCTATTTTTGCGACAGCCTGCCCAATTGCACCAAATCCTACGATGCCTATGGTTTTTCCTGCAACTTCATTTAAAGGAAAAACAAACGGCGAGAATGTTTCAGCAGTTTGCCAGCCACCATCGTGACAGAAAGCGTTGTATCGACCGACATTTGAATAGTGCTCAAGTATTAATGCAAAGGTATGTTGAGCGACAGCGTTTGTCGAGTATGAGCCTGCGTTGCATACTGTGATGCCGTGCTCACTGCAATAGTCGATGTCGATGTTGTTGTAGCCCGTGGCAAAAAGTCCGATGTATTTAAGATTGCTCGCACCGTTTAAGCTGTTTTTATCGAGTATGGTTTTGTTGCATATTACGGCATCGGCGTCTTTTATACGAGACGGAATTTCTTCGTATTTAGTAAGGTTGTATGTAACCACCTCTCCGAAATTGGAGAGTGAAGAAAGGCTTACGTCGCCTTTTGTGATTGTCTGTGCATCTAAAATTACTATTTTCATATAATGACCTCGTTTGATTTTATACATTGATTATAGTATGAGAACTTTCAAAAATCAATCTATATCCTCAAGATAAACGCTCATCCACGCAAGGTATGTTTCTGCGGTGTGGGCATAGCCAATCATCGAGTTATCGTAATCCATAGAGAAATTTTCGTTTTCGGTTTCCATACCACTCATTATATAGTTCGCAAACGGCTCAAACACGGTGCCCTGTGAACCTAATAGTATCAGTCCATTTGATATGATGTTTTCATTATTTAAAACATTTGCGACAACCGTCATATATTCGTAAACACTAAGCTCTAATCCTGCGATTTCATACTTTGTGTCGTAGTAATCGGTGACGGTAGGGGCGAGCTTGTAGGCGGCAGATATAAACTTGTCCTGCTTTTGTGTGCCACCAAAGGTTTTAAGTTCTCTGCCTTTGAGCTCCTTGTAATAGGCGGACACCTTCTCGAGCTTTTCGTTGTAGCTGTCGCTACCGTTGTTTTGTGGAAAAGCTATGGTTGTTCCGTATTTTGTAAAGCCCCAGTCCTTTAGCGGGATGTGTGCAATAAAATCCTCAGGATTCACAAAGTTGAATATGCCTGAGTATCTGTTATCACCTGCGTTTTCGTCGGTGGTTGTGTTCGGGGTTGCAAAGGTGTAGGCGTAAACGTTGTTAGGACCGTGGGTATCAATCAGCGATTTTGACACAAGGTTAGCAACCGCAGCACCACGTGAGTGACCTGTTACTAAAAACTTTAGGTGGTCCCTGTCAATGCCGTAGTTTGTGATATACATATTAAGCTTATCAAGTGCAAATTCACTAGCGTTATTAAAACCGTGGTGTACCTTAGTGGTTTTGACATCACGACCAATATCGAAATTCGAATACCATTCTCTTTCGTATGTTCCGCGAAAAATTATGGCTATAACAGTAGTATCGTAAAGCTTCTTGGATGCTATAATTGTACCGATGGCATCGCTGTTATAATTATCGGCGTAGTTGAATTTAGCAAGATGCTCAAATCCCATAACCTCAAGATTGCTAAGGGCGTAGGTGTAGCTGTAAGCGGCAGACGAAAGCGTTAATGACAGCATAGATAAATCCTTGTTAAGTCTACTCGGGGTGCTGTCAAATATTGCTTCATTCAGATTGATGTTACATGGAAACGTAGCAATTTCACCGTCTGTCTGTAGCGGTGTTGTGACAAATTGCAGGGTGTAGTTGTTTTGTACTGTCTGACATGATGTAAGCATTATCATTCCTCCAAAAGGTAGTATTACACAAAGCAGCACGGATATTATTTTTTTGAGCATAGAACTCTCCTTACTTTATTACTTGTTACAATTTTGTTGTTGACACTATTGCTTTTGGTGTTATAATTTACTTTGTGGTACAATATATGTACATATTTGTAAAGGAGAAATACAAAATGCAGAAAGTTAATTTTTCAAAAAGACTTGTATCTATATTATTAGCAATTCTTGTGGCGTTATCCTGTGCGACTGTTTTTGTCGGCTGTGATGAGAAAAAGGAAGTTCCTGATGACCTCGAGGTTTACGATTATGACAAAAGCGGTAACCCTACCGGCTACTTTAAAAATGAGTACGACGAGGGTGGCAACTGCGTAAAGAACGCTAACTATGACTCAGAAGGCAATCTTTTAGGCTACACAGAAAACGAGTACGATGCTAATGGTAACAAAGTAAAGGTTACTTACTACGATAAAGAGGACAAGGTTAAGGCTATAGCTAAGACTGAGTACGACGACCAGAACCGTATCACAAAGTACATCGATTTAGATGCACAGGAGGTTGTCAAGAGCTACGTTGCTTATGAGTACAACGAGGCAGGCTTTGAGTACAGAGTTTATCGTTACAACGGCGACGATACATTAAAGTCTTACACAGAGTACGAGTACGACGAGAACAACAATTGTACTAAGATTACTGAGTTCTCAGGTGCAGGCGAGGTTAAGTACTACATTGAGTACAAGCTTGACGAGAACGGCGAGGAAAAGGGTTACCGTTACGATGCTGACGGCACACTCGTTTCAGTAGACTAATTTAAGCACATAATAGTATTAAAAGGCGGTCTTTCGACCGCCTTTTTTCATTTGTAAAGCTTGCACAATTATCCTTTTTTATATATGGTGTTATCCACAATTGACAGTGTGTAGTATGTACTTTATAATTAAATTGTAAACTATGTAAAAATTGATTGTAAAATTATGTGATAGTTATATAAAACTCACTTTATAATTCGCATAACGAAATAAAAGGTGCTGATTTTACCAGAAAACATACATATTATACCACTTTGGTTTTTATCTATAAAATTATGCTATTATATAAATGGCAAAATGCCTTATATAAGGAGACGTTTAAGATGGGGTTAGAAGTTTAATTTTTAGTTTTTTTATATCTTAGTGTTTTTATTTATTAAATTTTCTAGGAGGTATTTGCTTTATGAAGAAATTAGTTAGTGTTATTTTAGTTTTTGGTTTACTTTTAACATTTGCAGTTATGCCTGTGTGTGCTGAAACTACAGAAGTTGACTATCTGTACAGGGATAAACTTATTGAGTATACTCTCGAAGATTATTATACTCTGTTCATTTATAATGAACAGTATTGTCATACAGACGATGACGGTAATGTAGATTGGGCTTTGATTCGTGCAGAAGCAGGACCGTTTGAAAATATGGCTGTTTCAAAAGTTGTTTGTGACGTTTATATTCACAGTAACTATATGAGTTATCCGTTTACTTTTGGATATGGTATATACGATGCAAAAGAAGATCGCTTTATCTCGTTGCAAGGAGCTGATGTTGCTAAGTATGATGGATTAGAGGAATATATTAATAAAAATATAGGTGTGCCATTGGGTGACGCTGACAGTGACGGTGAGCTATCTGTTTTAGACGCAACATATATTCAGCTTGCTATTGCACAATTGTGTGAATTTAGCTCAGAAGATTATTTAGGAATTTATGGTTGCCCTATACAATACCTGTCCGACTTCGATCGTGACGGTGAGCGTAACATCTTAGACGCAACTGCAATTCAGCTAAAGCTCGCAGGGCTTGAATGAGTTTATGGCTAATTACTGAAAACTGAATACAAAATATAAAAGGGCAGGTCGTCGACCTGCCCTTTAGTTATGCTATATGTGCAGTATTGATGTTGCAATCTCGAAGTAGATAAACAGCGAGAGAGCGTCTAAGATTGTTGTGATGAACGGGCTGGCTACAACCGCAGGGTCAAAGCCAATTTTCTCGATAAGCATCGGTAATGTGCAACCCACAATTTTTGCAAAAAACACCGTCAGCACAAGTGTTAGTGATACAACTAAAGCTACCATAACGGTGACGTCGGGGTTGTTTAAAAGCATCCTGTCAACTAAAAGCATTTTCGCAAAGTTAGCGACAGCGAGCACAACACCGCACAGGATTGATACTCTTGACTCTTTGAAAATAACCTTGAAAATATCCTTGAACTCAATCTCTCTTAAAGAAAGCGAACGGATAATGGTAACTGATGACTGCGAACCCGAGTTACCGCCCGTGCCCATAAGCATAGGGATAAAGGCTGTGAGCACGATAGAAGTCGCAAGGCTTGACTCAAACGAGTTGATAATCATACCCGTGAATGTCGCTGAAATCATAAGTATCAATAGCCACGGAATACGGCTATTGAAAATCTCCCACACCGTCAGCTTGTCATACGGCTTGTCAGTGGTTGGGGTGATAGCCGCAACCTTCTGGATATCCTCGGTTGCCTCTTCTTCCATTACGTCGATAGCATCGTCAACTGTTACGATACCGACGAGTCGGTTTTCCTTGTCAACAACAGGAACAGCAAGGAAGTTGTACTTGTTGAACACCTGAACAACCTTTTCCTGATCATCAAGGGTGTTAACTGCGATGACGTTGGTTTCCATCAGGTTTTCGATGGTTTCTTCCTCGTCAGCTAAAAGAAGACTCTTAATTGTGACAATACCGATGAGGGTTGAGTGGTCGTCAGCAACGTAGCATGTGTAGATGGTTTCCTTGTCAATACCTGTACGTCTGATACGCTTGATAGCTTCTTCGACCGTCATCTTAGGCCTGAGTCTTACAAACTCGGTTGTCATAATCGAGCCTGCAGAGTCTTCAGGGTATTTTAAAATTTCGTTGATTTGTTTTCGAACATCAGGGTCAGCCTGACGCAAAATACGCTTTACAACATTGGCGGGCATTTCCTCAATAATATCAACCGCGTCGTCAACGTAAAGTTCGTCGATGATTTCCTTGAGCTCGGTATCCGAAAAGCCGTGGATAAGAAGCTCTTGAGTGTCCTCGTCCATTTCAACGAACGCTTCAGCAGCAAGCTCTTTAGGCAAAAGTCTGAACAGAACCGCGGTTTTCTCGTTTTGGATGTCCTCGAATATCACCGCAATATCAACAGGGTTCATCGTTGAGAGAATATCCCTTAAAGTCGCGTATTTTTTATTTTCGAGCAGTGTAACAATAGTCTCGAAAAGAGTGACTGTATTCCTTTCCATAGTATAATCCTCCTAATGTGATTTAGGCGGAAGTAGAAGACAGCCCCAAGGTAGAGTGTTAAAGAAGAAAACAGACACTAGCTTTGCACAGGCTGTTTTCGGTTGTACTTCGCCCAAGGGGGTTGCCGGTGGTACTTCCAGCGTCCATTTAAATCTCGCCTCTTTCATAGTGTAATATGGAAAAAACTCCATTCTACATAATTTTATACTATCAAAAAAAATAAGTCAACATCGTTGTCACAAAAAATTCATAGTCTAAGCCTTGATTTTGAGATGTAAATTAAGTATAATAAGCAGTGCTTTAATGAAAATGACGGGAGATGTTAAAATGGACGATAAGTTTGAGAAAAAACTGAAAGAGTTCTTACCATATATTATCATCATCGGAGTAGTTTATTTATTCGCTCCTGCTATACTTGTTTTTACAAAGAGCACAGGGCTTTTGAACCAGCTTATCTACATCGGCTTGTTACCGCTGACAGCTCTTTTGTGTAACCTTTACTACAGCTTTAAGAAGACAAGCGATTTCTTTTTGAGCTTGGTTGCTCCGATTATCTATATCCCTAGTATGCTCCTTTACGGCAACATCAGGGATTCGGTGCTTAATTCGCTTATTTACCTTGTTTCTTACTTTATCTGCGGATACATTGGACTGACCTTGGGCGAGATGCTCAGAGGCTCTGCGAATAAAGATAACAAGGGCGACGTCAGAAGAAAAAGAGTGCCTTCGGTTGTTGATACAGCGACAGCCAAGGAAACCTTTGAAGAAGAAGCGGAGAAAATCGAACTTCCACAGAGCTTTGAGCAGGTTGAAGAAATTGAAGCTTCTGAAATTGAAACAGAGGAGCCTCTTTTTGAGGTTGCTGACACATATTCGGAAGACGATGTTGATGCGATTTTGGCTGAGCTTCACAACCGCAACAATTGACAAAAATTAAATAATCTTAAACTAACAAACGGCTTGGAATTTTTGGTGTTCCCAGCCGTTTTTCTGTCCTTATAAAAGTGTACAAATCAAGCTGTTTAAATATGGTGTTATCCACAATTGACAGTGTGTAAACCCAGCGTATATAATTTAATGGTAGAAAGATAAAAATGAAAGAGGTGGCTATTATGAAAAGAATAGTTAGTGGTTTAATGACACTTTGCATTATGATATTGTTGATTACTACTACGATTGTCAGTAGTAGTGCAGAGGTAACAAAAGTTTATGAACAAGAGTTTATTAAATTTTGTTTAGGTGAGGACTACAATAATTACACTTATGAAATTACTTATAAGGAGTACTACAGGTATTTCAACGAAGACAACAACACTGATGTTCCTGATTGGATATTTGGAGAGGGATATATGCCTGATTTATCTCCTGCGTATGCAAAGGGTGTGTTTGGTGATTATTGTATATACCAAAGTGCTCATTTTAGTCCGTTTATTTTAGGTTGTTTTGTGTACGTGCCAAGTGAAAATAAGTTTTACGATATAGTTGATGCTTGGAGCCTTGGCTTTGAGAATTTGGAAGTTGCGTTTGCAGAATGTACACAAAACAAAATACCGGGTATATATCTTATTGGTGATGCGGATGCAGATGGTGTGCTATCTGTAATGGATGCAACTTATATCCAACTTGCACAGGCTTCTTTGTGTGATTATCGAGGTGAGGATAGTATGATATACGCTCTTCATTACTGTGGCAGAAATTTAAGATATATTTCCGACATCAATGGTGACGGCGAGCGTAACATTTTAGACGCAACTGCTATCCAGCTCAAGCTCGCGGGGCTTGAATAATTTCACTGTTGAATGGTAAAACTGAACCATTGAAATGATAAAACAAAAAGGCGGAGCACTTTTGCAGTGCTTCGCCTTTAGCTTGCGTTAATATTGAATTACTCGCAGAAGAATACGTCCATGCCTGTTGTTTCGCCGTCAGCAACGATGTATGCCTTTGACTCTTCAGGCTTAACGTATACTGTGTAAGCCTTCTTGCCCTTTACAACCTTCTTAACGTTCTTCTCGATGTCAGCAACAGAAACTGTAGCACCGCCGAACTGGATGTAGAGGTCAACCTTAGCTGTTGTCTTCTTAGCAGCAGCCTTCTTAGCAGGAGCCTTTTTCTCTTCAGCCTTAGGAGCTTCTACTTTTGCAGCAGCCTTAGTAGCTGTCTTTGTCTCAGCTTTAGCTGTAGCCTTCTTTGTTGTAGCAGCCTTAGTTGTCTTCTTAGCTGTTGTCTTCTTTTCTTCTGTAGCAGCTGTTGTAGCAGCCTTCTTTGTTGTAGCCATTTGTAGTCCCTCTTTCAAAAATATTTAAGAAATACGCTATAACTAAATTTACCAGCAAATTTTATTTGCTAACTAATTATATATTTTTTAAAAAGTAAAAGTCAAACTAATATAGTCAATTTTGGCTGAATGACCAAACCAAGGGGGAATTAAGGGCGATTTTATGTCTTTATGACAATGAAAACTTGTTGTTTTTTGTAGATTATCCCTTTTTTGACTAGCATTATAACTAAATTGCTTTGCAGTTTATTGTGCAAAAAATGTATAAAAAACGTGGATTATGTATGTTTTGACCTAAAGTCTTATCCAAAAAATGTGTTAATTTACCATAGTCGGTATTGTTATATCAAAAAACGCGTGGTATAATAACAAAGTACAGATTATCGGACTGTGATTTTACAGTCACTAATATAAACGAGGGGATAAAATGCTAAACAGTTTTTTAACAGTATCACAGCAGGTGCTCATACTTTTTGTGCTTATAGCTGTCGGCTATATTTGCGGTAAAACTAAGCTTATTAATGAGGCGGGCTCAAAGGTTATGGCAGACATTGTGCTGTACTTTGTTACGCCGTGCGTTATCATTAACGCGTTTCAGCGTGAGTTTGACGTTACTATGCTTATTAAGCTTATTGTGTCTGCGGTGTGCTCGGCACTGATACTTTTCTTCAGCGTTGTAGTAGCTCAGTTGTTATTCAAAAAGCAAGACCCGCATAAAGCGAGTATCTATAAGTTTTCTACTGTGTTTTCAAACTGCGGTTATATGTCACTGCCTTTGCAACAGGCACTGCTTGGGGATGAGGGCGTATTCTTCGGGGCTACCTTTGTTGCTATGTTTAATATCTATGTGTGGAGCTATGGTATTATCACTATGAAAGGCAAGGGTGAGAAAGGTTCAGGACTTAAAATTCTCATTAATCCCGGTATTATTGGAACACTTATAGGCGTTGTGCTGTTTTTGTGTTCAATTACATTGCCAGAAATTATCGCTCAGCCTGTAGTTTATCTTGCTTCTTTAAACTCTCCTGTTCCGATGCTGATTATCGGCTACTATCTCTCAAAAGCTGACCTTAAAAAGGCTTTTAGTGACAAGTGGTCATATATTTCGATGGGGCTAAGACTCATTGTTTTACCGATTGTGTCGCTGTTTGTACTTCTGCTTTGCGGAATTGACGGGGTGTTGCTTGTATCGCTTGTAATTTCGGTTGCATCACCTGTTGCGGCAATTACAACAATGATGTCGGCTAAATACGGCCATGATACCGAACTTTCTGTGTCGCTTGTGTCAGCGTCAACCTTGTTATCACTGGTAACAATGCCACTTATTGTCGGCTTTGCTCAGTATTTATCGTAGTGTAGTGGAGGCTTACTATGGCTAAAAATCCAAAGCAGAAGCAAAAGCTTCTTTATATCTTAAAATATCTTACCGATAAAACCGACGAGAACAACGGCGTTACGGTTAACGATATTATTGGTTATCTCGATTCCTTTGATATTAAGGCTGAAAGAAAGAGTATTTACGATGACTTGAAAACTCTGCAGGATTTTGGGGTTGATATCTGCAGTACAAAAAGCAGGACGGTTGAGTATTATATCGCCAGCCGTGACTTTGAGCTTTCGGAGTTAAAGCTGCTTGTTGATGCAGTGCAGAGTGCGAAATTTATTACCCATAAGAAGTCAAACGAGCTTATTAAAAAGCTAGAGAACCTTGCAAGTGAGAGTGAGGCTAAAGAGCTTCAGCGTCAGGTGTTTGTGTCTAACCGCGTTAAGACGATGAACGAAAAAGTTTACTACAACATCGACAGTCTGCACGATGCATTAAATACGGGCAATAAAATAAGCTTTTTCTATTATCAGTGGGAGATAACAGGAAACATCTCCCAAAAGGTAATGAAGAAAAAACGCAACAACGGCGAGCGTTATGTGGTGTCTCCGTGGGCACTTTGCTGGGATGACGAGAATTATTACCTTGTTGCTTATGATTCAAAGGCTGACAAAATCAAACACTACAGGGTTGATAAAATGGATTCTGTCGAAGTGCTACATAAAGAGAAGCGTGACGGTAAAAAGCTGTTCCAGAAATTTGATATGGCAGTTTACTCTAAGCAAACTTTTGGTATGTTCGGCGGTGAGCTGACCGATATTAAGATACGATTTGATAATTCACTGATTGGCGTAGTGGTTGACAGGTTTTCAAAAAATGTTTTCATAACAGTAAATGATGACTCTACCTTTGATATGAGCACAAAGGTTATGCTGTCCCCGACCTTCTACGGCTGGCTTTTTGCATTAAAGGATAAAGCTCAGATTATCTCGCCCAAGAGTGCAAAAGATGAGTTTTTATCTTATGTTAACGATGTTTTATCGCTATATAATCAGCAGTAATTGCGAAAGTTTTTTGGGATTATAAGTCCCGTTTTTTGGACACATCTTTTTTTATAATACTAATTGCAATAAAGGAGTACGGCTCCAAAATAAAAAAGGATGTATAATTATGTTGAATTTTTGTATTTTTGTCTTTGTTTTTTATGGTATTTGTGCTATAATCGAAATGATATTGCGTCCAACGCAGTTTTTTACTGTTTTTAAACGGAAGTGAGCATACTTTTGTTGAAAGGATAAGTAATGAAAAAGATAGTTTTAGCTTCGGCTTCTCCAAGACGACAAGAGCTTTTGAAAGATATAGTCAGTGATTTTTCGGTTGTGCCGTCAAACGCAGATGAAAGGGTGCCCGAAAACTTAAGCATTTGCGATATACCGCAGTATCTCGCTTTGCT
>JAFUIK010000016.1 GCA_017473955.1 Ruminococcus sp. | reverse complement strand
ATATCTTCCATAATGATAACTGACTGTTCACTTGCACAAATCATACCGTTATCAAATGTTTTTGAGTGAATAATTGAGTTAACAGCGAGTAAAATATCTGCTGAGCTGTCAATGATAGCTGGTGTGTTACCTGCACCAACACCGAGTGCCGGCTTACCGCTAGAGTACGCAGCCTTTACCATACCAGGACCACCGGTAGCTAAGATGATGTCAGCCTCTTTCATAACTGTATTTGTCATATCTAAAGATGGAACATCAATCCAGTCGATAATACCCTCTGGTGCACCGGCTTTTACAGCGGCTTCGAGTACAAGTTTTGCAGCAGCGATTGTTGAGTTCTTTGCACGTGGGTGAGGTGAGATGATGATTGCGTTTCTTGTCTTTAATGCTAATAAGCACTTGAAGATAGCTGTTGATGTTGGGTTAGTTGTAGGAATAACAGCCGCGATAACACCGATTGGCTCAGCAATCTTAGTTGTACCGAAAGCCTTATCCTCTTCAATAACACCGCAAGTCTTTGTGTCTTTGTATGCGTTGTAGATGTATTCAGAAGCGTAGTTGTTCTTGATAACCTTATCTTCAACTACGCCCATGCCTGTTTCTTCAACAGCCATCTTAGCGAGCGGAATTCTTGCCTTATTAGCAGCAGAAGCAGCGGCAAGGAAAATCTTGTCTACCTGCTCCTGTGTGTAGGTTGCGAAAACTTCCTGCTGTTTTCTAATGTTTTTGATAGCACTTTCGAGCTTTTCAACGCTATCAATGATATCGTATGTTTTATTCTCCATGATTACCTCCATAGATAATGAGATGTTTGTATTTATAAATAAGACAGAAAATATTCTAGCTTATTTTTACCTGTTAATATTTTAACAAACTTTGAAAACCAATGCAATAGGCAATATATGATAACATATGAGCTATTACGCCTTTTATTTTATATGATTTGTGAAAAGAGTTCAATAGTAGAATAATATAAGGGTGTTAGTATGGTTGTAAAATATCCAAAACGGCTTAATTGCTTGCTTATTAATGATTATTATGTTAAAATAAGAAAAATAGCAAATATCCACAATAATAATGCAATAAAAAGAAATGAGAAACTATATGAGAAATAAAGCCTTTAGTTTTTTTATTTGTATGGTGGTAATTTTTCTTATGCTTTCTGTTTTGACTATTTCTGTATATTGTGTAATCAGGGATAGTAAAAATCCACAGGGCACTGACCAAGACGGCAATGTTATTGTTGAGCAGGAGAAGCAAGAGCCTACTGTAGCTGAGCATCACATTGAAAATGTTGTTACGCTTGTTCAGGATGGACTTAGGTCAGGTTGTGAAACCTATGCGTGTACAATGTTATTGCAGACCTTGGGTTATGACATCACAGAGTATGAGTTTGCTGATAATTACCTTATATGTTACGACGTTTATTATGGTTCAGACGGAAATATGTATGGTCCTGATATGAACTGTGCATTTGCGGGAAATGTTTACAACGGCTACGGCTATGGTATTAACGCTCCTGCAATGGCTAAATGTATGAATAGTTATCTGCACACGGTTGATGACTCAAAACAGGCGATAGCTCTGGCGGGTGTGTCGCTTGATGAGCTGTGTCAAAAGTATGTTGCTAAAGACATCCCTGTTATGGTGTGGGCGACTACATATATGGATGAGCCGTATGAGAAGTTCTCGTGGATTGTAGAATATGTTGACGAAAATGCCAGACATGAGATAGGTGACACCGAAGCGTGGCTTCAAAATGAGCATTGTATGATGCTGTGTGGCTTTGATGAGGAGAACTACTATTTCGGCGATTCTGTCAGCGGAGGCATATCGGTTTACGGCAAAGAGATATCAAATGAGCGTTATGCTCAATTAGGTTATCAAGCAATTGTTGTTAAGTAAATACAGAAAAATTGAAGGCACGAAGTAAGCTTCGTGCCTTTGGTATTTGATACCAAAATTGTTGTGTGATAGAATATATGTGGTGATGTTATGGAACTTGCAAAAAGAAAAAGTATTCGTTTGAAAGATTATGACTATGGTAGTGCGGGTGTGTATTTTGTTACAATCTGCACTAAGGACCGCAAAGCATTGTTTTGGAATAATGTAGGGGCGACCAGTGGTCGCCAGCAAGAAACAAGGTTATCAAAATACGGTAAGGTTGCAGACGAGGCAATACACAAAATACCTATATATTATCCTGATGTTAAAATCGATAATTATGTTGTTATGCCTAATTATGTGCATATCCTATTAAGTATTGAAGGCAATATTGACGGGCGACCACTGGTCGCCCCTACAATTTCTCGAGTTGTGAAGCAGATGAAGGGGTATGTGTCTAAGCAAATTGGACACAGCGTATGGCAAAAATCGTTTATTGACCACATTATCAGAAATGAGAAAGATTATCTTGAGCACTACACCTATATTGATAATAATCCTCTTAAGTGGGAAGAAGATGAACTACATATCAAAAAAGAGAAGGCTTAGTTGCCTTCTCTTTTTTATATGTTATCGATATGTTGTTTTATTTTTTGAGGACTTTGACGATTTCGCCAACGAAAACGTGGTGGTAATCATCTCCGTTGTAATTAGCCTTTATTGACTTATCAATTATACAGCTTTCATCCATCTGCTGAACATAAAGCTTTTTGCAGATGATTACTGTGTCTGCTTCTGCAAAGTACGGAGCGTTTTCTGTAAAATCAGGAGTCAGATTACACTCTTTTGCTTTGTCAACATCACGGCCACTGTATTTTCCGCAAAAGCTCAGAGCGTTTCTGTATTCCTCTTTAAAGAATGAGCAAGAGAAATACTCTGACTCGTTCATAAAATCAAAGGTGAAACGCTGTGGTCTGACAAATGCAAACACGACGTTTTTGTTCCACAGTACTCCAAGTCCACCCCAGGAAGCGGTCATTGTGTTGTACTTTTGCTCGTTTCCTGCTGTGAGGAGCATCCAGTCCTTGCCGATCATCTCAAAGGCTGACTTAGGTAAATTGTTTGGTGAAATCTCGTTCATATTGTCCTCCGAAAAGTTTATGGGTTTTTAGTGTATGTTCTTTTTGACAGCTTCTAAAATCTTAACTATTACAGGGCATAAAACCATATTTACGCCTAGCTCCACAAGGAAGTTAATGCCTGTTAAGCCAAAGAGTATGTAGTACAGCATATCGCTACCGCCTGACCACTCTGAGAGAATTGGTCTAAAGAAAAGCACAAGTCCTAAAATGAAGATGCCTGTGTTGACTACAGGGGCTGAAACTCCCACTACAAAGGTAGCGGCTATAGGGCTTTTTTTGTTTAACAAGCGGTATACAAGTCCGCTGACATAGCCTGCCATAACGCCCTTTGTCATACATACGAGTACGCACAAAAATGGATTGGCGTTCCAGACCATCGCACCGCCTACATCCGCTCCGATTACACACATTGTGATTACAACTACACTGAAAACTCCGCCTAAAAATGCTCCTGCCTTTTCGTCGAATAAAGCGGAGCCGATAATAATCGGAATCAAAGAGAGTGTAATAGCGAACGGTTTGGTTGGAAAGTAAGTAGCGATAACCTGAAGTACAATTATTATTGCACTCAAGATGCCCAAGCTTACTAACCTGATTGTTTTTTCTTTTGTCTTTATCATATTTATACCTCCTGCTGTCTCTCCCATAAGGGATGAAACGCAAATTTAGACGTATTTGGTAAGAAACGGCGTTTATGACGTCTCGTTTTTGGGAGGGCACTAAGACTCTCCCTATACATTTTTATGAATTCTTATTATGAATAATGCGTAAGCCCTCTAAGATAAGGTCATCTTTTAAGATGATTTCGTGCTTACAGCTATGAACTATCATCGGAGCTATACCTCCTGTTGCAACAACGGAGCATTT
Source organism: Ruminococcus sp. (assembly GCA_017473955.1). Lineage (GTDB taxonomy): Bacteria > Bacillota > Clostridia > Oscillospirales > Acutalibacteraceae > Ruminococcoides. Next base: position 62,939 of record JAFUIK010000016.1, on the reverse strand, counting down.
ACAGCCAAGCTCTTTTTCGACTTTTTCAATCATACCGTCTATCATACACGCTGTGCCGATAACAACGCCTGCTCTAATTGAGTCATCGGTGTTTTTGCCGATGATGTTCTGCGGAGCTTTGAGTTCGATTGACGGAAGTAATGCACCGTGGGCGGTGAGAGCATCGAGCGAAATTGATACACCCGGAGCGATAGTGCCGCCGAGCATACGCTTGTCTTTATCAACAACGAACATAGCGGTAGCGGTGCCCATTGAAATTACAATGCACGGAACATCTACCATAGACTGAGCAGCGGCACAGGCTACTACAAGGTCGGCACCTAAGGTTGCAGGGTCATCGATGCAGATGTTTACCCCTGTTTTTACACCGGGTCCGACAACAAGAGCGTCAACACCTGTAACACTTTTTACAGCGGCTTTGAGTCGATTTGTAATACGAGGCACTACAGAGCACATAATACAACTGTCGATAGAAAATGCATCGACAGAGTAAACCTTGAACAATGTGAAAAGCTCGACCGCAAATTCGTCAGCGGTCTTGTGGCTGTCGGTTGAGAGCTTGATGATTCTGTGGAGCTCTTTTCCGTCATAAATACCGAACTTTATGTTAGTATTTCCAACATCTATAGCAAGTAACATTTTATTAATTCCTTTCACGATTTGTATAATTATACAATTTTTTGTTCATTCTTTCAATATTATTTAAACTTTATTTTTTGCTGTTTTTTTCTTAAATGAAAAATACGTCGTATTTTGTATGTTAGAATTAACGTGAACTAAGTATACGTTATCTTTTGAGGAGGTCAAACGATGAATTCAACTGACACAAATCAGATGAAAATTCTTGCTACTAAAGCAAGAAGAGGTGCTGTTGTAGGTACTTTCCACGCAAAATCAGGTCATCCGGGCGGTTCTTTGTCTGCTGCTGACATTTTCACTTATCTCTATTTTAAAGAGATGAATGTTGATCCAAGTAATCCACGTTGGGCTGACAGAGATCGTTTTGTTTTATCTAAGGGTCACTGCTGTCCTAGCCTTTACGCTGTTCTTGCTTTAAAGGGTTTCTTCCCAATGGAGGAGCTTGAGAAGTTAAGACACGTTGGTGCTATGCTTCAGGGTCACCCTGATATGAAGGGCACACCCGGTATCGATATGAGTACAGGCTCACTCGGTCAGGGCATTTCAGCTGCTTGCGGTATGGCTTTATGTGCAAAGATTGACAACAAGGATTACAGAGTTTACACAGTGCTGGGCGACGGCGAGTGTGAAGAGGGCGAAGTTTGGGAAGCTGCTATGTTTGCTGCTCACAAGGGTCTTGATAACCTCGTAGTTTTTGTTGACTGCAACGGTTTACAGATTGACGGCTCCACTGCTCAGGTCGGCGGTGTTGAACCACTCGACAAGAAGTTTGAGTCTTTCGGATTTAATGTTCTTAAAATTGACGGCCACGATTTCGACCAGATCGAAGAGGCTTTAAATAACGCAAGAAATACTAAGGGCGTTCCTACTGCTATTATCGCTAAGACAATTAAGGGTAAGGGCGTATCCTTTATGGAAAATCAGGTAGGCTGGCACGGTAAAGCGTGCAACGCTGAGGAATTTGAAATTGCAATTAAAGAGCTCGACGCTCAGTTAGAAGAATTGGAGGGTTAAGCTATGGCACAGATAGTAACTAAAGCAACCAGAGAGAGTTTTGGCGAGGCTTTGTGTGAGCTTGCTAAAACTAACGAGGATATTGTTGTTCTTGACGCTGACCTTGCTGCAGCTACAAAGACATCTATTTTTCAGAAGAGCTTCCCAGAGAGATTCAGAAACTGCGGTATCGCTGAGGGTAATATGATCGGTGTTGCTGCCGGTCTTGCATCTTGCGGTAAGATTCCTGTTGCTGCATCTTTTGCTATGTTTGCTACAGGCAGAGCTTTTGAGCAGATCAGAAACTCTGTTGCATATCCTGAGCTCAATGTTAAAATCGCAGGCTCACACGCCGGTATTTCAACAGGTGAGGACGGTGCTACACACCAGTGCTTAGAGGATATCGGTATTATGCGTACTATCCCTGGCATGACAATCTTAAACCCTGCTGACCACTACGAGATGCTTGCGGCTACAAAGGCTGCTATCGAGCACCAGGGTCCTGTATATATCCGTCTTGGCAGACTTGCTATTCCATCATTCAACGACCCTGACAACTACACATTCGAGCTTGGTAAGGGTATCACTTTACACGAGGGTAACGACATCACTGTTATCGCTACAGGTCTTCCTGTAAACGAAACTAAGAAGGCTGTTGAGAATCTTGAGAAAGAGGGCATTTCTGTTCGTCTTATCAACATCCACACAATTAAGCCAATCGACCGTGATATCATCATCAAGGCTGCTAAGGAAACAGGCAGAATCATCACAGTTGAAGAGCACAACGTTATCGGCGGTCTTGCTGATGCTGTATGTGAGGTTACATCTTCTGAGTGTCCTGTTCCGGTAAGAAGAATCGGCGTTAACGATTGCTTCGGTTACTCAGGTCCTGCTAAAGAACTTCTTGAAATCTTCGGTTTCACAGCTCCAAGCATTGAGAAGGTTATCAAGGAAGAGCTCCAAAAAAAGTAATTTTATACATTAAATATTAAAGGCAGAGGGTGCAAACTCTCTGCCTTTTTTGTTTTTGGTAAATAGTACGTGATACAAGGATTTTATGAAATCAACTATATTATTGCTTATTGTGAAAAAAGTATATATAATGAAGTATATATAAGATTAGATAGACTGAATTAGAAGTTTGATGTTGGGTAGACAGGAGTATAAAATGGGTGTGAAAAAATTATTATCAATCCTTTTTTGTATTATAGTTATGGGCTTATGTTGGTCTATTACTTGTGGAGCTGCAAGTAATGAAGTAAACCTTGGAGATAGTCAATTTTGGGATAAGATAAACGAATATCAAGAGAATAATAGAGAAGAGGCAGTTTTTGGTAGTAATGATAAGTTTGAGTATTTACTAAAAAATGATGAGATCACTCTTACAAAATATATTGGCGGTAAAAAGAAAGTAGTTATACCATCTGAAATTGATGAATACCCGATAGTAGAGCTATCAAGAACGTTTGAAAATAATACTGATATTGTTAGCGTAAGAATATCAGATGGTGTCAGAATAATTGGTGAGGATACATTTTATGGATGCACAAATCTGAAGAAAGTCAAACTTCCTAAAACAGCGTTAAGTTTAGGCGAGTATGCGTTTGCAAATTCCGGGATAAAAGAGATTGTGCTACCTGAGGGTATCGACACTATAAGTGCGTATTGTTTTTATGAGTGTAAAGAGCTTAAGGCTGTAAATGCGAAACATATACCAAACAATGAAGATGATTACTCCCTGTATATAAAAGAGTTTGCGTTTACCGGTGCTCCGATGAGAGTATTAAAAACTGAGAATAATAAAGTAAACTACTATGATGTTTCTTTTGACAACTATGGTTATGATTGTATGTTTAGAACCTCATCATTAATATATCATCTCAGGAAGTATGATATCACAAGATGGTATGTTGATACGCTAGTTCAAGCGTCAAGTGTCGGACGAGTATTTATATTTATTATCACAATTTTTGTTGTTTTATCAATAGTTGTTATAGCGTATTTACTTTTAAAAATGCTATTAAGTGTATTTGGTAAAAATGAATCTGGTAATTATAGACGATATAGTAAGCTGTTTGAAAGTGGCATTTCTGATATTAATAATAGTTCGGGTATTGTATATTACACACCGGTGTGTTTATTAGGGGACAAGATAAAAAAAGTATTGAACATTATACTATGGGTAATTGGCATCTTAGCTTTTATTTTTGTATGGATTTTTACTTTTTTATCATTCGATTTGCCTTGGTTATTATCTAAAGAATCTAAAAATTTATTCCAATCGTCGTTTGAAGCGTTTGTTTTTTTTATAATATGGGCAATAATTTTATGTGTGGTATTTTTGATTACACTTATAATTCTTGGGATAATCAATGATGACAAGGACGCTGGCAGACCACATATCAGGGTAAGGAAAATCAAAAGAAAGGAAGATAAAAAATGTTAAATAAAACATTCAGATTGTTCATAAGTTCAACTTTTAATGATTTTCTTTTAGAACGTAGAATTCTTAATGAAAACATCTTTTCGATTGTTGATGAGCATTGCCAGCAAAGGGGTTATAATTTTCAGCTGATTGATCTCAGGTGGGGTATCAATAATGAATCAGCAATAAACCAGAACACACTTGCTATATGTTTAGATGAAGTAAACAGATGCAAAACTCTTTCTCCTAAGCCTAATTTTCTTATTATGGCTGGAGAAAGGTACGGTTGGGTACCGCTTCCGACAAAAATTGAGAAAGAGGATTTTGAACAGGTGCTTTCTGTTGCGACAAAAGAGCAATACGATTTGCTTACACAGTGGTATATTTTTGATGCCAATGAAATTGGAGGAGAGTATTATCTGAAATTCCGTACAGGTGAGTATATAGACGAAAATGTATGGGCTCAAAAGGAAAAAGAAATCCAGATGGCCTTGATTTCTTGTGCAGTGGATAAACTTAAGTTTAGCGACGATAAACTTAAGAAAATTACTTCTTCGGCAACCGAGCAAGAAATTATAGAAGGCTTGTTGAATAGTAAAGATGCAAGTGATAATACGATAGCTGTTTTTAGAACAGGCTATAAAGAAAGAGACGATGACCAAAGCAGAATAAATAACCTGAAAAAACGTATTATCGATAAAATGACAGGTGATAATAATGACAATATTATTCACTTACACTGGGGAGCGGATTACGCGGAGGTTTTTGAAAAAGAAATTACTCAATTGCTTATTAAAAATATTGATGCAGAAATAGATAGGCTGGAAAAAGAGAGGGAGAATAAAAACCAAAACTCTGAATTTGACTACATATATGAAAGCTCGGACTTGATTTTTGAGCGTAAAAATGAAATGCAAAAATTGCAGGATTATGTAAACAGCGATGATTGTGTTCCTATGATACTGTCAGGTGATTCAGGTAGCGGAAAAACAACTTTACTTGCTGAATTTTTGCAGAAAACAGAAACAAAGTATTTTTGTTCATTTTATGGAGTGTCAGAAGACAATTATACTCTGCTTAATGCACTCAAATCTATTATAGAAAAGATTAAAACTGCATTTGCTATTTCAAAATCGTTAAGTATAAATGAAAATAATATTTCAGAGGTTTTTTACAACGCAATTTACGCTATACCCAAAAAAGAGCAGGTTTTGATTGTAATAGACGGTATTGATATGTTCAATGACATCGAAGATATCAAAGAGAGAGTTTTGCCTTTAAAATTACCTGAGAACGTCAAGCTTGTTGTTTCTTGTGCTGATCAACGTATTGTGGAACGTTTTTCTGATCCTTCTTACAAAAAACTAAGAATTGAATGGTTCGATTCAGAAGAAAGTCATAATAACTTTTATGAGTTGCTTAAATCAAAAAACAGACAAATAGCTAATGAAAATCAACAAAAAATAATAAGCACAGCGTTCAAATGCGGTACTACACCACTCCAACTTAAACTGATGGCACAGATGTGTACTGGCTGGCGTTCATCTGACGAGAATGTTGTTTTGCCGGATTCGGCAGAAACAATAGCATTGAAATATCTTTCTGATATGTTTCTAAAATATGGTCATAACAGAGAGTTAGTTTTGTGTGCTCTTGCACTCATTGCGGCTACACCATACGGTATTACTGAAGAAGAATTACAGGTGTTGTTGTTCAAGTTTGATGGAGTTGAGAAGTACTTCACTCAGGAAGACAGGTACCATCATAACCTTAGTAAACTACCATTTGTTGTGTGGTCCAGACTTTTCTATGATTTGAAAGGTTGTTTGACGCTTGGTCGCTCAAAAGGCTATATCGTGGTAAAGTTTGCTCACCTTGTATTCTATCGTGTTTTTTCTAGGGAGTATAAGGAGTATCTGGATAAGGCTTTAGATATTTTGATTGACTATTATGGCGATCAAAAAAACTATGTGAACAAAACCAATTTGCCTAATGTACGAAAGATACTGATGATTTCAACCATGCTTAAGAGTCGTGGTAGAAATGAAGAACTTATGCAGTTATTGTGTGATTTTACTTATAGTGATGCATGTGTCAAAACCGGACTTGTGAACGCAGTTATTTCGGATCTACAGTATGTTATTGGTTTGTACAAAGGAACTCAAGAAGTGACTCGTTTGGTAGATATTTATAGCTGTCTTCAAAGTAATCGTGAAATGCTAAACTGTTATCAGGGTGAGTTTTTTTCGTGTGCAAATAATTCTGGGTTGATAGAGGTCGATTCATTAATAACTTCAAAAAAATTAGATAGCAAAAGATATATTCATTTTCCATATCCGGTTGAGTCAATAATCAGATGGAACAAGGATGGCACAAAGTACTTAGTCTTGAATAATTCTTATATTTATGTATGTGATGGAATATCGAGTGTTGAGTTAGGTAAGCTTTACTTTGAGCCGGAAAACAATGAGGTTCGTATTGTTAAAGAGGCTATATGGCTTAGTAATGAGCTCATAGCTGTCATTGCAAATGATGGGGATATATTTGTTTTAGATTTAAAAAGTAATGCACCTGTAATAGTCTCGCAGTTTAAATCTAAAACCAGTTTGCCACATATTGTATATAGTTCAAAAGCTAATACAATACTGTTTCAGTCAGAGAAAAATTTATGTGCATATAATATTTTGAATTCTCAATTGTTGTATGAGTATAAACTTAAATCAAAGTCCAAATGTATATTTTGTATTGATGACGAAAAAGGATGGGTATATATTAAGAGTGTTCGTAGACATATAATTGCATTTGATGTGACTAATGGAAAAGATATATCCAAAATTAGAAATGTAACAAGAGCAAACTATTTGGAATCCATATATGAAATTAGTTTATATAGATTGAAGGATAATAAGTGGTTGTGTATGAGAGAACAATCAAATGCGTATATAGTCCTTTTTGATGCACAGGATAACACTAGTGTATACTTACACCCACCTATGATTAAATCAATAAAAGATAACGTAATAGGGAACCGTTACATGTTGTGCGTATACCATGATATGATTTTATGTATAGATTTGTTGGGCAGCCTTAAGATGATGCATTTTAGTATACCAAATATCATAAAAGCAACATGGAAAGAAAAAGATACTTCAATATGCATAAGCACATTTGATGGAGTACAGGTTGTGGAGCTCAATGAGTTTATTGAGTTGCCTGGCGAATTAGCTGAATGTATGCACTTGTCAAGAAATGTGCTTGAGTCTATAGATGTTTTGCTTACAACAAAATCAAAGTATTCAATCGGTAAAGCTATAAAACTAATATTTAAGGCGTCTTGTTTTATCAATAACATGATGGATTATGACATAGTATTTACAGAGTTATTATCAAATTACGCTCTGACAGATATATTGTCAAGAAAAGAGCCTCGACGTGCAACGATAATTGCTTTTGCTAAAGACGGAAAAACTGCTGTGGCATACGAGAGTGAAAACGCAATAACAGTTTTTGATAATAATGATAAAGCTATCGTTAGCATTGATAAACTCAAACTTTCTATAATAGATAACATATTAAAGTTAGCTTTTTCGGATGACTGCAAAAAGCTTTTGTTGTGGAGAAATGACAGTGTACACGTTTTTGATTTGCAGACAGCAAAAGAGGAGTTGTATATAGATCTTTTGTGGCGTCCGGCATATAAAGTGTGTTTTGGTGAAGATTCAAAAAAACTAAATATTGTTTTGTGTGATAACATATTATATCAATATGATCTGACCGGTATAAACAATACACAACCTGATGTGCCTGAGAAATTATGTGATGTAACACACAGTGATTCGTATTTCGGAGCATATTCATGTTATCCGAAAGATGGAAAACTTGCAAAGTGGAATATCATTTCAGAAAGTGATATGGAGGTTACAGATCTTCCGACTCGATGGTTTATCTACAAAAGAATATATGTAGGAGAAAAATATTGGTTGTATTACAAAAACGGTGCGTTTTATCTTAACGGAGAAGTTGATAAAGAACCATTTAAAAATACATACTGTGATTTTGAAAAGTGTCTGCAGGATGAAAAATTATCAGAGGCGAATCCTATTAATAGTTATCTCCACCAAAAAAATGATATACTTAGCAGTTTGATCGAGATAGAAGATAGGTATCTTGTGCTCGTGTGTAGAATGTTGAATTCAATTATTCTGTTTGATTTAGAGGGTATGCAGATTTGTTGTGCGTATAAGGTTGATGGCAATATTATTGGTAGCAAATATAGTTATGATAGTGCAACACTAGAACTTGTTACTGATAAGGCACCATTCAAACTTAAACTAATGCTTAATCTAAAAGATTAATAATTAACGATAAAAGCTCGGTATTCTTACTGAGCTTTTGTTGTAATACACCCTTTCTTGTGGTAAACTAATAGCGGTGATTTTATGAAGATTTTACTTTTTACAACAGGCGGAACAATCGCGAGTGTGATTGACGACGGAGTTATTGATGTGCGTCCTCAGGGCAAGCTTTTGGTACTCAACAAATACACCCAGATTGATAAAGAAACTCAGTTTGAGGTTTTGTCGCCCATAAATATTTTGAGCGAGAACGTTGAGCTTTCGGACTACAAAACAATTGTTGAGGCGTTTAAAAGCATTGATTTCGAGCTTTATGATGGTGTTATTGTTACCCACGGGTCGGACACTTTAGCTTACACATCAGCACTTTTGGGCCTTTTGTTTTCAAATGTGCAAAAGCCTATCTGTGTTGTTGCGGCTGACAAGTCTCTGCAGGATGAAAAATCTAACGGTATGGATAACTTTATCGCAGGTGTAAACTTTATCAAGCAAGGCATAAACGGCGTGTATGTTCCATATCGAAATGCTGACGGTGTAGTTTATATTCATCGTGCGACTGACCTTTTCGAAAGTGATACGTTAAGCGATGATTTTTATTCACTTGACGGTGCTTTTGCGGTATATATAAATGGTGTTATAGCCTTGCGTGAGGATAAAAACACAAAGACACACAGAGTTTCTGTAGATAAAGCTGACCTTAGCTTTACTAAGAAAATTATGCAAATTATGCCGTACCCTGATTTAGATTACAGCAGGATTGATGTTAAAGGCTTAGACGCGGTGCTTCATCGTACCTATCACGCAGGCTCTGTGTGTGCGGTTTCAAACAGCGATAAGTGTATTACAACACTTATTGATAAATGTAAAAAAGAGGGTGTTCCTCTTTATATTTGCGGTTTAAAATCGGGCAAGGCGAACTACTACTCAATGAGCAGTGTGCTTGATAAGGGGATAACACCGCTGTACGATATGGCACCCGCGTGTGCATATATGAAACTGATGCTGGAAGGTTAAATAATGAAAAAAATTGCTTTGTTGCTCGCTGTTGTGGCAGGAACACTTTGGGGTATGATAGGGTACTTTGTGCGTTCTTTGCAAGCTCAGGGGCTTTCTTCGATGCAAATTGTGGCTATAAGAATGGTGATATCAGCCGTTTTGTTCAGCTTGTTTGCTCTTATATTCAACAGAAAATTATTTAAGATTAAACTAAAAGATTTGTGGTGCTTTCTTGGCACCGGAGTGCTTAGCGTTGCGACGTTCTCTTTTTGCTACTTTAAGTCGATTGAGTTAAGTTCGCTGTCGATGGCATCGGTTCTGCTTTATACTGCTCCGATATTCGTTATGATATTCTCGGTGTTTTTGTTCAAAGAAAAGCTAAATGCCGTAAAAATCGTGTCGTTGGTACTGGCATTTTCAGGATGCCTGTTTGTTACCGGAGTGCTAACAGACAGCACAGAGATAAACATTGTTGCGATAATCTATGGTGCTATGTCCGGTGTGTGCTATGCGTTGTATTCGATTTTTTCGCGACTTGCTTTAAACAGAAATTACAGTCCGCTGACAATCACGCTGTATACATTCATATTTTCGGGTTTAGCATCATTATTTGTAATAGATGTCAAGCCTGTAGCTAAGGTTATGACAAGGGATTTGCACAGCTTAGTGTTTTGTGTGCTGTTTGCGGTATTATCATCGGTTTTGCCGTATGTTACATATACTCTGTCATTAAAATACATTAAGCCGAGTACTGCTTCAATTGTTGCGTCTATCGAGCCTGTTGTTGCTACAGTTACGGGTGTTGTTGTGTTTAACGAAGCGGTTGAGTTTCCGTTTGGCTATATTGGTATCGCGTTGGTACTGTCTTCCATAATCTTGATAAATTTAGCACCAAACAGGGATAAAAATTGACATTAATAATGTTATTGTGGTGGATTTGTTGACAGTATACCATATGTAGTGTATACTGTGCGTAATAAATAAAGGGGGTATTTATTTATGAAAAGAAATATTGTTGTAGCTATTTTACTTTCAATCGTTACTTGCGGTATCTACGGTATCGTATGGATGATTAAGCTTAACGATGAGCTCAACGCACTTGCAGGTAAGCAGAACGCAACATCAGGTGCTATGGTGTTCTTACTCACACTTATCACTTGCGGTATCTACGGTTGGTTCTGGTACTACAAGATGGGTGAGAACGTTGATGCTATCAAAACCGGCAGAGGCGTTGCTTCAAGCAACAGCCCAATTCTTTACCTTGTCTTAGGTTTAGTTGGTCTTGGTATTGTTAACTACTGCTTAATGCAGGATACAATCAACAAGTGTGTTGAGGGCTAAGAGTAAGCAGAAAAGCAGGTTATGCAGACTTTTGACCGGGATTGTACTAACAGTCTCGGTCGGTTTGCTTTATTATGCTGTTGTCAGGATTTTTGACATTGGAATATCGTGTCCGTTTCGAACAGTTACAGGGCTGTGTTGTCCGGGATGCGGTACCTCAAGAATGGCGGTAGCTTTGTTACAGCTTGATTTTAAAGGAGCTTTTTACGCTCAACCTGTTTTGTTCTGCTTTTTGATACCGCTTGCAGTTTGCTTTACCAAAATGGGCATAGACTATGTTAAAACAGGCAATAAGGATTTATGCTTGTGGCAAAATATCATAGTATATTGTGCTATTGCGTGCCTGCTTATATACTGTGTTTATGTGAATATTGAGATGCTAATAAAATAACCACCATCCGAAGTTTTACCTTTGAATGGTGGTTATTGTTATATGCAATATAAATTTAAATCCCAGCAGGGGATGTAAGGATGCTTTCGAATATAGATTTTGTATTCGGGATTTATTTTGCTAATTCTTAAAGGAAGAGTGAAAAAGTCGCTGTTTGTGTGGTATGCGGCGATGTTTAATTTCGGTTTTTCGCTTAGTGTTACGATACCCCCATCAAGCATTTTGTGTTCCATACCCTCAATATCAGCTTTGATATAGGTGAAATTGCCGTGAGCCTCTCTTAAGGAGTCTACTGTTGTAACAGGGGTTTCTATGCCGTTTTTGTCGCCTACGACGGATTGTCTCCCACCGCCCTTTGTTACAAGCATTGTGCCATTAATATCCGAAATTCCCGCATTTACTGCGGTGAAATTCGAAAGGTTGTTGCAGTGTTCTATCATCTTTGAATGGTTTTTATGGTTAGGTTCAACTGCTACTATTTTTTGGTAATCGTTTGTGTAGTGCAAAAATTCATCAACAGTATCACCGCGGTATGCTCCTAAATCAAGGTAGCTTTCATTGTCTGTAAGCTTGAGAATATTGAGGAAAGCTTCGTACTTGTCGCTGTCTGATTTTGTTAGATAATAAAGCTTTCCGCTATATAAAAAGTTTAACGCGTTTTTAAAAACTTCCTTTGATTTATCGTCAGCAAGAAGATTGTAGGCTCTGTTAATATCGTCTTTATATTTTTCTATAAAGCTGTCGTCGATTATCTCGCTGCCATAGACAGGGACATTAGGAACTAAAAGCTCGTGACAAGCGGCTACACAGCGAATGTGTTCCATAACGTCAGGTAGGGAAGACGCAAAGCATAAAGCGACTATAAAATCGCCTAGCTCTTCTTCAAAATCAGACATCTTTTTTACTGTAAATCCTCGGAAATTCTGGTAGCGGACAAAGTCGTCGCTTGCCATAACTCCGTGACAGGCTATGTTTCTTTTATTAAATTCGTCGAGCACCTTGTCGGCACCGTTGCCCATACCGTAGAGGATGATGGGCTTTTCTGCATTTTTTAACGCGTCCCAGACGCAGATGTTGTTATCAATCATAATAAATTACGGGTTACAGGTTTTGCACGGGGAATAGCCTTTTTCTAAGGCATCCTCGCGTGAATGGAATTGTACTTTGTTTTCTGCTTTTATATCTTTTACTCCGTTGCAGGAGTCAAGGTGAAATTTCTTTGTGTTTTTATTGCCGATATAGGAAACGGGAGTTGGCTTTTCAACCTTCTCGTCGGTATTTTCATAGAAAAATTCTATGTTGTTGCCATCGGATGTGGCTACGATTGTCCCCAAGATGTCGGTGCGGTAGATAGTAACACCAAGTGCGTTCAAGCTTTTTACCGTCTCTTTGTGAGGATGTCCATATTCGTTTTGGTATCCACAGGAGATGACACCGTATGTTGGCGATACAGCAGATAAAAACTCCTTACTGCTGGAGCTTGATGAGCCATGATGAGGAATTTTGAGCACATCTGCTGACAGGTTGGAGCCGTAGTCGAGCATTTCGTGTTCTGCAAGTCTTTCTGCATCTCCCGTAAATAAAAAGGAGTTGTTTTGAAAGGTTGCTTTAATAACCACTGAAAAGTTGTTATACTCTTCGTAATTACTCGAATGTGGTCCGAGTATCTCAAAGGTCGAATCTCCTAAAGAGTAGGTAGCGTTTACCTTTGCGTCTATGTAGTTAACATTGTTTTCGCTGACTGCGTTAAGTACATTAAGCCAGCTTCTGGTTTGCTGGTCGGTTTCTACGGTTATGAAATTTTCGCACTCAAAGGTGTTGATAACTTCTGTGAGTCCTCCGCAGTGGTCAGAATGTGGGTGAGTGGCGACAACGTAGCTTAAGGTTTTTACATTGTTGTTTTCTAAATATTGGCACACTGTAGCACCATACTCGGCTTCGCCCGCGTCAATAAGCATAAATTGGTTGTCGGATTCTATAAGAGTGCAGTCACCCTGACCGACGTCGATAAAGTGGACTATCAGCTCGCCATCGTAGTTTTTGTGCGGAGTCAAATCCTCTAGGTAGGAGCACGAGCACAGGGATAGAATGAGTATTATACATATAAAAAGTGACAGGATTTTCTTCAATTTATGTACCTCCTGTGAATTATGATACTACTATACACTAATCCCGAAATCATTTCAATAACAGTTTTTTAAGATAAAATTTGCAAATATCATAAAAATGTGCTATTATATAAATTACGAGGTGATATTATGTCAAACGGTTACCGATGTAAATACGAAATTGTCACTGCTGACAACAATCTGCCGGGTAAGGTTATGCTTTACGAGAAACCGGGTTGCGAGTGCTTTACTAACAAACATTGGCACAAGAATCTGGAGATTGACTATATAGTCAAGGGCAGAATGTGGACTATGCAGAATAATGTAGATAGGGATATTTCTGACGGGGAGTACGTTGTAGTGAATTCCGAAGATGTTCACCAGACTTGCGGTAAGACTCCTGACGAACCAGTCAAATACCTTGTTGTGCTTTTCTCGTACAACTATATCAAGGCTTATTTCCCTGACTTTGAGAGCTATATGCTTGATGTTGAGAAGAACGAGCAGGCAAAGCAACGTATTGCACAATTGCTTAAAGCTATTGTTTTCGAACTTGAAAATAAGGGCGAGTTTTCTGAACTTAAAATATCCTGTGCTATGATGCAGATTATGATGGTTCTGTTTACTAAGTGCAGAATTAAGAAAGAAAATGTGTCTAATCACGAACCGTCTGATGACCTTGAATATGCTAAAAAGGCTATTGACTTTATAAAGGAAAACTACAAGGAAAAAATCAGCCTTGATGATATTTCGTCTTATGTTGGACTTACTCCTACGTATTTTTCACGTTATTTCAGACAAAGCACAAGGAAAACTTTTAAGAACTACTTGAATCTTGTGCGACTTGAAAACGCGTTGCTTGATATCCAAAACAATAATGACAGCGAAACTCACGCTGCACTTGCAAACGGATTCCCTAGTGTAAAGTCATTTATTGCCGTGTTTAAAAGTGTGTATGGCTGTGCTCCAAGTGAGTACGTTAAGATTTATCACGAGTTACCGCAGATTTCTGAAATCAGAAAGATTTAGTTTTTAAATACACAAAGATACCCCGCTGGTTATATCAGCGGGGTTTTATGTTGCTTTGTAAAAGCTTAGTCAACTTTAATATAGAACAAGTCAAGCATAACTTCCATAAGTCCGTCTTGGTCAACGATAAACTCGGCGTACTCACCTTTAGTGACTTGACCGGGTACATTGATGAACTCAATTTCCGTGTATGAACCAAGCGATGAAATCGCAGTTGATGCAAGGTAGGTCATCTTTGACGGGGTAAGGTTAGTGGTTGAGTTGCTTGAGATAGTCGAGTATAAGTCGGTTATAACAGAAGGCTTAGCTTTTGCAGAATCCCAAATCTGTGACAAAAACGCTGTCATAAACTGCTTTTGGCGAGCCATACGGTCGTTGTTGGAATCAAGCTCGTCCAAATCACGGGAGCGGATGTACATATTTGCATCGTTTCCGTGCAGGGTGACTGTTTCGCCAGCAGAAATAGTGCGTCCATAGTATGAAGATGTAAAATCTACAAGGGCTGTGAGTGTAACACCGCCGACAGCGTCGGTCAGAGTTTCCACAGCTTTTTTATTTATAGAAAAGTATGTGTTGAATTGCAAGCCGTAGAAAAGTCTTTCCAGACTTAGTGTGGTGTTTTCGCAGCTTGTGTGATGGCCATCACCATAGGCATAAGAAAGGCAAATTTGCATATTCTCTGTGCGTACAAACTCTCCGTCTGTGTTGTAAATATTTACGTCTACCATTGAGTCACGCGATACGCCGAGGATGGAAACCTTGTTGTTTTTAGTGTCAATAACAGCGATGTAGATAGCATCAGCCTGTCCGCCTTCGCCCACCTCAAGGCTAGGAGTTTCAAAGTCCTTGGTATCAATGCCCATAAGCACAACGGTTGCGACATCTTCGTTGAATTTATATGTGCTGCCGTTGTAGGTTATGGTTTTACCGGAATCCTTAATATCTTCAACATTTTCGAGCTCAGGAGAAGGCTCGATTGTCATCTCGTCGTAATTGTGCATCGCTGATTTACCAATTTGATTGAAAATAAAGAGGGTAGAAGCTGCGGCGATTACGAGTGCGAGAATCACGCAAAGTATGATAATCAATATCTTTAAAGCCTTTTTCTTTTTTCTCTCCTTAGAGCTGTGAGGGCGGGCATATACGAAATCTTCAGCATCATTCCTTGTTGTTTGTGATACGTGATGCTTTCTGTGTTTTGAGAATTTGTATTTATGTTTACGCTTGCCTTTTGTGGGAGGGGTTATATATTCAATTGCGTCAAGCTCCTGCTGTGTTGGTAAATTCTCAGGAGCTTTTACAATCGGCTTTGTTGCCTCGAAATCATTATTCGGTGTATTGTTCATCTACAAGTACCCCCTGTACAAGGTATCTGACGTTGCCGCCACCGTTCATACAGGTGCTCAAAGTTAAAATGCGGTCATCAGTTGAAAGTCTGATATCTTCTCTTACGTTGCAGTAATACGGACGCTGTAGCAAAGTTGAGTCAAGATATTCCCTAAAACTTGAAGCGTCGTTCATATCAAACGAATTCAAGATATGTCTGTCGTCGTACTGATACGCTGAGTAGATAAGGTAGGTGTAAAGCTTGTCCTCTGTGAATACAAAAATAGTGTTATTATTATCAAAGAATTCTTTATCGTTGAAGTTGTGGAGGGAGGCAAACATCGAGCCGTTTAGCATATTGTGACCATAAAGGATGGTGCAAGGGTCAGAAAAATCCTTGGCATTTTGCTTTTCAGAGTAAATGGTTCCCGAGAATTGGTAGTTCTTATAGACATTGTGGTCAAGATAAAAGCTGTCGCTGACACCCTTCTCGCTCTGGGCAATAGGGTAGTCAACATTAGTGTTCGGGATGTAAATCCACGCGTAGATGTCAGGGTTAATCTCCATCAGCTCGTAAAAATTGACGGTTTCGGTTTCATCGAGCTTCGCGGTAGTTTCCTTGAAACGCTCGGTAGGAGCTTGTGTAGGAGCGACAGTTTCTTCATCACTTGTTGAATTTGAAACACTTTCTGTGACGGTTGGTCGTTTTATTGTTTGTGACGGGTCAAAGAAAAAGTACTTAACAAGGTAACCTGCACAAAGCAGGAAAAGCAAAATAGCTATGATAAGCACAACGACCCAGATGATTTTTCCTGATTTTTTCTTCATAATATATTCCCTTTTACGTCTAATGATTTAAAATATCTATACACAATAATTATACATTTGCAAGTAATGTATGTCAATGAAGAAGAGCATAAAAAAGAAAAGCCCCGCTTTAAGCGGAGCTTTAAGTCGCAGTAAAATTACTCTTTAATTTTCTTAACAGCGAGAACAGCAGTAGCAGCAGTCATTAATACAGCAAATGAACCGCAGTATACAGCAACGTCGCCTGTCTGTGGTGATGTTGAAGGACCTGATGGATCGTCTACGCTTGGCTTAGCTGTAGGGCTAACCTCAGCAAAAGCGGAAACAGTGCCCATTACAAGCATCATAACAGCAACGATTGCAATAGAAAATAACTTCTTCATAATAATCTCCTCCATATAGAAACATAATAAAAACCTACAATTAGATACAATGAGTATATCACAAGCTGTAAAAAAAGTAAAGTTAAAAATAGACAAAAATAGAGTCGATTTTTTGGGCAATTTATGCATGTTAGACATAATCGTGATATTATATATCAATCTATTTGATAAAAAAGGGCAACCAAGTGGGTGTTTTTTGCACAAAAACAGGGTCGAAATTTTGGTACATATTCAGCGATAAATTCCTTTATTTGTTTTCGGTATTATGTTAAAATATATATGTTAGAGTGAAGACGTGCCTTTATATGCTTATATATCACGCCTTTTGTAACAGGCTTTTATGCTTTACGATTTTCTATCAGGAGGTAATCAGAATGAAAAAAACCATCGCTATTATCCTTGCGATGCTTACCTTGCTTACTTCGCTTGTTTTTACAGCTTCTGTTACTACTGCTGCCAGCGGTGTAACACTTAGCTATTCTTTCAGCGGTGATGAAGCAAGTAAAGCAGGTTATGCTGAGGGAACAATCAGCCTTACTGTAAACGACAGCTCATCGGCAGGTAACTACTACCTTTATTGGGCGGACAACACAAAGGCACTTGACGGCTACAGATATATCGCGACCTTAAACGTTGCATCCGGTAGCACAGGCACATACAAGATGCTTGACCACACAGCTATTCCGCCAAAGGCAACACAGGTTATTGCTATCAAAGGCAGCTCTGTTCCAAGCAACAAAAATGTGAGTGCGGCTGCAGGTACATACGCTATCCCACAGAATAAAATTTTAAATACAGGAAACGCAATCTACAACTTTGGTGCTTTTTCTGACCCACAGCTTGCTAACGACTCATACGGCGAAAGCAGATATCCACACGATGAAACTCACTGGGCTAAGGCTTTGGAGACCTTCTCACAAAGAGACGTTGACTTCCTTGTTTCATCAGGTGACATCGTTAATGACCAGAATGGCGGTCAGACATATGCCGCTGAATACAAGAGATATCAGAAGATTTTAGCTGATTCAAGCTACTCAAATCCTGTTTGGGAGTGTAACGGTAACCATGACGTTCACGTTAACTGGCAGGGCAGTGCTCCTGTGCTTAATGGTCCTTTCGTTTTAGGCACCGGTATTGACTCCAAGGCTGAATCTATCAAAGCTAACAAGGCTTACTTTGAAATCACTGAGCCGACAACAGGTGACCACTTCATCTTTATGGCTCAGGAAGGCGGTTTCTATTCAAATCAGGGTGACCAGTTCACTACTACTCAGCTCAATTGGCTTGAGGGCTTACTCAAAAAATACCACGGCGACGGTAAAAATATCTTTATTCTTGAGCACGCTAACATTGAAGGCTGGGGCAGTGGCGATAAGGCGTCAAGCCCATTCTACTATGACCTTGGTATGACAACATCACAGGCTAGTGTAAAGAGATTTGTACAGCTTATGGAAACATACAAGGAATGTATCATTGTAACAGGTCATACTCACCTTGAGCTTTCTGCTCACTTAAACTACTCGGACAACAACGGCACTTCTGCCGTTATGATGCACAACAGTGCAATTGGTGGTGTAAGACGTCTTATCAACGGTTCTGTTAACAGAGATCCGGTTTTAGGTCTTACTGAAGGTTATCTTGTTGATGTGTACAACAATTGTGTAATTTTCAACGGTGCTAACCTCTACTCAAACGAGATTATGCCTGACTGCACATATATTATCGAGACTTCAACATCAGCTCTTGAGACACAGGCACCGACTCCTGCACCAACTCAGGCTCCTACTCCTGCACCAACACAGGAACCAACTAAGAAACCTAACCTTTACGGCGATGCTGACCTCGACGGCAAGGTTGCTATCACAGACGCTACTCTTATTCAGCTTCACCTTGCAAAGCACGAGACTATTACAGACGAGGGCCTTGTAAACGCTATGGTAGCAGGTAGCGATAAGCTCACAATTATGGACGCTACTTTAATTCAGCAGTATCTTGCTCAGATTTTTGATAAGTTCCCTGTTGAGCTCAATGAGGTTGTTGCTGTTTTGGATGAGGATGCAGCAGTAACAGGTGCTGACGATTTTGCTACACTTCTTTCAACTGCTAAGAAAGAGCTTTCGGGAAGCTACGCTTACTCATCATACGACCAGTATCAGGCTGTTAAGAAGTATGTCAAGGAGCTTGAAAAGTCAGGTGACACATCAACTGCTGCTTACAATAAGCTCAGCACACTTTACAAAGAGCTTACTGATATTATTACAGCAACAGGCGGTACTTCGAGCGGTGATGTAGGCGATTCAATCGACGTTTACTTTACAAACATTCCAAACTGGAGCTCAGTTTACGCTTATGTATGGGGTGATTCTGGCAACAACAGTTGGCCGGGTGAGGCTATGGATTACGTTGGTACTAATAGCCAGTCACAGAAGATTTATAAGATTACACTTCCAACAGGCAAGTATAACAATATCATCTTCTCAAACGGCTCAGGTACACAGACTGTTGACCTCACACTTGGAGCAACCAACAATCAGGGCTACTACACAACAACCCAGACAAACGGAAAGTACAACTGTGCTACCTATACATACACACCTTAATGATGTGATATAAAAATCAGGACACCGAGTGAAATCGGTGTCCTTTTTTGTTGATAAAATCATAATGAGTATGATAGAATTGATTTGGTGAGGATTATGGAACTTCCTAAAAGAAAAAACAATCCTTTGAAAGATTATGACTACAGTAGTGCAGGTGTGTATTATATTACAATTTGTAGCAAAGATAGAAAACCTGTGTTCAGCAAAATCGTAGGGGGACGGCGACCACGACGTCCCGAGAATATTCCTATATAGATATGGTGAAATTATTGAGAAAAACCTTGAATGTATGAACAGAGTATATGATTATATAAAAATAGATAAATACGTCATAATGCCTAATCATATTCATATTTTGGTGAGTGTATATAATAGCGGGATGTCGAAGTCGCCATCCCCTACGAATGAAACAATCC
The DNA here is from genome assembly GCA_017473955.1 of Ruminococcus sp. GTDB lineage: Bacteria > Bacillota > Clostridia > Oscillospirales > Acutalibacteraceae > Ruminococcoides. Next base: position 43,130 of record JAFUIK010000016.1, on the reverse strand, counting down.
CGTCGTTTGTTTCTACATTCAAACGCTTTGTAAATAAGGAAGCTGGAGAAAATATTTTTCAGCGTTCATATTACGACCATATTGTACGTGATGAACGCGATTATTTGAGTAGATGGCAATATATCGAAAACAATCCGATAAAATGGGAAGAGGATGAATTGATAAAAGATTGTGTTAGCAAATTGCCTCTTGCATAATCGTTTTTCGGTGTCCTTTTTTGTTGTGTTTTGTAGAAAAGTGGGGTATAATGCTTGGTAAGTTAGATTTTATTGTGAGGTTATTATGATTGATGCTTTGAAGAGATTTATACGCTCAAGATTTTTTCTTGGAGCTGTTGTGATACTCGCTGAGTTTGCTATATTAGTCGGAGTTCTCGGATGGCTGTTCGAGGCATTTGTTCCTATTGCGGTTGTCGCGTGGGTGTTCTATTTTGTTGTGCTGCTTTATATTTTAAATCGTGATGAAATCCCCGAAAACAAGCTACCGTGGTTAGTAATATTGCTTTTGATTCCGATTTTTGGTTCATTTTTATTCTTGTTGTTATCAAACAACAAAGCAAGCAAGAAGGACTACATAAGATTTGAGAAATCGGCGAAAAAAATTCGCCCTCATCTTGCCCAGACAAACAATATAGAGAAGCTCAAAAAGCTTGATATTGATGCGTATGCACAGGCGAAATATCTGCAGGTTGGTGCGAATATGCCCGTGTTTGATAAATCGAAAACTACTTATTATCCGCTTGGAGAGGATTTTCACGCTGATTTGATAAACGAGCTTAAAAAGGCGAAAAACTTCATATTTATGGAGTATTTTATCATACAAGAAGGAAAAATGTGGTCTCCGATTTTTGAGGTGCTGAAAGACAGAGTGAAGTATGGAGTTGAGGTTTATCTGCTTTATGACGACCTCGGTTGTATCGCGACCTTACCTGATGACTTTTACAAGCAACTTCAGAAAGAGGGCATCAACTGCGTACCTTGTAATAAATTTAAGCCGATTTTGTCACACATCCATAACAACCGTGACCACAGAAAAATCACTGTTATTGATGGTAAGGTTGGTTTTACGGGCGGTATTAACCTTGCCGATGAGTATATAAATGCTTACGTTAAGCACGGTCACTGGAAGGATACCGCGGTAAAAATTGAGGGTGAAGCTGTAAAATCACTTTCGGCGTTGTTTATTTCAATATGGAATATGCAGAACGAACGTCAGCTTGACTGTGATAAGTATCTTTATATGAGCAAGGGCGGAGATAAGGGTCAGGGCTATGTTGTGCCGTTTGGCGATTCACCAAGTCCGATTGATACCGAGGATATCGGTAAGACGGTTTATATCAATATGCTTAACTGTGCAAGGGATTATGTTTACATAACGACTCCGTATCTGATTTGTGACAGAGAGCTTTTAAATGCAATGTGTAATGCAGCCAGAAGGGGAGTTGATGTAAGAATTATCACTCCGCATATTCCTGATAAAAAAGCAGTTTTCCTTATGACACGTTCTAACTACATAAAGCTTATTGATAGCTGTGTTAAGGTGTACGAATATACACCGGGTTTTATCCACGCGAAAAGCTTTGTCAGCGATGATAAATTCGCGGTATGCGGAACGATTAACCTTGATTATCGTTCGCTTGTACATCACTTTGAGTGTGGTGCGTGGATGTACAACACCGAGAGTATTGCTGATATGAAAAACGACTTTGTGGATACAATGGAAAAATCACAGGCTGTTACTAAAAAAGATGCAACACTATCGTTTCTTGATAGTCTGTTCGCTGAGATTATGAAGGTGTTCTCACCGTTGTTGTAATTTAATAATTGTAAGCAAAAGTTAAGGCACTTCTAAAATGAAGTGCCTTTTTGTTTTAAGCGTCCGAGTAGGGTTGCTTTCAAATTGTAGGGGACGGGTTTCCCGTCCCGAAAATATTTATTGTTCTGTGGGTGCTTCGTACGCGGACGACCGATGGTCGCAGTACCTACAAATTGTGAATTAATAAGGGTTGTTACACAGAGAAAGTGTAGGGATAAGATTGTAGGGTCTGTGTCCTTTGAAAGAGTCTTAATAGCCTAAGCCGAATGATAATGCTTCAGGAAACCACACTGCCCAGAAAAGCTCGCTGTGGGTACCGTCTTTGTCAACAACAGTTCTGATAAGGGAAGACGGATAACCCCTGTTTTCCATCCAACCCTGCATAGCTACAGCGTTAGGGTAGAGCTCCTGTTCTAGTGAGTCCTTTGTGCTGTTGCCGTTGTGGATATATACGCGTGGGAGAGCATCTTTGTCTGAAAAATCAAGTGTACTTAAGTACGCGTCCCAAGTTTCTTCATCATAAAGCAGGAAGGCTGGCGAGAGTGCTCCGATGTAGGAGAATTTATCCATATTCTCCATACCGATATAGAAAGCTTCAATACCACCCGAAGATGAACCCATAATTCCGCGGATTGAGTTTGTGTTGTAGTTAGCTTCGATATAAGGAATGACAGTGTTTACAACAAAGTCGGAGTACGCCTGTCCTGTGCCGTTTTTAAAACCGCCGTAGTTGTAGTTAGGCACAACATCACCTAAATCAGGAGTGAGCTCTGAATCACGCTTTGAGTTTGAGTTGTCAATTCCGACAACGATAATGCCGTCACCGCCGTTTTGCATATATGACAGCACAGTTTCGTCAACTTCCCATTCGTAGCCTGACATTGTAGACTTATCGCCGAAAAGATTCTGGCCATCAGTCATATAGAGCACGGAGTACTTCTTTGTAGTGTCTGCAGGGTCATAGCCGACAGGTGTCCAGATTGTAATCTGCTTGTTGTAACCCTCGGAGTACTCAAGGTTGACGTATTTAATAGTGCCCTCGTTGTCTTGGTTGTATGGATAAACACCGGTTACAAACTTGCCGTTTAACTTTGTTTGTATAAAGTAGCCTGAGCTTGTAACGGTTACAGGAGTGTCGGTTGTCTGGTCGGTGCCGTTAGAGAAAATAATGCGGTCGTATTTTGAACAATCGACATCGATAGCGTAAACTGTCTCGCCGTAGGAGTTGACTGTGCTGTTTTTAAGAGCGGTGCCAGGCCACACAGCAAGAGCTTCGCCTGATTTTTCATTGTAAATGTAAGCGTAAACGGTAGCCCAATTTTCGTTGTTAGAAAAGTGAACAGTTATATTTGTGTCAATTTTATTGATAGTTTCTTTATCAGTCACTTCGTCCTCCATACACGGAAATTTGTCAAGAATCTTAGCTATGTACTGCTGGATTAAGGTCGCATCCATAATAGTCAGAGTATCGTTACCCGATACTAAAGCGAGCTTTTCCTGCTCTTGTGTCATTGTTGTGATTTTTGCAAGTGTTTGCTGGACTAAGGTTGCATCCATAACAGTTATTTTGCCGTCGGTATCCGCGTCGCCGTAAAGAAGCGAAGCATTTGCTGATACACCGGTGAAAACGATGGTCAGTAATAGTGCAAAAGCTGTCAATAATGCAAAAAATCTTGATTTACGCATAATATTACCTCCGTGAAATATTAAACCAGAGTGTTTACAATTAGATTGTATCATCGTGTAATGCTATGTGCAAGAGTATTTTTGTTTTTTATCAGTTTTCTCGGTACAATCAATGTTGACAATATGTACGCATATTTGATATAATTTTATATGTATAATAAGGACAGTAGTATATTTTGGGGTATACTATGTTAAGGTGAAATAAATGGCAAGTTTTTTTAGAAAAAGAAAATCGCTTCCTAAAAGTGAGCGATACTACGAAGACGATGAGCCTCAGGGCTTTGAACTTAAAAAGTATATCAAGTTTTCTGCTTTTGTAATTGTGGCTTTGGTGCTTGTTGTTGCTGTTATTCTTTCGATGTTCGCTATTAATTACAAGAACAACACCTTTGTTATGTTTAACAAAGCATCAAGCAAGAATTTCGACTGCGGAAGCTTTTCGTATGTAATAAAAGCTAAGGTCAACGATGAAAACTATATGGTGTATGACGGTGCGATTGAGTTTGACCTTCATGACAGAAAGATTGAGTCTGTTTACCACGCAGTGTACAAGGGCTACGATTACGACGCGGTTACCTATGCTAAGGATTCGAAGGCTGTCAGAGGCAACTACTACGGCGGTAAATGGACAACTGAAGATTATTCCGACAGAGCACTTGACTTTTTCGGATTTTACAACGATTATCGTAGGGGCAAACTGGACGCAGGTGCAGCCGTGCGTTTTACTCAGACAAACGATAAGTTTACCGCACGTCAGCTGAAAGTTTCTGTCGAGGACATTATTAAGGAGCTGACAAGACCATCTAACGTAAACGGTGTGTTGCATCAGCAGGTGAAAACAGTAAACGAAGAAACCACAGTAACCTTTTCTCCTGAAATGGACAAGGTGTTCGATATTATTTTGAGTCATATTGGCCCTGCATATACAAGTGCAAACGAATTCAGTAAGTTTAAGGCTGATATCGAAAACAGCAGGGAGAGCCTTAAGAATGTTGATGCTGAGATTTCTTACACTATCGACAGCAGAGGATATTTGAGCTTTGTTAATATTAGCTATAATGTTAACGGCGATAACTATGTTATTGAGATAAAAATGGATGATTTCAAAGAGGCAAACGCTGAGATACCCGAGAGCTTTTTTGTATCATCAGGAATAGAATAATATTATTATCAAAATTTTTCAAAAGGAGGGTGAGAGTGTGAAAAAGACATATACTATTGAGTATGGTTGTGCTTGTACTGTAGGTAAAGTCAGGAAGAATAACGAGGACAACTTTTACTGCGACAAAAAGTTCAGACTCGACCCCGACAACAACGAGGATGTTGTATTTTCAGGTAAGGTAAAGTCTTCTGAAAATGAGGTTTTTGCTGTTTTTGACGGTATGGGCGGCGAGGCCTGCGGCGAGATAGCTTCGCTTGTTGCGGCTGAAACCACCGCTGAGTTTGTTAAAAACAAGGACAGCTTTGAGGAATATTTATACGAGCTTTCTGAAATGCTTAACAGTCGAATTTTAGAAGAAAGCGATAACCGTTCGCTTGTGCTTATGGGTACAACTGCGGCGATGATTCAGTTTTACAGGGACGAGATTTACGTTTTAAATGCAGGTGACAGTCCGATTTATAAGCTGATTAAAACTAAGCTTGTGAAAATTTCGCAAGACCACGTAGCTCCGGGCTTTTCGGGGAAAGCTCCGCTGACTAAGTTTTTGGGCACTCCTGATAAAAACGGACTCAATCCGTATATCGCGAGAGGGCCGTACAAAACTGGCGATGTTTACGTTCTTTGCACTGATGGTGTTACTGATATGATAGGCGAAGAGGGGCTCGAGGAAATCCTTTGTGATATGCTATACGATAAAAAGCCGTTTGATGAAATCGCAAAGGAAATTGTTGAGCTTGCAAAAGAAAGCGGCGGTGTGGATAACGCTACCGTAATTGTGTGTAAAATTTCAAAGTAAGTTTTCTTAAAAGAAGTTTTCTTATAAAGGGAAGATGTGCTATGGCATATAAAAATGACAGAACTAAAAACCGAAGAAGATATAAGTCGCGTTATCGCAGTGCTCACAGCTACAAGCAAAAACGCTCGTCCTCACAGACAAAGGCGGCGGTGCTCGTGTCAGTGCTGACATTTGTTGTGATTGCATCGCTTGTTGTGGTGTTTACATTCGGCGACAGTATTTACAATTCGCTTGATGCAGCTTTAAGCAAGGCTACCGCTACTGATGCTCCGACAGTTGTTACTGAAGCTCCTACAACTTCAGCGACTCAAGCTCCGACAGAGGCTCCAACTCAGCCTCCTGTGAAGCAGAATGACGATTTTATGCAACTTTTGAGCGATAGCGGTATGGACTTAGAGGATGTTAAGGTAAGACAGATGATTTTTGCCCATGTTGACAACGAAACTCTTACTTGTAAGATTTACTGCTACCAGCAGGACGAGACGGGTGTATTTGTTCCTGCATTTGACCCGCTTAACGGTTATATCGGCGAAGAGGGTGCAGACACTATGGTCACACCGTATGAAGCTAAAACTCCGACTGGACTTTTCCGTCTTGAGTACGCTTTTGGTACTGAATATAATCCAGGTACTGCGATGGATTACACTCAGTTCTCTGGTGATGAATACTGGATTACTGACCCGAACTCAGCCTACTATAACCGCTGGATGGACACAACAGACTCTCAGGATTGGGAGTCAGCTCAGTGGCTTTACGAATTCACAAAGTCCTATCCGTATGCTATTGTGCTAAACTACAACCGCGACCCGGTTGACCACAGTCAGGGATGTGCTAAGTTCATCCACGTCAGCTACACCCCGACAAGATGGGGCGGTATTGGTCTTTCACACGACGATATTATTAAGCTGCTAGGTTGGCTCAACCCAAGCGATGGCCCGTTCATCAGAATTTATAAATAAGCAAAAGTTAAGGCACTCTGCTCTAAAACAGAGTGCCTTTTTTGTTGTTTTATGGGTGCTTACGCACGCGGTACATCTAGGTTGAAGTAACCTACGAATTTATTCCTTTGCTTTTTCTTTGACAGGGAGTTGAGCTAAAACTATCGCTAAGAACATCACAACACAGCCGATTATCTCAACACCTGTGAGAGCTTTGTTCATGATTAGCCAGCCGCCAAGTGCTGCAAAAACTGACTCTAAGCTCATTAAAATTGATGCAACTGTAGGGTTATCGCTGAACTTCTGTCCGATAATCTGGAGCGTGTAGCCAACGCCCGAACTCATTATACCGAGGTATAAAATTGCTTTTGATGCAAGCATAATGTCTGACATAGTAGGGTCTTCGAAAATGAACATCAATATCAGCGACTCAATACCGCAGGTGAAAAACTGGATGGCTGAGAGCTTTACAGGGTCGACTCTGTCGATAAAGTGGTCAACGCACAGTATCTGTAACGAGAACGAAACCGCACAGCACAGAACAAGTATGTCGCCTAAGTATATGCCCGAAAAGCCCTGTGTTCCGCACAGCAGGTAAAGTCCTGCTACCGCTACAAATACGCTTATCCACACAGAAATGTTAACCTTACGCTTGAAAAACAGCACGCCTATTATAGGCACGACGATAACGTAAAGTGCGGTGATAAAGCCGCTTCTGGCAGACACAGCCGCGGTGTCAGGATATATTGAAATTCCGAACTGCTGGAGTGATGATGAAAGGCACAGGAAGGTTCCGCACAGCACACCCGCTTTTATCATCAAATTACGGTCAGCTTTTGTACGCTCTAAGATAGGGCGACCGCTTTTTTTGGAAGTGAAAATTATCAGCGGAATTAACGCAACTGTTGCTACCAGTGAGCGTGTCGCGTTTACGGTGAAGGTGCCGACATATTGTGCCGCTTGCTCTTGAAATACAAATGCAAAGCCCCACACAAGGGCGGCTGTGAGTAAGGCTATATTTGAAAGTATTTTTCTTTTGTTCATTTTATCCCTCCGTAACCTTTAGAATAATATATTAATTTGTCGCAAAAGTCAATATATTGTAATATAAGTGTTGAAAAATGCAATATTTAGTGTTATAATCACAATGTATCGGTATAGATATTTTTCTTTATGCGAATAATTGTTAAAATTTAACCTTTCAGGAGGCTAAAATGAAAAAGTTTTGGATTACCAGTGTTGTTATTATTCTGGTTTCGGCTATCTTGTTTTCAGTCAGCTTGTTCCATTTTATCGACGTTACTAAAGAAAACGAGGCTACACCTGACCAGATAGCACCGACAACTATTAAGACCGACGATAAAAAAGTGGAAACAGAAGCTTTGACAAAGTGTCCTGCTGAGTTTCAAGACGGCGGAATTTTCTCTGCAAATTACGACAAAGCATATGAGTATATGATGTCGATGTCTGATGAGCAGATGGTCGGCCAGCTTATCGTGGGCTCTTGTCCTTTTGATGAAACCGCAGAAACCTTGATGACCAGATACGCTCTTTCGGGTTATTACTACGAGGACGATAATTTCTACGCTATGAGTGCTGATGAAATTAAGTCTGCTATAGAAAAGCACCAAAATAACGCTTCAACTCCTATGATTATGGCGGTTGAAGAAGAGGGCGGAGCTGTGACAGCATTAAGCGACTTAGAGGCTTTTCCTGAGTATGAATTCAGTTCCCCGAGAGATATTTTTGCAGAAGGCGGCTTGGATGCGATAAAAGACAATGAAACAAGCAAAGCTACAATGCTCGCTTCTGTCGGCATCAATATGAATTTATCGCCTGTGCTTGATATGGCTGAGGATTACACACAGATTATGTATTCACGCTCGCTTGGCGGTACTGTTGATGATACATCAAAATATGCAAGCGAGGTTACAACCTTAAGCCAGAATAAAGGCGTTTCGGTAGCACTAAAGCACTTCCCGGGTTACGGCACAATCCCTGATTCTTACGAGAGTGTTGTAGTCGACGATAGAGAAGAGTCTGTCTTTGTTTCTACTGATTACAAGCCATTTGAGGCAGGTATCAACGCAGGCGCACATTGTGTGCTTGTGTCAAATGTACTGTATACTTCTCTTGATGATAAGTGCGTTGCATCTCTGTCAGAAGATATCCACAAAACTTTAAGAAACGACCTGAAATTTACTGGTCTTATTATGACAGATAACCTGAATAATGCTGACTACAGCTACTACGCAAACGATAAAAGCGTTTATGTTCAGGCGGTGCTTGCAGGCAACGACCTTGTTATGGTTGATAACGTAGAGGATGCGTATACATCAATTCTGGATGCTGTAAATGATGGCACAATTGATAAAACTACCTTACAGAAAGCGTGCTTAAGAGTTCTTGCTTACAAGTATACAACAGGTATTATGAAGTGATATTTATTGTAGGGGCGAACAGTATTCGTCCGAATAAAAAGCCCTGAGTGAAAACTCAGGGCTTTTGTTGTGCTATGATATTTTCGGTACGTCATAAATGCCGTACCCGACGGGTTGTAATCTGTGGGTGCTGTCGCACGCGGGTCGTCGAGTCGCCGACCCCTACGGGTGTGACATATTTTATTGATTTTCAAAGAAGTCGATGACAGACTGTTTATCTGCGACAATCTTTCCTTGAGCGTAGTTTGGTCTGCCACCGCCTTTGCCTGAAAACTTTGCGTTTAAAGCTTTGACAGTATCACGCACATCAGCGGTTTGGCTTGATATGATGTATGAATAGTCGCCGTTGTCACCCTCGCTGAAAAATGCGACAAACTCTGCTTTGTCGATGTTTTCGTTGACAAGTGCTCGCATATCGTCAAATGACGCACCCTTTGTGAAACCGCACAGGCTGTTTGAAACAGTTACGATTTCGAGGTTAGCTTTTGACAGCTCTGCATTCAGGCGGTTGATTTCAGCTTTTTGTGAGCCGATTACATCGTGGTCTCTCACTACAAACTCGAGCACCTTATCACGAGAAGCTGAGAGCAGGTTCATCATCTTTTTTGAGTCATCGTGCAGTGCACAGTAGTCCTCAAAAGCGTTAATACCACAGACCATAGTCAGTCGCATACCGCCCTTGTACTGGATGAAGTCGATGATTTTGATGAGTCCGATTTCGCCTGTGCTCTTAACGTGAGGAGCACAGCACGCACAAGTGTCATAGCCGTCGATTGTGACTAAACGCACACCCTCGGTTAAATCGAGCTTACTTCTGTAGTTAAGAGTAGGGAGTTTTTCAGGGTCAGGGTAGTAGGCTGTGACGGCTTTGTTTTCGTATACTGCCATATTAGCTCGTCTTTCAACCTCTTTGATGTCATCAGGGGTCAGAAGTCCGCTAGGGTCAAGAGTCATTGTCTTTTCGCTCATATGAAAGCCGAGGTTATCGTAGCCAAACATTGTGTTGATGATGCCTGACACTAAGTGCTCGCCAGTGTGACCCTGCATACGAGCAAAACGAGTCTCCCAGTCAATTTTACAGCTGACGGTTGTGCCGACTTCAAACGGCTTATGAACCTTGTGGGTGATGATTTCGTCCTTTATCTGGACGTCAAGGACATCGACATCGTTTATAGTGCCTTTGTCTGCTTGCTGTCCGCCTCCCTCAGGGAAGAAAGCGGTTTGGTCGAGTGTTACAAGATAGCCGTTTTTGCACTCGTCACAAGAAAGAACTGTCGCATCAAATTCTTTTATGTAAGCATCATTTTCGTATAATTTTATTGTCATATAAATTTTCTCTCCCTCCGTAAAAATCGGGGATTTTGCCACCTTTCTCAATTGATGGAGGCTTTTTTAGTGCAGTTGCACGCGGAACGTCATAAACGCCGTTCCCTACGGATTGTGATTGCGGGTGGGCGGAATGTCATAAATGCCGTGCCCTACGATAAATAGCAGGACCGCCGAGTTTCAGCGGTCCTGTGTATTTTAGTTTTTGAGTTTTTCGATAAGCATTGTGCGGATTGTAGATGGATCACCGCTACCTTTGAGTTCTTTCATACAAGCACCAAAAATTGCCATTAACGCTTTTTCTTTGCCTGACTTGTAGTCAGCAACTGCCTGTGGGTTAGACTCAATAGCCTTGTCAATAACTGACTCAATCATAGAGTTGTCAACTTCAACAAGGAAGCCCTGCTCGTCGCAGTACTGTACTGGGTCAGCACCCTGCTCAATTACAGCGATGAGAGTTTTCTTAGCGGCACCACGGTTAAGCTTTCCTTCTTCAACCTTTTTGATGAGGAAAGAGAGGCCGTCTGCTGTGATAGCTAAATCCTTGAGCTTTAAGCCTGCTTTACGTAAAATACCAGCACAGTCAGTTAAAATCCACGCTGCGGCATCCTTACCGTTACAGCCGAGTGCGATAACATCGTCAAGGAGCTTTGCTACTGTGTGCTCGCTCATGAGCATCGCGATTTCCTTGTCGGAAATGCCCATCTCGGAGTAAGCCTCAGCCTTTTCATCAAGAGCTACAGGCTTGTTAGCTTTAATCTGCTCGAGCCACTCGTCATCGATAACGATTGGCATTAAGTTAGGGTCTGGGAAGTAGCGATAGTCAGCCTCGGTCTCTTTGTTACGCATAGCTGATGTCTTGCCTGTAACATCGTCGAAACGGCGAGTTTCCTGAACAAGCTCTTCTGTACCAAACTCAAGAGCATCCATATGACGCTGAGCCTCATAACGGATAGCACGGTCGATAGCTTCGAATGATGCCATATTTTTAATCTCGGTACGAACACCGAACTCTTCAGTGCCTTCTTCACGCACTGAGATGTTAACGTCACAACGCATAGCACCTTCTTCGCACTCTGAGATACCTGTTGACTTAAACATAGACTTTAACTTGCCAAGGTATGTTACAACCTCTTCAGGTGATCTAAAGTCAGGCTGAGTAACGATTTCGATGAGCGGAACTGATGTACGGTTGAAGTCAACAAATGATGAGTTACCGCCGTGAACGAGCTTGCCTGCGTCTTCTTCCATATGAATCTGCTTAATTCTGATGTCACGCTCGCCCTGTGCTGTCTTAACTTTAACTAAGCCGTTGACGCAGATAGGGTGGTTGAGCTGTGTAATCTGGTAAGCACAAGGAAGGTCAGGATAGTAGTAGTTTTTCTTATCGAATGTTGTATAGCGGTTAATCTCGCAGTTGAGCATAAGACCAGCTGTTGCGGCAAGCTCAACAACTTTCTTGTTCATAACAGGGAGCATACCGGGCATACCACTGCACGCAGGACATACACAGTCATTTGGCTCAATAGGTGAAGAGTGTCCGCCGCAAGAGCAGAAGATTTTAGACTTAGTATTTAATTCAACGTGAGTTTCAAGACCGATTACGAGTTCATATGCCATAATTATTCACCTGTCCTTTCGCTCTTTTTTGCAATTGAGAGTAATTTGCTCTCACTAAAATGACTACCCATAAGCTGTACACCATTTGTAACTAAAGCAGGTGTACCGATTAGGTTAGGGATTGCTGTGAATACGCTCTCGTCAAATACTTTTGTGAAAGCGTCCTTTATATCGTACTGTGCGTACTCTGTTTTAGTGCAAGCAGGAGTGAGCACAGCATCGTAATTAGAAAACAATTCTTTCATTTTGTCAGCTACCTGACGTCTTACTCTAAGTGCCTTGTCGTAGCAGTCAGCGTAGCGATGCTTTGAGAGAACATCTGAACCGTAGAGGATAACTGTTTTTGTTAAGAAGTTGAAGCCCTCTGTACGAGAGTTTACATAAAGCTCGTCGATATTTCTATAATTTTCACTTCTATGACCGAATTTAACACCGTCATAACGTGAAACGTTGTTGCAAGTCTCAGCACACATTAAAATCTGCCAAGCTGTGTTAGCGTTATCTGCAAAATCAAGGGAGATTAAATCAACTTCTACACCCTGAGTTTTGAGGCTCTCTGCGTATGCTGTGAGGTTTGCCTTTGTTTTATCGTCAGCTTTGTCGAAAAGCTCTTTAACGATGCAGACTTTGTAACCCTTTATATCTTCATTACAGTCATATGTGTAGCTTTGCTCTCTTAAAGATGTGCCGTCCTTTGTGTCATTACCAGCAATAACTGTCATAATCTCAGCGATATCGTCAGCAGTTTTAGCGTAAACACCAACCTGCTCGCCGCTTGCCGCACAAGAAATCACACCGTAACGTGAAACTGTGCCGTAAGTAGGCTTTAAAAATGAAACGTCTGATAATGCAGCAGCACGACGAGTTGAGCCGTTCATATCTACACCTAAAGCGGCTTTAACCTCGCCACTTTTAACAAGCTCAGCGGCAGAGCCTTTTAAGCTTTCGCCACTTGAAAGCTCATTGTAGTATGAAAACTCGCCGACTAAATCTAAACCGAATTCTCCAACGTGTGTTTTACCGGCGATTTCGTAGCCTTTAGCAATTAATCTCTCAACAGCTTCTGCTGAGAAAAGCGGTTTGTAACCGTCTAATATATGAGAACCTGCACAAGATAATTCGTCTTTTACAAGGATAGTATCATCAACTGCAACAGTTCCTTTGTCTGAAATTTTAGCCATATAATATTTCATCTTACACACCTCACTTTACAAGTCGTGGAATGACCCAACTGTCGTCGCTACGCTGTGGAGCACTTTCGAGTAAGCTCTCACGGCTAAACGGCTGTTTGCGTTCATCTTCACGAAGTACGTTTGTCATTTCCATAACGTGAACCATAGGCTCTGTGCTTTCTGTGTCAACAGCTTTTAAAGCTTCTTCGTTCTTCTTCATTGACTCGAAAATGCCCTGCATAACAGCTTCTTCTTCGTCAGAAAGTGAAAGCTGATTTAACTGCTGAGCGTTTGAGAATGTTGAACGCTTGTTTGCATTACCGCCCTTTGCAGAAGTCTTAGCACCTCTGTGAGCTAAAGCAGAGCCGTTGCCGAGCAAGTGAACATCTTCAAGCTGTTGGTCTGTAACTTCACTAGGAGCACCGAGCAGTAAATCCTGAGCGTTGCCGTTAAGTGGGAACGCGATAACGTCTAAGATTTTTTCTTCATCAGTTAGGAGCATAACCATACGGTCGATACCAGGCGCCATACCTGCGTGTGGCGGTGCACCGTACTGGAACGCTGTGTAAAGTGCGTTGAAACGCTTTTTGAGTTCATCCTCTTCGTAGCCTGCGATTTCAAACGCCTTTTTCATAATTTCGATATCGTGGTTTCTTACAGCACCTGATGCAAGCTCGATGCCGTTACAAACTAAATCGTACTGGTAAGCGAGAACTTCCTCAGGCTTCTTTGTAAGAAGTGACTCCATACCGCCCTGTGGCATAGAGAATGGGTTGTGAGTGAAGATTGTTTCGCCTGTTTCTTCGTCTTCTTCAAACATAGGGAAGTCAACAACGAAGCAGAATTCAAATGCGTCATCTCTGATTAAGTCAAGCTGTGAAGGGGAAGCTAACCATGTACGGATGTGGCCAGCCTTTTTCTCTGTGTCGTTTTTCTTATCGTCACAGATGAAGAAGAGTGTTTCGCCCTCTTTAACGCCTGTAAGCTCAGTGATTTCAACTTTCTGCTCGTCTGATAAGAACTTAGCGATAGGGCCTGCGAATACGCCCTCTTTAAGTGTGATGTAACCAAGACCGCCAAGACCTACTTCTGTAGATGTAGCGTATTTTAAGGAGTCTTCAAAGAACTTCTTAGATTTGCCCTGACAGTTAGCAACGATACCACGCACCGGCTTGCCCTTAAATGCAGGGAAAGCGACATTAGCGAAGAAATCTGTCAAGTCGCAGATAGTCAGTGGGTTGCGTAAATCAGGCTTATCAGAGCCGTATGTCATCATAGCGTCAGCGTATGTGATACGTCTAAATGGCTTAGGAGTAACTTTCTTGTCTGAGAAAGTTTTGAATGTATCGTAGATTACGTCCTCGCAGATGTCGAGAACTTCTTCCTGTGTAGCAAAAGCCATCTCAAAGTCGAGCTGGTAGAACTCACCAGGTGAGCGGTCAGCACGTGCGTCTTCATCTCTAAAACAAGGAGCTACCTGGAAGTAGCGGTCGAAGCCTGATACCATAAGTAACTGCTTGAACTGCTGTGGAGCCTGTGGGAGTGCGTAGAACTTGCCAGGATGTTTACGTGATGGTACTAAGAAGTCACGAGCACCCTCAGGGGATGATGCGGTGAGAATCGGGGTTTGCATATCAAGGAAGTTTTTCTCCTCCATTTTGTTACGCAGATGACGGATAATCTTAGAACGCATAACAAGATTGTTGTGGTTCTTAGGATTTCTTAAATCAAGGTAACGGTACTTGAGACGGATTTCGTCCTTGGAAGCACGAGAGTTTGAAACCTCGAATGGAAGCATATTTGTGCTTTTGCCGAGAACTGTTAAAGTGTCACAAACAAGCTCAACGTTACCTGTAGCAATTTTTTCGTTGACAGTTTCAGCGTCACGCTTTTCAACCACACCTGTTACTGAAATAACAGTTTCGCGGTTAACATTTTCGAGTAATTTTTCGTCGTGAACGACAACCTGTGTGATACCTGTGTAGTCTCTAAGGTCTACGAAGATAACGCCACCGTGGTCACGGATAACGTCAACCCAGCCTGCAAGACTAACAGTAGAGCCAACGTGACTCTCACGTATGTCGTTACAAAATAGTGTTCTGTACATAAATTTATTACCTCCCATTAAGGATTGTTTATTGTTTGATGGGCGGACGACCAATGGTCGCCCCTACAAGTGGTATTACAAAGTTTCTGCAAAAAAATAATCCCGAGAATAGTATGCCTATTCTCGGGACGAGTTAAACGATAAAACCCGCGGTGCCACCCGTGTTGATGTGAAAACACATCCGCTTTTTATTAAAATGTAGGTGTTCCTATGAAGTGTTCCCAAACTTACTACTCGCCTTAAGCACGCTTTCAGTCTATGACGTGCTCTCCCTTTTAGGCTTTCCACAAAAGCCGAGTCTTCACTAGTACATTATAATCTTGAGTATTTGAGTTGTCAACCAATTTTAGTAGGAAATTTTTGTGTTTATAGCTTTATATTTACATTTTATTTATAGATTTCAACACTTATGCGTGTTATTATTCTTATATAGGAGAGAGGGAGTGGAGAAGTGAAAAGAATAATTGCCATTGTTTTGATTGCCATTTCTTTATTTATGCTTACTGCGTGTGCAAAGACGAGTGACTATACCTTAGATTACGGTGAGTCGCAAATGTATTCGAACGATGATATTGAGTCTGCGGCTAAGGCTGTGTTAAATGAGTTTCATTCTTTTGACGGTTGCGTTTTGTATTCCCTTGAATATGCAGGCGACGAAAAATGCATTGATGAACTGTCATATGTGAACTCACTTAAAGACGATAATGTAGAAGAGTTTGTTGACTGTCTTGTGTTTTATTCTGAGTTTCGTTCCCCAGTAAAAGGTGGCGGTGCGTGGACTCCTAATGATATTTACACTTGGGATTGGTACCTAGGTCGAGAACAAGACGGCGAGTGGGTTTTAGTAACTTATGGGTATGCGTGATAGTTTGTAAATGAGGTGATTTTATGAAAAAAATTAGCTTATTATTAGCAGTTGTTATTTGTGTTGCAACATTGTTTTGTGGATGTGGAACGAATAACGATGAAGTCGTGTTAAAGACAGGAAATTATGATTCCATAGGTATGGGTTACATCGAAGTTCCTGAAGAATTTAAGGGGAATGCCGACCCTTGTCTTTACTTGGATACAGAGGAGATGACGTTTATTTACAGTTTTAGTCCATCGATGTCGTATGCTGAGTATGGTACGTATACTGTTCAAGATGGAACACTAATAGCTAGTGCACCAATTGGAAAGACATATACATTTGAAATCAAGGATGAAAATACTCTGGCTATCGTTGACAATGACGGAAACATATTAGAAGAGTTTGTGTATAGTGAAAAATAGCCTCTCTTGTGTAAAGAGAGGGGGACCGCCGAAGGGCGGTGGAGAGATTGTTATGGATAGGAAACATAATAAAAATAATGTTGGTTTAGCAAAAAACCTCCGCAAGAATATGACAAAAGAAGAACGTCACTTATGGTACGATTTTCTGAAAGGTTATGACACTAAATTTTTAAGACAAAAACCAATCGGTAAATATATTGTAGACTTTTATTGTGCAAAAGCTAAGTTGGTTGTTGAACTTGATGGTTCGCAACATTATACCGAAGTCAACATTGAAAAAGATACCGAAAGAACCAAATTCTTGGAACAATATGGCATCACTGTTGTTCGTATACCTAATAATCAGGTTAATCAGAATTTTTATGGTGTGTGTGAATACATAGACAGTATTGTAAAACAATCCCTCAGTCAGCTTTGCTGACAGCTCCCTTTACACAAGGGAGCCTTTTTTGTTATATCCACCAGATGAAAACAAAAACGGCGTACCGTATTTCAGGTACGCCGTTATTTATTGTAGGTTAATTTGTAGGGGAGGGTCTCTGTGCCCTCCCGAAACGGGACGTCGAGGACGCCGTCCCCTACAAGATGATTAAATCAAGAGTGATTCAATCTGATCAACAACCTTCTGGATAGCTGCGAGAGCATCCTCTGGGAACTTGTCGAAACCGCCCTTAACTGTGTCGCGAGAAGCGATGAAGTTAAGTCTGTCTGTCATTCTAGCCTTGAGCTGTGCAACGTACTCAGCGTCATTAAGGTCAGGAACAAAGCCTTCCCACTCGAAGATTTCGATATCCTCAAATGGACCCCACTGCTTAAACTGAGCTGTGCCCTCAACGATAGCCTCGATAACACCGAGAGTATCCTTAGGCTGAACCTTTTTACCCATGAAGTCGCCTGTGTTGATGATGTAGCAGTCAACGTCCTTTTCAGCAACGAGCTTCTTGAACTTCTCGTAGTCGTTTACGAGTGGGTAAGTTCTGAATGGGTTAGCGTATGGCTCAACAACGAGTGCGTTAGGGTCAACGCCAGGAGCAAGACGCTCAGCAGAGCTACGCTTTGTAGCAAGAGTTGCACCCATAGCAGAAGCAAGGGAAGCACCCTTTAACTTTACAACCGGTGGGATTGTTGGGTCTTTCATAATCCAGAAGATAGCGTTAACAGGAGCTTCGATCTTGTCAACACGGTTTGGTGACCAAAGCTTTGACTTGATAGCTCTACCGTTACCGTTACGGATATCCTCAGTTACGAGAGTTACTTTACCCTCGTTGTCGAGAGTTGCTGAACAGTTCTGAGCTGTTAAGAGGAACTTGTTGTCAGGACAGCCTGTTGGATAGTCGGCTGTCTTGTCAAAGTATGTTGGCTCTAAAGCTACTGATGAGCAAGTGTCAGTATTGATGATGAAAGCGTCGTCGTGAAGTACAGTTACATCGTACTTACCGCCGTGCTTAGCGTGTGTGATAGTTGATTTACCTGAACCTGAAAGGCCGAATACAGAAGCAACGTACTTAGAGCCGTCAGAGAGTGTGTACTCTTTCTGACCGCCGTGGCAAGAAGCGTAACCGTTACGGTTAGCAACAGCCCAAGCGATTGTGAGTGTGCCCTTCTTGTGCTCGCCGAAGTATCTCATACCTAAGATGCAAGCACAGTTTGTTGCAGTGTTGAAGTATGAAAGACACTTGCCGTCGCAAAGGTCAGTCTGTGTTGTGCCCTTCCACTGTGGGTCAGAGAAGATGTAGATGTCAGGCTCGTTAGCGTAGAGCTTTGACTCTTTGTACATCTTGTTGTAGAACTCTGACTGATACTGGAAGTTGAGCATCCAAGAGTACATAATGTTCTCTTCACCCTCTGGAATGAGAAGGTGAGCTCTTACCATAAATTCTGGGTCAAGGCCGATGTAAACAACAGCGTGGTACATCTTCTTCCAGCGTGTGTCATAAATAGCGTCCATACAGATTTTGTCAAGACCATCTGTATCAACACCAGGCTCGCCTGCGATTCTTCTAGCTGCAGCGTAACGACCTGTGATAGAGCCATCGTTGAAGAGAAGAACTTTAGCGTCGCTTGGAAGACCGAACTCTTCGCCACGGTAAACAGGCATATCTGTTACGATTGTACCAGGTGAGTTCTTAGCAAGCTCATAAGCCTGTGCGAGTGAAGTAACCATAGTTACGTTGTTGCCGTAGAATGGAGCTTCGATAATAGAACGTGTTTTAGCAAAACCTACTTTATCCTTACCAATCTCGTCATGTGTAAAAAATGCTTTGGTTGACATAGGGAATTCCTCCTTGTTATTTCCAAATTGTCCCATATTAAGAATGAAACTTTACACCTAAATTATCCTAGAAAACGCATAAATTGTCAAGATGTTAAGATATATAATTAACAAACAATTAACAGCTTTTTTTCGTAAGATTTACTAAGTTTAGATTATTGTTTGTTCGAAGAAGGAAAATATGCGGTTGGTTCACAAAAATATACGGAGGGAACACAAATGGTCCCTCCGTAATGATGCGTATCAAAATAGACTGTAATCAAGGTTAAAAATAGGTAGGTCAGGTTCAGCGGTGACTTTAATAAACTCGCCCGAAAAAGGATGCTTGAAATTAATCTCTCTGCTCCATAAGGCAATTTGCTTGTATGGTATGCTTGAGCCGTACTTTTTGTCGCCGACAAGCGGATACTTGCGTGAGGCAAACTGTACGCGTATCTGGTGTGTTCTGCCTGTTAAGAGCAGTACCTCGACTTTTGTGACGTCTTTGTTTTGAAACTCTGCACTGCCGTGGGAAACATAGCACAGCTTTGCTACTTTTACGCCTTTGCGTTCTTTTTTTACGACGTAGGTTTTGTTCTTAGCTTTATCGTGGTAGAGCAAATCAGCCAAGGCTCCTGTTTTGTCTTTGAGCTTACCACTTAAAACTGCGTAGTAGACCTTGTGGAACCCGCCGTTTTGGATGAGGGTGCTCATTTTAGAAGCCATTGCTTTTGTTTTAGCAAAAAACATCACACCGCCTGTAGTTTTATCTAAGCGATGGATGACATAACATTCGCCGTTTTCGCCTTTTTCTTTAAGGTAAGAGCTGATGTCATCACACAGACTTTTTGTATTTTCGTTTCCTTGGGACAAAACACCGTAGGGTTTAATAACCGCAATCAGGTGCTTGTCTTCATAAAGAACTTTAAGCTCATTCATAATTATTTCTCAAAATGGGTTTGTGCATATCGTACGGTTTCCATAGCATCCTTTGCATAGTGCGACGCACCTATCATATCGGCATATTCCTGAGTGAGTACCGCACCGCCGACTACTGTTTTGACGTGTGGTGCTTTTACACTTAACAGCTTGATGGTTTCTTCCATTGCGACAACGGTTGTGGTCATCAATGCTGAAAGTCCGACTAAAGTCACGTTGTGTTCAAGCACTGCGTTTAAAATTGTTTCAGGTTTAACGTCTTTGCCTAAGTCTATTACCTCAAAGCCGTAGTTTTGGAGCAGTACCTTGACTATATTTTTGCCGATGTCGTGGATGTCGCCCTCAACTGTGGCTAAAATTATCTTGTCACTACTCTTGTTATCGCTTTCAACTATGGCGGTTTTTACTGCATCAAAAGCTGATTTAGCCGCTTCGGCACTCATCAAAAGCTGAGGCAGGAAAATAGTGTTTTTTTCAAAGCCTGAGCCGACTTTGTTTAAGGCTGGGATGATTTTATCGTTGATGATATCAAGCGGATTTTCTGTCTTTAAAAGTGTGAGAGCGATTTCATAAGCGTTATCTTTAAAGCCCTTTTCGATAGCAAAATCGAGGGTCATATCGGCTCTTTTATCATTTGCAGTTTTGACGTCATCGTTACCGCTTGCAAAATCAATGTAGTTAAGGAAATTGTCGTCAAGTCCTTTTAAAGCACAGAAGCTGTAGTATGCTTCCATCATTTTTTCTGACAGCGGATTCATAATCGCTGAGCTCAAGCCGTTTTCAAAGCAGAGGGTTAGAAAGCTTGAGTTGAGCATCTCTCTGTTTGGCAATCCGAACGAGATGTTTGACACGCCTAAGATAGTGTTGACGCCCACCTGCTCTGTGAGCATTTTTACGGAATTTATGGTGGTTTTTGCACTTTCTTTATTTGAGCTTACAGCCATAGCGAGAGCATCGACAACGATATCCTTTTTATCAATGCCGTATTTTGAGGCTTCGGCTATGATTTTTTCGGCGATTTTAACACGCTCGTCTGCCGTTTCAGGGATGCCGTTTTCATCTAAAGTTAAAGCGACAACTACACCGCCGTATTTTTTAACAAGAGGGAAAACAGCGTCCATTGAGCTTTGCTTTCCGTTAACGGAATTAATCATCGGCTTGCCGTTGTAGATTCGCATAGCCTGTTCTAAAGCCACAGGGTCAGATGAGTCAAGCTGGAGCGGTAAATCGGACACAGCCTGCACAGCTTTCACGACATCTGTGAGCATTTTTACTTCGTCAATTTCAGGGAGTCCGACGTTGATGTCGAGCACCTTAGCACCTTTGTCCTGCTGTGAAACAGCTTCGTTTAAGATATAGTCAAGGCGATTTTCACGCAAGGCTTCTTTTAACTTCTTTTTACCTGTAGGATTGATTCGCTCGCCTACGATGACAGGGGTGTTTGTAAATGCCACTGCCTTTGTATATGATGACACAACTGTGTCGGTGTTTTTGTTGATTTTGAGAGCTTTGATGTCCTTTGTGGCGTTGACTGTAGCTTTGATATACTCAGGTGTTGTACCACAACAGCCACCCAAACCGTGGACACCGTACCCTGCGATTTCTTTCATAACGGATGCAAATTCTGTTGCATCTACATCGTAGACAGTCTTGCCGTTAACTGACTTTGGCATACCTGCGTTTGGGCTGACGATAACAGGGATTGAGCTGTATTTTACGTATTCCTTTGCTATCTCTTTCATCTGGTGCGGACCAAGACCACAGTTGATGCCGATTGCATCAGCACCCAAACCCTCGAGCAAGGCGATTACAGCCAAAGGTGATGCACCTGTCATCAGTGTCTTGTTCTCATCATATGCAACGGTGACAAATACAGGGAGGTCACAGCTCTCTTTTGCTGCAAGTAAAGCCGCCTTTGCCTCATATGTATCGCTCATCGTTTCGATAATAATGAGGTCGGCACCGTACTGCTCGCCCAGTGCTATTGTCTTTGAAAAAGCAGATACTGCGTCTTCAAAATCTAAATCACCCAGTGGCTTTAAGAGTTTTCCGCATGGACCTACGGACAGACCGATGAATACGTCTTCGCCTTTTGTTTTGCCACATTCTTCTATTGCTTTTTTTGCGTTATCTATAGCACTTTTTATAAGCTCGTCTAAAGTGTATTCATCGTCCTCAAGCTTGAGCTCATTTGCCCCAAAAGTATTGGTTGTTAAAACCATAGCTCCCGCTTCGATGTATGATTTGTGCAGGGACACGATATTCTGTGGTTCTTTGATGTTCCATTTTTCGGGAGCCATACCTGACGGCAGACCCATCTTAATCAGTGATGAGCCTAAGCCTCCGTCAATGTATAGTAAGTTTTCTTTGATATATTTTCTTAAATCCATTTTAATCCTACTCTCTGTAAAGGCAGTTTGTTTTGTCGCAGTTTTCACAGCGTGAGTGATGTTCACACACTTCGCCTTTCGGTCTTACTCCTGCTATAGCTGACACCGATTTTGACGGTATCATAAGGTTGTTGTGGGTTAAGGTTACACCGACTTTTCGTGATGCATCACAACAGCCCAGTATAAGTGGTTGGGTTGATACAGATAAGTCACCGTAGCCCGGTGAAAAACGAGGTCGAAAGTTTACCTTGTACTCATTTTGCAGATGCTCGCACAAAAGGTCACAAAAGCCCTCGATAGCTGACGAACCGATTGCATCAATCACTACAGCACGGCTTAGTTGTAGCTCCATATACTTTCTAATAAGGCGGTCAACTGCTACAGACGTTGTCGCCGTGAAGATAAAAGCACCTTCGCATTTGTTAAGGTTTTTTGAAAGCTTTTCGCTTTTTAAAGTGAACGAATCGTTAAAGGTGACCTCATCGTTTTCGACTTTTATGTCGCAGTAGCGGTAGCTAGCTTTGTAAGAAACAGCGTTTTTAAACTCATCAAGACAGCTATTAAGCATCGCTTTTACTTCATCGTCAGGCTCTTTCCTGACCCTTAAAAAACGCAAGGCTAAATCCACATCTATATTAACTTTGTCACTATTGACACTGAATGTCCTTACAGCCTTATCCATACTTTCACCCAAAAGTAATTATATGTATTTTGTGATAAATATTACTTGAATATTTCGCTTAAGTTATTCTTAATTGCTTGTGCAACCTCAGGTTTATTCATAGAATAAACGTGGACAGCGTTGATGCCGTTAGCGAATAAATCAATAATCTGCTCTGTAGCATAGGCGATGCCTGCCTGTTGCATAGCTTTAGGGTTGTCGGAGAATCGCTCGACAATTCGTTTGAATCGGTCAGGCAAAACTGCTCCCGAGAGCTTGCAAGAGCGCTCAATCTGTCTGCCGTTTGTCACAGGCATAATGCCGGGGATCACAGGCACGGTGATGCCCATATTGCGGACTCTTAAAAGGTATTTATAAAACAGGTCGTTGTCAAAAAACATCTGGGTTGTCAAAAAATCGCAACCGCAGTCAACCTTGTGTTTTAAGTTGATGAGGTCTTCTTTTTCGCTTAAAGACTCGACGTG
The DNA here is from genome assembly GCA_017473955.1 of Ruminococcus sp. Lineage (GTDB taxonomy): Bacteria > Bacillota > Clostridia > Oscillospirales > Acutalibacteraceae > Ruminococcoides. Next base: position 20,069 of record JAFUIK010000016.1, on the reverse strand, counting down.
CTTTTCAGGATAGCACGCACCGCCGATGCAGAAATCGCCGCTTTCCTTGATGAAAGAAACAAGCTCGCTTGCGTATTTGAAATCCCACTGTGACGGAGTTGTGCCATCAGGAATATCGCCTCGAAGTGCTAAGATGTTTTCGATGCCGTTTTCTTTGAACTGCTGGAGTTTTTCGAGAATACTCTCTTTTGATGAATTTACGCAGGTGAGGTGGGCAAGAGGTGTGACGCCGTCGTCTAAGATGCTTTTTGCAATCTCAACGGTGTAATTAGCGGTGGTACCGCCTGCACCATAGGTCACGCTCATAAAGTCAGGCTTTAAGTCGGCTATTTTTGTAGCGGCAGTGCTGACGGTTTCGAACTTGTCCTGAGTTTTCGGTGGGAAAACTTCGAATGAAAGGGATGGCTTTTCTAAGTTTATTATATCTTTAACTTTCATAAAATCACCTGAATTCACAATATATCATCTTATTATAACATATAGTTTAGCGATTTACAACTATAAAGTAACAAAGGACACAGATGCAAAAAAGACGTACCGTGGTGGTACGCCTTTTGTAGTTTATTCATTGCTACATAGCAATATGTAACTGTCGTTTTCGGCTTTATACACCGCTTCGAAATCTTCGTCAACAAGTGACAAATCAATCTCGTCGCAATCTGCGATTACACACGAGCCACACGAAGAGCTGAGCTTTCTGGGCACAGGTGCCATTTTAGAATTGATGCTAGTAGCTTTCAGTATTTTGTTTGTCAATTGTGCCGAGTGGTGAGTGTAAAAAGTTATAACAATCATTTTGTTAAAGTGAGTTTGAAGCCGTCGTCGGTTTGTTCTACGGTTACCTTATATCCCTGAGATGTGCCAAAACGTGTTACGTTTTCTTTTGCACACGCATCGTCAACTAAAACCTCAAGTGTATCAGGCGAGTTTTTCTTTACTTCTTTCTGTACCATAATGACAGGCATTGGACAGAGATATCCTCTTGCATCAACCATTGTTTTTAGCCTCCTTTTTGCAGTTAAGAACTGAGATAATAAGCACGATAATAATACAGATTACAACAGCGATTTTGCCCGCATTTGAGATACCGCCGACTACGTACTCTCCTAGCTCGTTTGTTGAGTCAGGGTTGCCAGCTAAACCGAAGTTGTGGGAAACAGCCGCACCGACTATCATACCAAATACTGTAACAGCACAGTCGCCGTTGCCTTCGCCTGCGAGTACAAGCTGACGCAGTGGGCATCCGCCGAGCAGTACACTGCCCCAGCCGACAATCATCATACCCAGCACGTTCCACAGTGTGCTTGAATGTGCGATAGGCTGGTTGTACATAGAAAGGTTGAAGCTACCCATAATCAGGTTGCCGATAACTATAGTGACAATAATTGCCACAAAACCGTAAAGGAGCTTGAAATCGCCAAAAAGGATAGCATCTCGTACACCGCCAACCATACAAAGACGTGATTTCTGAGCGAGTGCACCGATAACCAGAGCGATAATAAGTGCGATGAAAAACGGTGCGTGCATTGAGCCAGGACCTTCAGTGCTCATCTTGATGAATGCAGGAGCAGTTATTCCTAAAACAAGGAGCATAAGAGCCGTGAAAGGCATCACAGAGCCTTCGACTAAAGTCGCTTTATACGCACGTTGCATTGTAAAACCGCGTTTTAGGAAAATTGTACCGATGAATACACCAAGCACAAAGCCTAAAAGTGCAATAATTGCGTTGATATCTCCACCGCCGATACGGATGACCATTCTTAAAGGACAGCCTAAAAATACCAGTCCGCCAATCATAACAACAGCACCTAGAATGAAGCGTGTTGCAGGGGATGAACCAGCTTTTGGCTTGAATTCCTTGGTAACAAGTGCGATTATGAAAGCACCTAGGATGATGCCCATAATTTCAGGACGCATATACTGTACCTTAGCGGCAGAGTGAAGTCCCAAAGCACCTGCTATATCACGCTCAAAACACGCGATACAAAAGCCCATATTCTTAGGGTTGCCAAGGAAAGTCAGCAGCAGAGCTGCAAGCCCCACCGCTACACCGCTGATAATCACAAGAAGGTTTACTTTACCGTTGAGTTTTTTCATAATATCTCTCCTTTATATAACGAATCGTTATAGAATCGTTTAGCGTTATATTTATTATAGAATAACGGTATGATGAAATCAAGAAAAATATTATTGTTGAGGAAATGTGTTTATAGAAAGGTGTATGTTGAAATTGTAGGGGACGGGTTCCCCGTCCCGAAAAATTGGTGCTGATGCACGGCGGGTCGTCGAGTCGCCGACCCCTACGGATGTGGCAGAAACGTTGTATATAAATCGTAGGGTTTGGCGTTCACGACAAACCGCAATAACACAACATCTCTTACACAATCCCTCCGTCTTTTGCTTACGCAAAATCCACCTTCCTTAGCAGGAACGGCAACCCTTTTGTCGGTTCCCGACATTTCCCCTAATAGGGGAATTTCCTTTGCACAAGGGAGGCAAACGAGAGGCAGAAAGGTTGATGTTGAAATCGTAGGGGACGGGTTCCCCGTCCCGAAAAATTGGTGCTGATGCACGGCGGGTCGTCGAGTCGCCGACCCCTACGGATGGGGCAGAAGCGTTTATGTCATTAACCGCAAACACAACGTTATATACAAAAAAGGCACCCTGAAAAACAGGGTGCCTTTGAGCTGTTAGCTTAAGCTTTATTTGATTATCAGTATGAACTTAGTATACAACGACGTGGGTGCCGATTGCTGCCTTGCCGTAAATTTTCTTAACTGCCGCAAGAGGAGTATTAACGCAACCGTGGGAGCCGTTGCCCATATATGTTGTTCCGCCATACTCGGAAGCACTACGCCACGATGCATCGTGGATACCACAGCCCGAATATGTGAACGCCATCCAATACTGAACGTATGACGACCAAGTCGGACCTGTTAAGGTAGCAGGTGACAGACGCTGGTAGATGTTGTACGCACCTGTTGGTGTTGAGTAATAGCCAACGTTACCTGTTACAACAGGTGTTTCGACATACAGCTCGCCGTTGATATAGAACCACATATGCTGCTGTCTTATGCTGATTTCGATGTAGGTTGTGCCGATAGTCTTACCGTAAGCCTTGTCAGTAACAGTTATTTCATAAGGTTTGTATGTGCCCATAACCTTGTGGTCACCAACATATGTGTATGGGTAAACTCTGAAATAATATGTCTGACCGGTAGTAAGACGTGCTGTATTTAAGAAAGTGTTAGTTGTAGATTTTAAGAGGGTGAAAGGACCTGACTTGCTTGTTGAGTATGTAATGTCGTAGCCCTTAGCATAAGCGTTCTTGTTCCACCATAAGCTGACACGTCTAAGCTGTGAAGTAGCTGATGTGCCCGGAGCACAAAGTCCTGCTAATGTACGCAGTGTTTCACCTTTGCCAAGATATGTGATGTCAGGGTACATTTCGCGGTATGCCTTGACCTGATAGTTATAAGCTCTGCCTTGATTTACGTTGTTATCAGTGTAGCTTGTAACAGTGTTGTCCTCGATTGTGTGGTAAAGCACGAGCTTGCCGTTAGTTGATGCATCCTGACGATAAATGCGGTAGCCGTCAGCGTTTGAGTTTTTATTCCAAGAAATCTCAATCATTGTTGAGCTACGCTTCAAGGTTGGCTGGTTAGTTGCGGCAACCTCCGTACCTGTTTTGCCTACAACTGCATCACCCTGATATATCTTACCTCTTTCAATGACAAAGGCTGTTACCTTGAACTCGTATGGGGTTGTGTGGGTAAGACCCTTTAATGTGAAAGCTGTGCCTCTTGTAGATGCGAGCATCTTAAAATCATCGTGTATATCGTTGTTCTTGTAATAAATGCGGTAGCCGTCAGCGTCTTCAACCGGGTCCCAACTGATTTTGAGCTCACTTGTTGTGCCTAAATCTTTGTAGAGAGTTTCAACTGCACCGACCTTTGTGTTGTCTACAGTAGGTTCCTGAGTTTCAGCGTTTGTTTCACTCTCGGTTTCAGCTTGTGTAGGAAGTGCGGTTTCACCCTCGGTTGTTACAACAGTAGGTGCTTCTGTAACACCTTCTGTTACAGCTTCGCTTTCAGCTACAGTTTCAGCAACAGCTTCTGTAGGCTCGTCGCTTGCGTTTACTGTAAGCTGTAAGCCTGTTACTACGCTTGTCATGATAACAATAGCGAGCAAAACGCTTAAAATACGTTTGGATTTTTTCATACTAACCCCTCATTTTGATTCTGTTTAGAAAAATATAACTATATCAAAGCTTTACAATATATGCTCAGCTTAATCGATAAATTCGATAGAGCCGTCTGTGCCCATACTTTTGATTCTAGCGAGCGACTCAACTCGCACACCCATATCACGGACGAGCTGACCGCCCTCTTGGTATGCCTTTTCGATAACAATACCTGCTCCGACTACCTCAGCCTTAGCATCCTTAATCAGCTTTATAAGACCGCAAAGTGCCGAACCTTTAGCCAGAAAGTCGTCGATGATGAGAACCTTGTCGTTTTCGTGCAAAAATTCTTTTGACACGATTATATCATATGTACGCTTGTGAGTGAACGACTCAACCTTTGATGTGTAAACATCGCCTGCAATATTAACGCTCTTTGTTTTCTTTGCAAAAAGCACAGGAACGTCGAAATACTGGGCAACGATACAAGCTATGCCGATACCCGATGCTTCGATTGTGAGAATTTTTGTGATTTCCTTGTCAGCAAAAAGTCGCTTGAACTCCTTACCAATTTCGTTCATAAACTTTACGTCAATCTGGTGGTTGACAAAGCTGTCAACTTTAAGAATGTTACCCTCGAACACCTTACCATCCTGAACGATTTTTTCTTCAAGAAGCTTCATAAAATTTCTACCTCTAATAATCTATTTGTACGATATATAATTGTAATCATAATAATAGATATAAGTTGTTTTAAATTGCTATAAAAGAATGAAAAATAAAAAATTTTCGCAAAATATGTGTATTTTTGTAAAATAGATATCAAGACCTAGTGTTAGTTCTATATTAGAATTAAAACTATTCTTGACTAGCGGTTTTTGGTAAGGTATAATTTTCAGTAATAATATGTATACAGGAGGTCACTTATGGCACAAAATACAATTAAGTCAGACATTGAGATTGCTCAGTCAGTCGAGATGGCTCACATCAGTGAAATTGCAAAAAAGGCACAGATAGACGAAAAATATATTGAATACTACGGCAGACACAAGGCAAAGATTGATTTATCTCTCCTTAACGAAAGCGAGAAAAAGGACGGTAAGCTGATTTTAGTAACAGCAATCACTCCTACTCCTGCCGGCGAGGGTAAGACCACAACCACAATCGGTCTTGCTGACGGTCTTAATGCTTTGGGTGAAAACGTTTGTGTTGCTTTACGTGAACCGTCTTTAGGCCCTGTATTTGGTATCAAGGGCGGTGCGGCCGGCGGTGGATACGCTCAGGTAGTTCCTATGGAAGATATCAACTTGCATTTTACAGGTGACTTCCACGCTATCGGTGCGGCTAACAACCTGCTTGCTGCTATGCTTGACAACCACATCTATCAGGGTAATTCTTTGAACATCGACCCACGACGCATTACTTGGAAGCGTTGTGTTGATATGAACGACAGACAGCTCCGTTTTGTAACTGATGGTTTAGGTGGCAGAGTTAACGGTGTGCCTAGAGAAGACGGTTACGATATTACAGTAGCATCTGAAATTATGGCTGTTCTTTGTCTTGCTAACTCTATTGAGGATTTAAAAGCCAGACTTTCTCGCATTATAGTTGGTTATACATACGACGAAAAGCCTGTTACAGCAGGTGATTTAAAAGCAACAGGTGCTATGACAGCACTTTTAAAGGACGCTTTAAAGCCAAACCTTGTGCAGACATTAGAGAAAACTCCTGCTCTTGTTCACGGCGGTCCGTTTGCTAATATTGCTCACGGTTGCAACTCCGTTATCGCTACAAAAATGGCTATGAAGCTTGCTGATTACGCTATTACTGAAGCAGGCTTTGGTGCTGACTTAGGTGCTGAAAAGTTCCTTGACATTAAGTGTAGATTTGCAGGTCTTAACCCATCAGCAGTAGTAATCGTTGCTACAATACGTGCTCTTAAAATGCACGGCGGTGTTCCAAAGACAGAGTTAAACTGCGAGGATTTAGAGGCTCTTAAAAAGGGTATCCCTAACCTTTTACGTCACGTTTCAAATATTAAAGACGTGTACAAGCTCCCTTCAGTTGTAGCTGTTAACCGTTTCCCAACTGACACAGACGCTGAGGTTGAGCTCATCATCGAAGAGTGCAAGAAGCTCGGCGTTAACGTTGTGCTTTCAACAGTTTGGGCTGACGGCGGTCAGGGCGGTATCGAGCTTGCAAAAGAGGTTATCCGTCTTTGTGAACAAGAGGACAGCTCTGCGTTTACATTCTCTTATGAGCTTGAGGGCACTATCGAAGATAAGATTGAGGCAGTTGTCAAAAAGGTTTACAGAGGCGACAACGTGCTTTATTCTAAGCAGGCTAAAAAGCAGATTGCAGACCTCACAAAGAACGGCTTTGATAAAATCCCTGTTTGTATCGCAAAGACTCAGTACAGCTTCTCTGACGATGCGACAAAACTCGGTGCACCACAGGGATTTGATATTGAGGTTAAGAACGTTAAGGTATCAGCGGGTGCAGGCTTTGTGGTAGTACTTACAGGTGACATTATGACAATGCCGGGACTTCCAAAGGTTCCTGCCGCTGAAAGAATTGACGTTGACGAAAATGGTGTGATAAGCGGTCTTTTCTAAACGAATATCTTTAGTATTAAACATAAAACGCCACGGATTTACTCCGTGGCGTTGTTGTTTGTCTATAAAGCTGAGTACCAGCCAAAACAAATCAAACTTAAAAAGCTGATTATAGCGAGAACGAATACAACCCCTGTTATTATAATACGCTTCATTTCCTTTGACTCGTTATCTGTGTCAGGTGTGTTGAAGGTGGTGTTGTCTGTTTCTATATCGTTTAGCGTGTTAGTGGTTAAGGTTAGGTGGTTCAAGCTATTGATACTGTTTTTAGGAACAACAATGGTGTTTGCAACTCTGTCGCCTATTGACCTGCCCTCTATAAGCATCGTTATGGCATCAACAGGAAGAATGAGGAAAAACAGGGCACGTAGTATTCTTTTTAATACAGGCGGTTTTTTATGAGTTGTATAGTCAATCACACGCAAGCCGAAAATTCGCTTTGAAAGGCTTGTGCCACCGCATAAAAAATCCCTGAACAAAAGTAAAACAGAGAATTTGTTTAAAATCTGTCCTGTTAATTTTCCGGTTACAAGATCTATTTTATTGTTTGCACCCAATATTACAGTGACGATTATGAGTACAGTAAAAACCAAAACAAAGCTGAAAAACATATCAAGCATAAAAGCTAATACTCGCCTAAGTTTTACGTTGCCTGTATTATAGCTGGTCATAGTTTTTCTCCTGTTTTTTGCTTTTATTATAAGAAAACAGGGGTTTAAAGTCAATGAGTACATTGGTTGCTTTTGTGGACACTTGTCAGAAAAAATAAAATTATAATTTACATCTGCGAAAAAGTGCTTTTAATGCAGTTTAGTATAGTGAAAAGATGAAAAAACTCTAATACCACTTTGTGCAATTAATACAAAAAATATAGGATAATTTGTCTGCTTATGTAGATTGATACAAAACACCTAAAGTGGTATAATGTAACAAATTATTGGTATTTTTTATTTGTAGTTAATATTACTGGGAGTAAGCATTTGATTTTTATTGATTAGCGATAATGAAATATGTTTATTCTACACATTTAACTTACAGTTATCATTAGGGGGATTCGGGAAGATGAAAAGACTTGCGGTTATAGCTATGAGTATACTTTTGGTTGTTCTATCTGTTTTTGCAATTGGAGGTTACTCTGCCACTGAAATTACTCATGAAGAGGAATACAAGCCGCTTGATTTAGTGGTAGTTGTGGATGGAAGTGGCTCTATGCTTTCATCCGACAAGGATAGAACGGCACCCGCAGCTGTACGTATGCTTGTTAATATGATGCCTGCTGAAAGTAGAGTGGGTATTATCAGCTTTAACACAAAACCTACCGTGTTAACAAAAAACACTTCAGGCAAAGGTGATTTGATTTCACTTGAAACCATACCAGGTGTGGAAACCGTAAGAGATGCGAGTGCTTCAATCAGATACTCCGGTGACACAGGCATTGGTAACGCATTGTTTGGTGCTACAGAGCTTTTGCGAAAGAATTCTGACAATGAGCACGACAAAGCGATTATTCTTTTTACTGATGGTCTGAATGACTTTGGCAGTGGTCCGTTAGCTGCTAAAAATTTATCCGCTTGTGATGAGAATGAGTCAAAGGCGATTTTGTGGGCTAAAGAAAACGACTGCTGTATATATTGTATAGGTTATGATTATAAAACTTCGTCAGGTGTAAGTTCTATGGGCAAAAATGGCGAAGGTATTACAAAACTTACTAATGTCGCTGAATCTACAGATGGTAAGTTTAAAGCAATCAAGAATATTGATGATGCAAAACAGCTGTTGATTGAGTTTTTGGCGGATGTATGTGATTTGATTTATACAACTATTGACGTAATTCCAGGCGACGGTGGATACCACGAATGCCCAATACCTGTCAGCCCAAGTGTTGTTGAGGCTAATATAAGAATTGCAGGTGGCGATAAAAACTCAATCAAAAACGGAACTATCAAATTACAGGACCCTAACGGTAAAGAGATTGAGCTGAAGAACAAGGGTAATATACGAGTTGATAAAGATGCTACAGCACAGAGTATAAAAATTATTTTACCGCAGCCAGGGGAATGGATTTTGTCAGTAGACGGCGTTGTTGGTGATGATATTGAAGTAGGATTGCTGGAGCATTTTAAGATGAATTTATCCAGCGAGCTTACATTCCCAGAAGGAAACCCACAGGGTGTGGCTTATTCAAACGATACGATTGGCATAAAGACCTGGCTGTCTTATGAAGGCGAAGACCTTGTTGATCAGGCTATTTATGATGCGGTTAAAAGTGCAACAGCTACATGTGTATCAAGAGCAAATCCTGAGGATAAAAAGGTAGTTGAGCTTTCACAGAATGGCACTTGCTTTGAGGGTAGCTTTACTATTGAGGAAGACAGCTACTATGATATTTTTATAAGAGTTGAGTGGGATACTGTTTATCGAGAAGATACGCTCACAGTTATGTCGAGCAATAAGCCGTTAGGTTTAGTTGATCAGATAGAAGATGTATCGGTTAACAAAAAGAAAACAGTTGTTATTGACAATATTTACGGCTATGTAAGTGATGATGAGAATGACGATATCACCGCACAGGTAGAAGCATTAAACGACGATGTTGTTGATGTTAAGCTAGCGGATGACAAGATTGAAATCACAGGTAAAAAGTGGAGCTCTACCGTTGTCGATGTTACATATACAGATGAACAGGGCAACACAGTCAGCAATACATTTAAGGTAACAGTTAATGACCCTGTTGCAATTGCACTCATTATTGCAGGCTTTATACTCCTTGGTATCTTAATTATTATTGCGATCATACTCCTTAAGAAAGCGAGTAATAAAGTAACAGGTGGAATGAAGGTTGTCTATATTGCTAAGGGCTTCCTTTCACCTTCAAATCAGTATAGTAGCACTGAGATTATCTACGAGAACAATAACCTTGAACACGATACCAATTTTGTAGCGGTGACTGAAAACGCGGGCGGCGTTGCAACAGATGGTGATACTTTTGCAAATGATGCTTTTGGTGGTTCTGCTGACAGTGCATTTGGAACCGATTCATCACAAGCACCTGGCTTTGGTGATGCATTCGGAGGCTCAGGCTTTGGTAATCCATTCGGCGGTTCAGACTCAGGTGATGCGTTTGGTAATTCTGGATTCGGCGATCCATTTGGTGGTTCGGGATCAGATGAAATGTTTGGTGGGTCAAGCTTTGGTGATTCGTTTGGCGGTTCTGGTTTTGACAGTAACGCTAACTTCTCATTTGAACAGGAAACTCCTCAGAATAACGAAGCTGAAAACGATTTTGCAGATGTAACATTTGGCGATGCTGCTTTCGGTTCAAATTCCAATGCTGATGTTTTTGCTAAAGATAAGGAGCAAAGTGCTAGATTTGATGAAAAGATAGCCATAGGTGGAGCAAGAGTGAAGAGCACTACCTTTGCTAATATTCTTAAGAAATTCTTAGATGTATATAAAGAATTTATGCATACAGCTCTTCTAAGAGAAAGCGGATATGTTAACAGTATTGAAGATTTTATAAATAATAGTATTTCTGTATCGGCTCAGAAGATTAGATTTGATGGTACAGCTTTTGGTCAGTTCGGTGTCGTTATGAAAACAGATAAAAACACACTTAAGTCGGTTGTGGTGCATCGTCCGTATCTGTCTAAAAAGCACAGTGCATCAATGAATCCTAATGGTAAGAGCCATAGAGTTTCACTGTCGTTTATTACAGGAGAAAAGAACCCTGATGGTTCTGTACCATGTGCACATATCGAGCTGGAGTATTCGAAGAATAACTAATATTTATTAGTGGTGGCGTTGATGTTTACTAATAATTTTTTTACAAAAACAGAATTAGATGAGCTGTCTGCTGTAAAAGGCGGTAGCTTTGTAAACCGAATGGTTAAGCAAAAAATCAGCGATGGCTCTAATGTTCTTTTTGTCGGTATCGGTGGATTAGGCTGTAACACTATTAATGAGCTTAAAGGAATTTACGATAAAGAGTATGAGCATACTAACAGGATTAAGTTTTTAGCGATTGATACTGATGATGATAGTCTGAGTAGGTTTAATATTCACAACGGCGGATATTTAATTGCCAACGAAGTGTTTTCTGTTTTTAGCGAAGAGTCACAGTCGTTGCTGATACAAAGGCCACCGGTTGTAAAGAGTTGGATAAGCGAAGATGTGCCGAGAGAAAGACTATGTCCTTACTATAGCCCCAGACGAGTTTATGGCAGAGCTTTGCTTTGCGGTACCAACAGGTATCTTGAGTTGGAAACAAAAATCCACAATATTATAAATGAGCTCCAGCACATAGGTGATGGACACGTTGATGTTGTATTGGTTTCAGGTCTTTCTGGTAATACCGGTGGTGGCATGTTCATAGATATCGGCTATATGATCAGAATTCTTCTTGATGAAAAAGCTGCTATAGAAGGACTTTCTTGTGATTATTACGGTGTTTTCTATACACCTGATGTACAGAGGAATATTCCTGCTGTTGGAGGAGACCTTTGCACTTGGAATAATTTATGCAGAAATGGTTACGCCGCATTAAAAGAGCTTGACTACTTTATGAATATCGGAAAACAGGGTCAGAATAAGCCTGTTTATTCTATTTCACTTCCAGGTAATATTGTTCGCTCGTCATGTAATTCGTTATTTGATGTAAACAAGGTGTTTATTATCTCTGCTACTGAACGAAGTTATGAGTGTCAAGAGATAGTTAAGTCAACAGCAGCCGGAATTTTGAATATGTTCAGACCGGGCGTTGCTAGAACAGGAAATGGTCAAGATACTCCAATCACACAGTCAGTACTTAGTGATTTGTTCAGTTTGAATTCACAGATTTCAACTTGGTTGATAACAAGAGTTGGCGCTCCAGCTTGGGAGGATTTTGATCCTTGCGGAAACAAGTATACAACGTTCCCTGCTTTTATGAATTACAACTACTCGTCATTTGGTTTCAGGGAGATTTACTTTCCGAGAAACGAGATGGTTGCTTATTGTGCTAACAAAGCGTTTGAACAGGTTTGCCATATATGGCAAAGGGCTTTTGAATTCAATGACCATATGATTTTGAGCGTAGCATCAAAATGTCACTTGGATAATCTTGATCATCTTTTCGAGGATATATGTTCTAGACTTGGTGTAGATGATGAGAAGTTTATGATTAAAGCTGATGAGGACAGTTATCCTATCAGAAGAGGTTTTCCGTGGATGGGCAGTGTTGTAGGTTCAGAAACCACAGTTGCTGCGGCAAAGAGTAAGGTGGACGCTGTTTTAAAGGCTTTACAGATTCCTGATTCGATGATTCAGAGCTTTGTTGATACACTCAAGGCTCAGACTTTAGATGATAAGAACTTTATGCTTCAGTATGGTCCATTTGGCGGTCTGGTTCTACTTAAAGGTAGTGATAGGGCAAAAGGTATCATCGAAAGACTTGAGGAGTTCAGAAGTAATCTTCCTTTGATTATCAATGATAAGAGAATAGCTTGTGATGCAGCTTATAAGAGCATGATGAAAGCTAAGGATATAATGGATAGGAACAGAGCTCCCCATGATGACGAAATACATACTTATGTTTGTCATTGTAATAATTATTCGAATGCGTATTTTGAATACGGCTTCTTTAACCATTATATGCCAGTTATTCTTGGTAAGATTATTTACAAGTTGAATGATTTCAGTAATGAAACATTCGATATATACGTGCCAATTGTTAATACAATCAGAGGAATTCTTAACGAAGACTCCGAAAGGTTTTCTAGGTTTACTCTTGAGCGAAGATATAGTGCGAATGCATATTCGTTCAATGCCTTTGATTTAGATGATGCACTATCAAGAAACAACCTGTTTAAGGATATATTTGACGGATATATTGATGACCAGAAGGTTAAGCAGGTTGCAATGAGCTTTGCAAGTAGCTTGTCTAATCAGGATTCCAGAGAAAAGTGGAGAAATTACACTTTTGATCCTGTAGCGTTAGCAGATGAAATCAGAAGACTCTTTGGCGATATAATTTATCCGATTGTTAACGGTATGCTTGAGAAGTTTATGGTTGTAATCTACGGCGATCGTAATGCTATCATTAACTGCGTCGAAGCGGTTGACAGAATTACATTTGATGATGTAAACAGAATCTGGGAAAATGATGACCTGAGAATCAATGCCCTGAGAACTGCGGCCAGAAATATTGTAGACTCACTTTCATATAGCAGTATGGTGGCACTTAAACTTTGTGCGTTCGACTTGGCTAATTTGTCTGACCATATATCAGTTATTCTGCTTGCAGAGACACCAAATCTGAATCAGTTTATCATAGACGAATTATTAGCAAGATATGGTCATCATTTTTCTTATTCTGTTGTTGGTGGAGATGTATGCGACCACAAGACATCTATCACACTTATATCAAGAATTGGTCCAATAGCATTACCGCATGTAAAAGGTATGAGAGATTACGCTGCTGAATATTTCAGGTCAGAGAAGAGTATGTCGGTCTTTGCAGGTTGTCATCTTGACGAAGTGACTGAGAGATGGCAGGATAATCTTCCTGAGATCTTCGGTTTGGATACTGAGGAGTACTTTGTTGAAACACGTGGAATGCCAATGATGACTATTCAGGACTATGATCGTGTTGTTGATAAGAATGGAAATGTAAAAAATGTAGACAAAATCAGGTATGAAGAAATTAAAAGAGATGTTGATTACGGCTTAAAGCACGGATACATATATCTTGATAATGATAATCGTTTTGTTATGGTTGTTCTTACCGATAAGTCAAATGCTTTTGTTAAAAAGCTAAAGGACAAGATTGTTAATATGAGAAATCATACAGACCAGCCTGATACCAATTGGTTTGATGTACTAAAAGCTGTTTGTAAAGAGGACAACTGTGATTACTATAAATTGGTTTATCTTGATGAAAGTCTCAATAATGGACCGCTGACAGCACGTCAGAGCGTATTCCCTGCATATGACAGTTTTGTTTTGAACATTTACAGAATTGTCAGATACAATATGAGAATGGCTAAGACGGTGGCTGAGAACAGAAAGTTTTTTGAAAGTACACAGATTTTCTGTGATTAATTTATAAGGTAATTTTTATTAATAAAGAGAGGTAATAATTATGGCAGCAGATGTAAATTTTGTTAAAGCGAAGTTGCAGGAGCTTTCTGTTACAGGAGGCGGTAGCTTTGTAAAGAGAGTCGTTAAGTCGAAAATTAATGACAGCTCAAAGGTTCTTTTTGTCGGTATCGGCGGATTAGGTTGTAACTCTATAAATGAGATTAAGGGCGTTTATAAAAGAGAATACGAGCAGACTAATAGAGTTAAGTTCTTGGCAATTGATACTGATGATGATAGTCTGAGAAAATTCAACATCAACGAAGGTGGCAATTTGATTGCCAATGAAGTTTTTCCTATTTACAGCGAAGAGTCACAACAGTTACTGATTCAAAGACCACAGGTTGTAAAGAGCTGGATCAGTGAAGATGTGCCTAGAGAGAAGATTGCTGGTGATGGTGCAAAAGCAAGACGTGCAGTAGGTAGAGTTATGCTTTGTGGTACCAGTAAGTATCTTGCACTGGAATCCACAATCAATAGTATTATCAACGAGCTCAAAGGCACAGGTGATGGAGCTGTTAACGTTGTATTGGTTGCAGGCATTTCCGGTGGTACAGGTAGCGGTACATTCATTGATATCGGCTATATGATCAGAATTCTTCTCGATGAGAAATTCAACAGAGAAAAGCTCTCTTACGATTATTTTGGTATCTTCTATACACCTGACGTACAGCAGAGTATCCCAGAGGTAGGCGGTAATGCTGAAACATGGTCTAACGTTCGCAGAAACGGTTATGCTGCATTAAAAGAACTTGACTATTTTATGAATATCGGAAAACAGGGTCAGGATAAGCCTGTTTATTCTATTGCACTTCCTGGTAATACTGTTCGTTCATCAGGTAACTCAATATTTGATAAAAACAAGGTATTCATTATTACAACTACTCCTCAAAATGACCAGTGTCAGGAGATAGTTAAGTCAACAGCAGCCAGCATCATGAGTATGTTTAGACCTGGTGTTGTTGAGAAAAAGAAAGATGGTCAGGTTACTTCGACAACACAGTCAGTGCTCAGTAACTTGTGTAATTTGAATTCTCAGATTTCTACTTGGTTAGCAGCAAAGGTCGGTGCTCCATCAGGCGAACTACAGGACCCTTGCGGTAATGAGCACACAACCTTCCCTGCATTTATGAACTACAACTATTCATCATTTGGTTTCAGGGAGATTTACTTCCCTAGAAACGAGATGGTAGCATATTGTGCAAATGAGGCATTTAATCAGGTTTACGCTGTTTGGCAAAGAGCTTTTAAATTCAACGATGCAATGATTCTGAGTTTAGCTTCCAAATGCCATCTGGAAAGTGCTGATCGTATCTTCAGCGTTATGTGTACAAAACTTGGTATAGATGACAGCAAGTTTATGATTTCGGTTAACGACGATAGCTATCCTCAAAGACGAGGCTTTGAGTGGGCAGGTAGTGTTGTAGGTACAGAAAACACAGTTGCCGCTGCAAAGAGCAAGGTGGACACTACTTTAAAGGCTTTACAGATTCCTGATTCGATGATTCAGAGCTTTGTTGATACACTCAAGGCTCAGACTTTAGCAGATAAGAACTTTATGCTTCAGTATGGTCCATTTGGTGGCATTGTTGTTCTTAAGGGAAATGATAACGCAAAAGGTATTATCAATAGACTCGAGGAAATTAGAAATAATCTTGCTTTGATTATTAATGATAAAAAGTTAGCTTGTGATGCAGCTCATAAGAATATGCTGAAAGCTAAGGAGATAATGGACAGAGACAGAAGTCCGCACGATGATGAAATGCAGACTTTCGTTAACCATTGTAACAGCTATTCAAATGCTTACTTTGAATATTGTTTCTTCAATCATTATATAGGTATTATCATTGATAAGATTGTTCAGAAGCTCAACGATTTCAATAACGAAACATTTGATATCTATGTACCAATTATTGATACAATCAAGGATATCCTTAACACAGATGCTACAACATTTGCTGAATCTACTCTTGAGAGAAAGGGTAACACAAATGTATATTCACTCAATGCGTTTGATTTAGACTCTGCTCTTACAAAGAACAGCCTGTTTAAGAAAATGTTCGATGGATATATCGATGACCAAAAGGTTAAGCAGGTTGCAATGAGCTTTGCAAACAGCTTGTTTAATCAAGATTCCAGAGAAAAGTGGAAGAATTACATCAATGAGCCTGCTGCGTTGGCAGATGAACTCAGAAGACTGTTCGGTGTTGTAATCAATCCACTTGTTAACAGCATGCTTGAAAAGTTTATGGTTGTAATCTACGGCGATTCTAATTCAATTCTTAGCGGTGTTAATAAGACTGACAGAATCACAATTGACGATGTTAACAGAATCTGGGAAGATGAAGCGTTGAAGAGCAATGCACTCAGAACAGCTGCAAAAAATATGGTGGAGGCTCTCTCTGGTGCCGGTATGGTAACACTTGATATCAATCCGAGCGACTTGGCTAATTTATCTGACCACGTATCAGTTATCCTGCTTGCAGAGACACCAAATCTTAACCAGTATATCATAAGCGAACTTCAGGCAAAATACGGTAATAAGTATTCTTGTTCAGTAGTTGGTGGCGATGTGTGCGATCGCAAGACATCTATCACACTTGCCTCAAGAATTGCACCTATTGCACTTCCTCTTGTGAGAGATATGAAAGACTTTGCTGCAGAATATTTTAAGTCAGCAAAGATTGTATCCTGTGCGGGCAGACATCTTGATGAGGTGACTGAGAGATGGCAGGATAATCTCCCTGAGATTTTCGGTATGGATACAGAAAACTACTTTGTTAACGAACGTGATAAGCCAATGATGGTTATTCAGGACTATGAGCGTGCTGTTGATAAGAATGGTGACGTTAAGAATGAGGACAAGATTAAGTACGAAGAAATCAGAAAAGATGTTGATTATGGTATAGAAAACGGATACATATATCTTAATCAGGATGGCAAGTATGTTATGGTTATTCTCACTGATAAGTCTGATGCTTTCCTTGAAAAACTCAAAAGCAAGCTTATCGACATGAGAAAGTACACCGATGGTGCTCCAGCAACATGGATTGATGCACTGAAGGCACTTGAAACTGAGAATCACCGTGCCGACTATAAGATTATTGATATCAGTAAGAATATTAATAACGAACCTCTTATTGCACGTCAGGCTGTAAATCCTCAGGATGATTACTCAATCAAGAATGTTTACAGAGTGGTAAGATACGATATGAAGATGGCAAGGGTTGTCCATGATAATTATGAATTCTTCGAGAAGTCAAACTTCTTCCATGATATCGAAAATCTTACTAACTTACAGTACACATTAAAGATGTTCCTGATGGCTTATCGCTGTGGACTCATCTCCTACGATGAGTTTAAAGGTTACAGCATTAAGTATAGTAACAATGCGTTCAATAAGCCTATTTTATTCTTTGATGATACAGATAGAAAGAACCCGACATTTGATGAACCACTTAAATGGTACGGTGTGATTTCTGCTTTCGCAGAGGTTCTCAAGGACGAAAGAGTTTCAAAGGGTATCGAGGATGCGTACTATCCTTATACAAGAAACATTTTACCTCCTGATCTCGTAGTTGTTTCTACAGCCCATATTTATGACGAGCTTATGGCTGTTATGCAACTGCCGTTATTTGCTAACGATGATAAGGGCGTAAGAAATATGATGATCGAAAACTGCTTAAGAGAATCATTGTATAAGAAGTATTATTCTTATCCGTTAAAGGTTAAAACTGCTGATACATTATTTGAAAATCTCAACCTGTTAGCTGGTGCTTTTGAGTACTTCAAAGCATACAGACCTGACTTGTTACAGTAATATTAAGTTTTCTTTTGGGGGACGAATTATTTCGCCCCCCAAAGTGATTTGAGGGGTGCTAATAATGAAAAAAAATATTTTCAAAGGACTAACAAAGCACATAATAGCTACACTGGTGGTAGGAGTGGCATTTTATTTTCTGGGTGAGCTTTTATATCCGTTGCTTACCGAAAAGGTGTTCTCACCGCTTGGTATAGCTTTATACTTTTTAGCGTTCTTTGTTATTCTGGGATTGGTAATTATCTTTTTGTCCCTTTCAAAGGCAGACTTTGTAGACCAAGGTAACAAGAACAACTACTTTTCTGACATAAAAATAACCTGTGTAATACTTGCGGTGTTTTTTGTTTTGACAGGAGTTCTGGAATTCGTTTATGAGCTTGGCGATAAAGATATTCCGGAGCCTACCTCTTATGTATTTATGATTGATAATTCAGGTTCTATGAAGGGGTCGGAGCAACAGAGAAAAGATGCCATAAATGCTGTAATGAAAGAAGCAGATATACCGTATGCGGTGTACTTTTTTACAGGTGATGCTAACCTTGTACAGCCAATGAGCGAATATGATAGCTCACAAAAAGACTGGGCGATTGCGTCAGATGGTGGTACTGATATTATCAACAGTATAAAGACCGTGGTTAAGGACATAACCGACGGTACTTTATCAGGAGCAGGAACCAGCCCTAAAATATTACTGGTCAGCGACGGTGCGAGTAGCAGTATGGGTATGTCTAAGGTTGTAAAAGAATGTGTTAAAAATGGAATAAGCATCAGTACTATTGGTGTTGAAAACTGTAGCAAGCATTATATGAGAAAGCTAGCTCAGAAGACTGGCGGTGTTTTTGTTGAATGTAGCGATACGTCAATTCTTGCAAAAAGCTTACAGGAAGCTACCGCGAGCGATTATTCCAGAACACTGCTTTCAGACAGAGTTATGATTAGAAACAATGCATTGTTTGGTGTGATGAGAGTTGCGTTTCTAACATTTATGGGACTTATTTGGTCATGGATGAAAATGCTGCTTAGTTATGAATCTAACAACGACAGAAGTAAGATATTCAGAACATCACTGCTGTTATGCACAATAGCTTCCGTATTAATGGAGGTTTTGATTTGTGGACTACAGATTCCGGAATATATAGCAAGGTTTATTTTCTGTGTTATGTGGGCTGTCACAATCGGCACTCATTATGATATCGAAAAAGCAAAGTTGGATGATGCTTTCTGGAATACAGATGCGTATGGTGTGATTGGTTCAGCAAGCGGTGACGGTATACACAAGGGAATTGAAGCTACAGAAAAAGGTGTTACAGCTAATAAAAGTATTTCGATGACAGGTTCTCGGAAAATACTTTTTCTGATGATCCTTTCGGTAGCGATTCGTTTGCAGATAACGCCTTTACTGACAACACTTTTGCTAACGATGCTTTTGAAAGTAATGACGGGTTCTCCGATGCGTTTACTGACGATGCGTTTAGTGATGATGGTTTTGGTAAATAAACGAACGATGACTTTTTCTCATAGATTTAAGGTGAGTAGCTATGTTGATTAAATTTTGCCCTGTTTGTATGGGAAAACCATATACTACAGATTTGAATGTAAATATTTGCCCGATGTGTGGTGCTGAATTGACAACAGAGATGGTGCCTGATAGTACCCTTGATTCAAGACAGAAGCTCAACAGTCCGGTGTTTAATGATACTTTTTCAAATAAAGGTTTCGGTGAAATTACACAGTTTGGTACTGAAAATAATGATTTTACGGGGTTTACATCATCTGATGAATTTGGCAACAGCGAGCCATTTGGTCAGCCGTTTAATACTCCTGAAGTAACTCCTGAAGCACAGATTTTTCCGTTTGACAATCCGATAACCCCGCTTGTGACTCACGAAAACAATGAGCACAATGACAGTGTGAATAGTGCTGTGCTAACATCGAAAGATGGGATGTCTGTTGTCGGTAAACTGACACGATACAGCAAGGCTGATGAGGACAGTGGCTATAAGAGGTTGTTTGTTGGAAAAATTATAGATGCAATTTTCTACAAGCAGAAGATGGAGGATGTTTTACATCGTTTTACGGTGCGAGTAGATTGTGGCAAGGATGCACTTGGTCATAATGAGTTCAAGGATATACCGGTTAATGTTCATGGTGTTATTGCGTCCGGTTTGCAGCTTGATGAGAATTGCGATGTAGAAGTTAAAGGTAAGTACAAGAATAATGTTTTGATGGCTAGTGAAATTAATGTCCTTAATTCCGGATTTAAAAGCAAGGTCCATTTTCAGCATTCCCGTGGAGCAATTGCGTACGGTATACTGGCAATAATTGCCTTGATTTTCTT
>JAFUIK010000015.1 GCA_017473955.1 Ruminococcus sp. | reverse complement strand
TTAGCCTGTAATTATCTGAAAATTACAGATTTTTGAGGCTTTCAACCACTCCACCAACTATAGGTGGTTCCATCCCCTTGCACAGGACAGGCAATTTGTGTTATCAGCGCCTCCCCATAAAGGGGAGGCACGAACAACATTTAGTTTAGTAATTCAGTTAATATATGTATTAACTACAATTATTTTGTTGAGAACTTAACGTTGATTGAAGAAACGAGGTCCTTCATGTTCTCTACGTTAGATGTGTGACATACATCATCTTCACCGTCGAGCCATACGAGCATATCAACTGAGCAGTTGTCTGAGTAACCAACCTGCTTAGAGATTGTAGCAACAGCACCCTGACCGTAAGCCTTTGTGTAATCATCATCAGAAATGCCTGTAGATGTGAGGTACTTGTTAGCAATACCGTCTGGTGACCATGTACCAATAACAGCACCTGACTCGTTATCAACGAGAGTTACACGGATAGCGTTGTAGAGCTTTGTAGCGTGAGAATTGTCATTGCTTGTAGCCTTTGTAAATGTAACAGAAGCTGATGTGATAGTAACTTTCTCGCCGTTGTCAACAGATGAACGGAGCCAGAGTGTCTCAGTGAAGTCAGGTGTACCATCAGAAATAGTACCAGCGAAGTTATTATCCTCGTCAAAAATAGCAGCATAGTTTGTCTCAATAGCAGCAGATGTTGTACGGAATGTAACAGCAGATGTTACGCTGCAGTCGAGAGAAACTGGTGTGCCGAGTGTAGCACCGTCTGGGTTTGTTGTGTCGATAGCTGAAGCGTTGATTGTTGTTTCAACATCGAAGTCATCGCCAAGAGTCTTTTCTGAGTTAGAAAGGATCTGGAGACCAGCAGCTGCTGTAGCCTTAAGTGAAAGACCGTCAGCGTTTACAGTTGGGTTCTGTGTGAACCATGCGAATGTTGCAGAACCGAGAGCTACGAGAGCTACGAGGAGCATAGCAACTGAAGACAATAAAGCCTTCTTTCTAAATGTTGTGTTTTTCATGAGAAATTCCTCCTTAATTTGTATCCCCCAAAAACACGCAGGGGATTGTTTAATAAATTATATATCGACCACACGAGTACGCCTCATATGGTAAATACCGATATGAAAGGGAATAACAATCCCTCCACCGCTTACGCGGTCCCCCTCCCTTTACACAAGGGAGGCATTGAGCGTCGGCACTTAAATATCTTCACCTTCGACATTGAAGAGCCACTGCATCTTAACGTAACCGCCCATAATATCATTAAGACACTCAGGGTCATTACCCTCAATCCAAGTTACGATTGTGTACTTGATTGTTTCGTTCGGCTTGATGTCTTCAGTAATGTCATTAAGAAGAACATAATCATTCAAGTTAAGGTCGTCGTTACCTTCAACAAACTCAAAGTTAACTACTTCTTCAAGCTGTGAACCGTCACGATTCTTTTGAGCGTAAACAGTAGGTTCACCGTTTCTGTAAATCATAACACGGAGTGCCTCGTCAGCATTCTTCGCGATACCGGTGAATTTGAGAGTGCTCTCTAAATCGAGAGTCTCTTTACCGTTGTTTGTAAGATAGAATGTATAAGCAAGATAGTTCTCGCCGTTGTGCTCACCGTCAGCCTCTGTATCAAGGTCTTTCGGGAGCCAATCGTATGTAATGTTAGTTACTTCAGTAACGTTCTGTGCTGAAAGCTGAAGCTTAGGGTCCTTTGCTGAGCCGTCATTATTTAAAGACTCACTGATGATGATACCCTCTTTAGCAGCTCCATTTTCAACAGAGATTACAAGGTCACCAACAGTTGTAAACAACCAAGCAATAATCCATAAGATTATAAGAATCAACAGTGCAAGCACGAGAGTTACTGCAGCCCTACGTTTCCAACGGACAACTCGGCTTAAATCTTTACTGTCACGTCTTGCTAAAAATCTGTCGAAGATGGTCATATTGCGGGCTTTTTCAACCGCTATGTCACCTTTGTCTTCGAGCTTTTTTAACTGTTCAGGAGTGAAAGGCTCTTCTGTATTAAGTTTTTTCTTAAATAATGGCATCAAAGCCACCTCCTAAAACGGCATTAATATGTATAACTAAATTAAGCAAATGGAGCGTTGTTCTCATCAGTACCTGAGAAGAGAAGTCTGATTGTAACGTTTGAACGCTGGACATCGTCGTCGCACTGTGGGTCATTACCCTCTGCCCAAACTCTAATTGTTACCTTCTTAGGCTCAAGCTCGTTAAGATGGAAAAGACGAGTATCGTTTGAGTAGTTCATAGGAACTGACAAATCAAAAGTTGTCTGACCATTAACAGCTCCGCCTGACTTGTTTGGTTCATAGATAGCAGCAGGGGTCGCACCGTCTTCCTCAAAGCCTACACGAACAGCCTGAACAATATCAGCCTTCAAGCCTGTTTCAGTTGTTGTAACTGAAGTGCCCTCGAAATCATTAGCATCATCAGATGAAAGATGAACCCACATATCTTTAGAAGCAATAAAGTAACACTCAAATTCAAGATAACTATGTTCGCCCGGCTCCCTGGTAGAACCATTCTGATTCTGAAAAGCTATACCGTTAGAAGTGGTAACCGGATCTAATTCTTGATTAGCAAGAGTGTAACTGCCATGGCTGGAGAGATAAGAGTTAATCATCTCATTTGTGATAGTCTTCTTATAAAGCTCTATATCAGAACCATGGTTTTCCATATCAACTCTAAGCTCAACACCAGTGGTAATATCCATCTGAATATTTTCAACGCTGGCAAAGCTGTTGAGTGTAAACCACGCCAGAGTAGATGTAATAAGCACCAACAACGCAATAACACCCAGCATAAAGGTGGTCTTACGCTTGATTCTGGCCTGGGCTTTGTTAAGTTTTTCAATTTCCAACAGGAGCTGCTGTTGATTTTTGTCCATAACAATCACCATTATATATAAATAAGTATAAATGTCTAACACAATATCTTGTTATTAAGGATGCGTAAACGCACATCGCACCCACAATTACACACTTTGATATTATAACCATAGCTATTATATCTCAACTTTTGGTAAAAAGCAATAAGAAAAAATTACGAAACTGTGAACAAAACTATTGATAACTCTTATAAAACCGCTTTTTTATACTCTAAAAAGAATTAAAATTGCTGTTTTTTCTAAATTAGAAACAACTCGTTGTGCAAAACTAACAAATCAAGCCATTGTTTTTTGTAGGATAGGATATCTGTGCTATACACTTAATACGTTCATCTGATTTAGGAATAAATTTAGCTTGAAACTGAAAAGCTAGTATAATAGAATATTATTACATCGGAGGTAAGATAATGAAATACACATTGCTATCAAGTTATCTCAAAAATAAATACGGCAAAAAATACTATAAGCTATCCTTGAGTTGTTCGACAACTTGCCCCAATCGAGACGGACTTTGTGGCGATAAAGGATGCATATTCTGTTCCAGCAAAGGATCAGGAGATTTCGCACAAAATGTCCTCTTGCCTGTTGATAAACAAATAGAACGTGCTAAAGAGCTTGTTAAGGCTAAGAGTGACGACA
The DNA here is from genome assembly GCA_017473955.1 of Ruminococcus sp. GTDB lineage: Bacteria > Bacillota > Clostridia > Oscillospirales > Acutalibacteraceae > Ruminococcoides. Next base: position 24,940 of record JAFUIK010000015.1, on the reverse strand, counting down.
ATAAGTACATAGCATACTTTCAAGCTTTTACTTCAACATATGGCGATTTTGAATATTTAAGGAATGTTTTTTATGAAACTATTAAACGTGATGATATTGCGATACTATCTATAGCTACAAGACCTGATTGTCTAGGGGACGAAATAATCAAACTACTTGAAGAGCTTAACAAAAACAAGCCGGTATGGGTTGAATTAGGATTGCAAACAATTCACGAAAGTAGCGCAGTATACATAAGACGAGGATACAACACGAATGTATATTTTGAAGCAGTTAAGAAACTCCATGCTATTGGTGTTCACGTTATTACTCACATTATTGTTGGTCTCCCTTTTGAAACAAAAGATATGATTGTTGAAACAGCGAGAGCAGTCGGAAAAGTCACTGACGGCGTTAAACTGCAATTGTTGCATATTCTAAAAGGAACCGACTTAGCTACTAACTTTGAAAAAGGCGAATTTGACTTACTGAGCTTAGAAGAATATGCAGACATAATATGTGAATGTATAAACGCTATGCCTGAGAATATCGTTATACACAGGCTCACAGGCGATGGTGATAAAAATACACTTATAGCACCGCTTTGGACCAGAGATAAAAAGCGTGTGCTCAATTACATCAATCATAAAATCGCAGTATTTGAGAGAACAATATAAACAAAAAGGATACCCGATTCTGGGTATCCTTTTTTAGCGTAGAGTGAGGGATAATAATTTTTAAAAAAATCATTCGTGCTTGTCTACCCAATGTTTCACATTCGGTACCAGACTTCGCACCTTTTCGTTACAAAATAGTCCACCGGACTATTTTGTTTACACTCAAAGCCCCCTTGGGGTTCAAATCCCAATTTAATAAAGTAAAAAGGATACCCATAGTGGGTATCCTTTTTTGGCGTAGAGTGAGGGATTTGAACCCTCGGTACCTGAAAGGTACACAGCATTTCCAGTGCTGCTCCTTCGGCCGCTCGGACAACTCTACACATCAGCACTTATCAGTGCCGTTACATTATAGCCAACTTTATTAAAAAAATCAAGTATTATTTTTACAAAAATAAATTAAAGGTTCTCTCAACTATTGTTCGAACACTTTTCTGCATCAATAGCTAGTACAAGCATCAACACATACAAAGCATCTTGCGGATTATAGATATTCAACACATATGTATCAGACCAGTGAAAAATCTCCTTAGATACCGCTGCGATGGTATGTGCCTGAGAATTATAAATCGAATAATCCCATCCAAGCCAGTCGCCTTGAACATGCCAGCCGTTGAAATCCACATTGAACTTAGGTGTAAACAGCGAAAACTCCTTGTTAACACAACCGACATACTGACCGTAAATATAAATCTCAAATTTAGGCAACCATGTAAAAATACGTTGCTTGAGCATACCGATTTCATTTCCGTTTGAATCATATACTCTCAACAAATGCCCCCAAGCAAGTTCACCTTTTACCGTGTAAACTGCTCGTCCTGACTCGTCATAAATATCATAGCTGTCAAACCACGAGAAGACTCTTTGTTTAAACAATAGTTTCATATTATTCTTACCTCAATTATATGTTGCTAAATAATATATCAAAGAATTCGTTATAATCTTTAATTTGGTAGTCACACAACTCAGACTGCACCATTCCCCCATTACGAGAATAAAGACAAGTTGTAACACCTGCGTTTTTTCCTCCTTGCATATCAGAGGTCAGACTATCACCCACAATAATCACACGTGATTTATCAGTAATATTAAGTGCGTTAAAAATATAATCAAAGTATGCTTTATCGGGTTTAGCATAGCCTATTTCTTCGCTGATAAACATAGAGTCGATATAGTCTCTAACAGCAGATTTTTCAAATCTTCCAGTTTGGGCTTTTGTTAATCCGTTTGTGGCAAGATAAATTTTGCAGTATTTGCTGAGCTCTTTTACAAACTCGACCGCACCCTCAATCATAAAAGTACTGTTAGAAAGATTTGTAAGATAAGAGTCGTTGACCGCTACGCAGTCGATACCGCTGACACCTATCTGTTCAAAAAACTTTTCGAAACGAAGCGTTTTTAAACGTTCACGAGTAATCTCTCCTCGCTCTAAGGCTTTCCACATTTTTAGGTTAATTTCACTATACAAAGCCAATCGTTCATCCGTATACTCGACATTAAAACTTTCAAGCATTTGCTTAAACGAATGAGCCTCTGCCCTCTTAAAATCAAATATTGTTTCATCAGCATCAAGCAAAATGATATCAAAACGCTTTTTTCTAACATCAAAATTACTCAAAGGATTTGCCCTCCGAATCGAAAACATCAACTCGTGTTATATCGTAGTAAACATCAATGCCGTATTTCTCGTTAAGTGCATTGATAAGCAACGTCGGATTGATATTAGTTGTATTTCCAGCAGGCAGTATTACTCTAACTACAATATCATAGTCGGTGTCATAGTGCTTGGTATCTTTAAAGTACTCTTTGATGTCAATCTTCTTAATGCCTTTTTTAGTCTTTTTATCAACTAAAATTTCATCAGAATTCAAAAGTGTCTGGAAATCAGAATATAATTCTTCAACGGAAATTTCATTACAAGATAAACGCATCTTGAATTTAGCACTACTTATTACCGACGGTTTGCTCTTAGGCTCGGTAACATCGAATACTGTGAGTCCATTTGGCAAGCATTTGTTAAGTTCTTCTTTAATTACTTCAAGCTTTAAGCTATCATCCAAAATACGCATATCCATACTTTCTCTCTCTCCCCTGAAACCAAGAGAAATAGGAAGTGAGAATGTTATATACGGATGAACATTAAATCCCTCGGTATGCCAAACGGGTAGTCTGCTCTTTTGTATAGCACGAATCATAACACGGTTTAAGTCAAGATGGGAAATATATCTGCACGCATCGTCCTTTTTAAACCATACTCTTACATTTTTCAAAGCAGACGCCTCCTTTGTGCTTCATAGCACCGCAATTAGAGCACTTTTCTCTGCAATGCGGTGTAGTCTGATTTTCATATGCTTTCCTACATTCTGAGATAAGGAATTCTTTAGTTATTGAATAGTCTATATGATCCCAAGGGAGAATCTCGTCAAAGCTACGGTGACGGTTAGCATAGAAATGCGGATCAACACCGCACTCATCAAACACTTCCATCCACTTTTCAAACGAGAAGCAATCGCTCCAGCCGTCAAAACGCATACCCTTTTCGCAGGCTTTGAGCAATACAGCGTTGAGCTTTCTGTCACCACGAGCAAACACCGCCTCTAAGAACGATGTATCAGCATCGTGATAGTTGTAAGAAATCTTCTTTGTAGTAAGATTCTCACGGATGTGTGCCTGCTTAGAATGGATAGTTTCAATGCTGTCCTGTGGCTCCCACTGGAATGGAGTAAACGGCTTTGGTACAAATGAAGATGATGATAGTGTAACTTTGACACCCTTGCCTTTTGGTCGGTTTTCGGATTTGTAGAAAGTGTTGACTACCTTCTGTCCGAGTTCAGCGATACCCTTGACATCGTCCATAGTTTCAGTCGGCAAACCTATCATAAAGTAAAGCTTAACTGTAGTATATCCGCCGTCAAATGCAACTAAGCAGGTATCAAGGAGCTCGTCCTCTCTGACATTCTTATTGATAACATCACGCAGACGCTGTGTACCAGCTTCAGGTGCGAATGTAAGACCGCTCTTACGTACTGATTTAATCTTTGAAAGTATATCATCAGAGAAGCCATCAACACGAAGTGACGGAAGTGAAAGGCTGACGTTTTCGTCAACTGACCACTCTGTGAGTTTTTCAAGAAGTGGCACAATTTGCGAGTAATCACTGGAACTCAAGCTCGACAAAGAAATCTCATCGTAACCTGTGTTTCTACATAATGTATGGCACTGCTCGTTGATACAATCAACTGACTTTTCTCTTACAGGTCTGTATAAAAAACCTGCCTGACAGAAACGGCAACCGCGGATACATCCCCTAAAAATCTCCTCAACTGCTCTGTCGTGCACAATCTCAACATTCGGCACAACGAAATTATCAGGATAGTAGGAGTTGTCCATATCCATCATAACACGCTTTTCAATTTTCTTTGGTACCCCCTCGCGATTTGGTGTAAATGCTTTAATAGTACCATCCTCGTTATATTCTACATCGTAGAGAGCAGGTACATATACACCCTTAATCTGTGATGCAAGATACAAAAACTCATCCTTAGTCTTGCCCTGCTTTTTGCACTCACGGAAAAGCTCAATAACCTCAAGGTCAACCTCTTCGCCATCACCGATAAAGAACATATCTACAAACTCAGCGATAGGTTCAGGGTTACACGCACAAGGACCACCCGCTACTACGATATTTGTAAGCTCCTTACGGTCACTTGATTTCAGCGGAATATTGGAGAGCTTGAGCATATTTAAAACATTTGTGTATGACAGCTCATACTGGAGAGTAAAACCGATGAAATCAAACTCTGATACAGGGTCCATACTCTCTAACGCATAGAGCGGAATATCGTTTTTAATCATCTGCTCTTCCATATCAATCCACGGAGCAAACACACGCTCGCACCAGATGTATGGTTTTGAATTGAAGAGGCTGTACAGAATTTTCATTCCTAGATGTGACATACCGATTTCGTATGTGTCAGGGAAACAAAACGCAAATCGCACATCGACCTCGTCTTTGTTTTTTATAACAGCGTTTAATTCACCACCGACATACTTGCCGGGTTTCTGAACTTTAAGGAGTATTTTTTCAAGTTTTGATTTAATCATAAAGTCCTCCGTTATTTTAAAAAGAGAATTGCCAGAATATACAGTGATATCAACAGCAAAGAATAGTTATATTTTGAATAAAACAGCACCAGTATTCCACATAGAAATAATGGTAGTAAAAACGCAAATGTAAGTACTTTAAGTATAACTCTGGTTGTAGACGGCGATAGTTTTCTTAACAGTAAAAGTGACAACGCATGTCCACCATCAAATGTGTCTATCGGCATTAAATTAAAAAGACCGATAACAAGATTGATTAAGCAAAGCGGTTTATATACAAAGTAAAACAACAACGATAAACTAAGGTTCATAAAAGGTCCGCAGAGTGTTACTATAAAATCGGATAAAAATGTTTTACTGCTATCAGCTTCGATTGCTATATCAAACAACCTTAGCTTAATACTTTTTGGCGTAACACCAAAACATCTCATCGCAATAATATGACCACACTCGTGAAGTATAGCACACAAAAAGCACATCGCTACCTTACCCGAAGCATCGAGTATCAGAACTATGCTCATAACAGAAACTACGAAAAACGATGCTTCAAAGGTAGTTTTATTTATGCTGAATCTCATCGTTTGTAGCACTCACCTGATCAGTAGTTGCCTCAAAATACTGCGACAAATCAATATCCTCAAATGTACTGTTGCTAAGCAGAGTGTCACTCATAAGCTCATTGTACCAATCACAAAACTGAGCATATGTCTGTGAGTTCATCGCTTTTAACATAAAGACCAGAAAAGCGATAATAAGACACACTACAAGCTGAATTGTAATCAGTGCAGGAAACATCTTCTTAGGTTTAGTATTTTCAGGCTTTTTATCGCTCTCTACATCACAGTTGTCAATTGGTCTTTGCTCGCTTACAACAGGCTCATCAAAACACTGCCAATCTTCATCATATGTAATTTCGTCTTTTCTGAATTCTTCCACATAACCACCTCAGCAAAGTATATGCGAAAGTTCAAAGATAAATGATTATTCAAGTGGCTGGTCGAGCATTTTGAAATCGTGTTTTACAAGATTCATAAAGAAAAGTAAAGCTGCAACAAGTGCAAATACCTCTGCTATTGGGAACGCATACCATAAATATGAAAGCGAGATTTTTCCAAGAATAAAAGCAGCTGGTAAAAGAACAACAAGCTGTCGCATAATTGACATAAGCATACTGCGGACACCTTTGCCCACAGCCTGAAAAAGAGTAGAAAAAGTAATGCCAACAGCAGCAGGAACAAAGCAAAGACTGATAATCTTAAACGCAGGGACACCCAGTTCTACCGTGAGCTTGTCTGCATCGAAAAGTGAAAGCAAGAACGGTGAGCCTAACTGGAAAAGTAAGAATCCAAGTGTCATAATAACTGCCGCTACTAAAAGACAAATTTTCAAAGCCTGATACATACGCTTTTTGTTTCTGGCACCATAGTTATACCCGATAATCGGTGATGTGCCCTGTGACAAACCAAACACAGGCATAAATACAAAGCTCTGGAGCTTGAAGTAGATGCCGAAAACATTGATGTACGCTTCTTTGATAGCAACCGAACTTGCAAAAACAGAAATAATGCCATTAACACCGCTAACCATAACCGAGCCGATGCTCTGCATAATGATTGCAGGAACACCAACAACGTAGATATTCTTAAGAATTGACGCTTTAAGCTTGAAGTTTCTGAAGCTGATTTTAACATCGTGATGCTTAAAAATAAGGATAGCGATGATAAAGAACATCGAACAAAACTGTGCAATAACTGTAGCGATAGCCGCACCTAAAACCTCGAGTTTAGGGAATATCCAGTAACCATGAATAAACAGAGGGTCTAAAATAATATTTATTACAGCACCAAGAAGCTGAGTGAGCATTGGTACTATCATATTACCTGTTGCCTGCAGAGTCTTCTCACCCATTACTGATACCATACAGCCAAGTGAGCAGATCAGCACAACATTCAGGTACTGTGTACCATATGTAATAATAGTTTCGTTATCTGAAAACAACGAAATAAATGGACGTGAAAAAAATGCACCGATTAAAACAAACAAAAGCCATGTTGCAACTGCGATTACCATACCGTGGGTGGCAGCATCGCTTGCTTCGTCATAACGTTTTGCACCGAGTCTTCGAGCAATAAGTGAGTTAACACCAACTGCAGTACCGACAGCAAAAGATATCATAATCATCTGCAACGGATACGCAAGCGACACAGCATTGAGTGCGGCAGAGCCTATCTGTGACACGAATATACTGTCAACAATGTTATATAGGGCCTGAATAAGCATTGAAAACATCGCAGGCAATGACATAGACATCAAAAGAGGGAACATCGCTTTTGTTCCCATTTTGTTCAAAGATTTTGTTTCGCTCAATTTAATACTTCCTTATCTTTCTTAATTAATATATTTGATATAACCGATATAATAAACACGGCAATTATAACCCCAATAAAGTCAAGTAATACATCTGTAAACTGACCAGACCTACCAACAGAAAAAATCTGAATAGTTTCATCGATTGATGCAATCAGAAAGCCTGAAAGTGGCACCAAAAAAGCACAGCCCCTTCTCCTCAACTCAAAAGAGCGAGCCGTAAAATACATCAATGAGCCAAGTACAAAGTACTCGACAAAATGAGCGAGTTTTCTGACAAAATTTTCGCTGAGCTCAAAATCAATTTTCACCATCTTTAATATTGAGTTAAGCATCGCTCTGACAGACATACTGTCTTCACTAGATAAATCAGCATCAAGCGAAGAATTGTAGAATATAAATCCTATTATCAGAGCTGTCAACAAACATAATACCGTTCTTTTAATAATGATACTTTTGTTAATCAAAAGACCACTCCTATCCATGATATATTTTAGTCCTGTTTTAACCTTATGTCAATTGTCGAAATTCATAAATCAAGTGGGTATTGAATTAGTTTTTTATTTAGTGTATAATGATATACAGAAAAATTTGTGCTTGTCGCAATTTATTAATTTAACAACTAAGAATCAAAGGAGTTTTGTTATGAACACATTTACAAAATATCTTGCTGTTTTTCTTATATCCATGTTACCTATTATCGAACTCAGAGGTGCTATTCCTTTCGGTGTTGCGTGGGGTCTTAATGAAGCTATAGTATACGTTATCAGCATTATTGGTAATCTGCTCCCTGTTCCTTTCATTTACTTATTTGCAAGAAAGATGTTAAAATGGGGATGTAACAAAAAATTTATCGGCAAGTTCTTTACTTTCTGTCTTGAAAAAGGCGAAAAAGGCGGTCGTAAGCTTGAAGAAAAAGCAAGCAAAAACGGTCTGTTTATTGCTTTGATGCTTTTCGTAGCCATTCCGCTACCTGGTACAGGTGCGTGGACAGGAACTTTAGCTGCCAGTATGCTCGACGTCGGCTTTAAACGCAGCACTCTCGCAGTACTCTTGGGTGTACTTATCGCAGGTATTCTTGTTGGCCTTGCAAGTATGGGCGTGCTCGGTATTTTCAACAGCTTCTTCGCAGTATAATAATGTGACTTTCAAGGGTAGCTTTCTTAAGTTACCCTTTTATAGGTGAAAATTATGGAAACTATTAAAGCTTATGCCGCTATCATCGGTGGCGGTGCCAGCGGTCTTATGTGTGCTTGTATTGCATCAAAAAGACATCCAAAGGAAAAAATCGTTGTTATAGAAAAAGATAACCGTGTTGGTAAGAAAATTCTTGTCAGCGGTAACTCACGATGCAATCTTTCTAACCTTTCAGCTTGTGCTGACAATTACAACAGCAGTTTTGAAAGCGGTGTTAATTTTCTTTTAGAAAATTACCCTCCAAGCAAAGTGCTCGACTATTTTTACAGCATAGGTCTGCTTACTATGACGGATTCTGAAAACAGAGTATACCCTCTCTCCCGTCAGGCAAGTGCTGTGCTTTCTGTCTTAAGAAATGAATTGAAAAGAAACAAGGTTCAGGAAATATGCGACACAGAAGTTGTATCAATCTGTAAGAGTGGCGATTCATACAAACTAAACTGTGCTGACAAAACAATTGTCGCAAAAAAGGTCGTTATCGCTACAGGTGGCAAGAATAACTACGCTCAGAAGGTAGCATCTAATACATACAAGGTGGCACAAAGCATCGGTCATAACATCACCGCTCTAACCCCTACCCTCTCACCTGTCAAAGTTGAAAGCAAAGTGATTAAATCACTTAAAGGTATTCGTGCTCAGGGTAAGGTGACAGCTGTTATCAACGGGAAAGCTGTAAAATCTGAGCAGGGCGAAATTCAGTTTGGTGCTGACTCTCTGTCGGGCATCTGTGTGTTTAATCTATCTCGAATTATTAATCGTGAAAAAAACGCAGAAATTATTGTTCAGCTTTTGCCTGATTTTTCTTTCACAGAAATTAAAGATATGCTTTACTCCAGAATCGAGCTGACAGGTAAAGATAATGTTCAGGAGCTTTTCACAGGATTGTTTCATAAAAACATCGGTATCGCTCTCTTAAAATGCAGTAATATAGACACAGCAAAGACAGCTGATAAATTAACAAATTCTGAAATCAAAGCTCTCGCTGATACATTGAATTCATGGAAATTCAAGACAATCAGAAACTCTGATTTTTCTACCGCTCAGGTGACCTGTGGAGGTATTAACGGCAAAGAAATAGACTCGTGTACACTTGAGAGTAAAAAAGCTAAAGGTGTTTACCTGTGCGGTGAGGCGATTGATGTTGACGGCGATTGCGGTGGATTTAACCTGCAATTTGCTTTTTCATCGGGTATGTGCGTAGGTGAACAGCTATGATAAGACTAAATAATATAAAGCTGAAACTCGGTTACAACGATAATGACATAAAAAACGCTGTATTAAAAGAGCTTAGAATCGACAGCAAATGTTTAGACTCGGTTTCACTTTTCAGACGTTCGATTGATGCACGTCATAAAAACGATATACACTATATTGCTACAATTGATGTCAAAATAAGTAGCGACGAAAACCGTGTGCTTTCTAAAGCTAAAAACAAAAACGCCGTAGCAGTTAAGGAATACCGCTACGAGCTTCCATATAAGAACGATTTAAAACAACGTCCTGTTGTAGTAGGCTTTGGACCAGCAGGAATGTTTGCGGCACTGATACTTGCTCAAGCGGGCCAGCGACCTATTGTTATAGAACGTGGTGACAAGGTTGAAGTAAGAACCGAAAAGGTTGAAAACTTCTGGAATAACGCAGTACTGGATACAACATCAAACGTACAATTTGGTGAAGGTGGTGCAGGAACCTTCTCTGACGGTAAACTCAACACAGGTACAAAAGACAGTCGAGCACGTAATGTGCTGATTGAGTTTGTAAATCACGGTGCACCAAAAGAGATACTGTACAACGCAAAGCCTCATATCGGCACAGACAAGCTCAGAGAAACAGTTAAAAACATACGTGAGGATATCATAAAACTCGGCGGTGAAGTGTATTTCAACACAAAGCTTGTAGGCATAAACCACGCTGACGGCAAGGTGATATCCGTTATCGTTGAAAGCGGTAATTCAAAGAAGATTATAGAAACAGACAACGTTGTCCTTGCTATCGGACACAGTGCCAGAGATACTTTTGAAATGCTCAACGATATGCATCTGATGATGGAGCAAAAGCCGTTTGCTATCGGTGCGAGAATTGAGCATCTACAGGAGAACATCAACAAGGCTCAATACGGCAGTTTCTATAAATCCGAGCACTTGGGTGCGGCTGATTACAAGATGAATATAAAATCACAAAGTGGCCGAGGTGTGTTCACCTTCTGTATGTGTCCGGGTGGCTTTGTAGTAGCATCTCAAAGTGAAGAAAACACCGTAGTTACAAATGGCATGAGTAACTTTGACCGCAGTAATGTTAATTCAAATGCCGCCTTACTGGTCAACGTTAATCCTAAGGATTTCGGTTCTGATGATGTACTGGCTGGTGTAGAACTTCAACGAAATATTGAGCGTAAGGCGTTCTTGTGCGGTGGTGAAGATTACTGTGCTCCTGTACAGCGTGTGGGAGATTTTCTAAAACACGAAAAATCCGACAAACTAGGCGAGGTTATCCCAACGTATAAACCTGGATTCAAATTCGCTTTGACCGATGAGTATCTGCCACATTACATAACAGATGCTATGCGTGAGGGTATTATTGCTATGGACAGAAAGCTACACGGCTTTGCGCATCCCGACGCTGTGCTCACTGGTCCTGAAACACGCTCTTCCTCCCCTGTTACAATCACTCGTGATGAGTCTTTACAGAGTATTTCACTTAAAGGACTTTATCCTTGTGGCGAGGGTGCAGGTTACGCAGGCGGTATAATCTCAGCCGCTGTTGACGGCATTAAATGTGCTGAACAAATTTTATTAAATGCATAAACTTAATCTAGCATAAAAAACTCCCTGATTTCTCAGGGAGTTTTTGTTTTACAATCATTCTTTATTATCGTTTGGTAAAACGTTTGATTGAGTATTATTCTGAGCATCCGTAACAGGTGGCTGTGCGTAATACTGTACAGGCATCTGCGTATTAGGGTGCTGTGGATTTGCCTTTTTCTTTTTTCTGCTCTTACGTGTTGCAAGCTTGATTATCAGAACAACAATCGCAATAATTACACCAATAAAGAGTATAAACGGCAACGCACTTACGATAAACACAAACAGCTCAACAAGGAAATCCCACAGACTTCTGAAGTTATCGGCAAGGTTTGTACCGATACGCTCCCATGTTGTCTGCTCGTGTACAACAACAGGATGTTCAACCTCGTGAACATCAACTGTGATTGTTGTGTAATCAACCAGATTATCAAAAGTACGAAGCTGAGATTCGTATGTTTCAATCTCATAGATAACATCAGTGAGCATATCTCTGATTTCGATAATCTCTTTGGTAGAAGTCGCAGTAGCTAAAAGCTCCTCAAGAGATTCTCTCTCAACCTTTAATGCCTTAATACGGCTCTCAACGTCAACGTACTCTAAGGTTACGTCCTCAGTGTTTACTGTACGATTGGTTATAGTTGAATTCTCAGAAACAGTGTTTGTAAACTCGTCCACCTTGTCTGATGGGATACGGAATGTAAAGGTTGCATAACGAGAAGTAACGTCTTCGTAAGCGTTTCCTGATACATCGGACTGCTCTATATATCCGCCAACCGACAATGCTTTTGATTCAAGAGCGGACACAAATTTGTCGAAGTTCTTTGTCTGAACTGAATAGTAAATCGTTTCGATAATCTTGCGAGTATCTTTAACAGAAGTACTTTCACCATCACCATCTGCAGAGCTACCAGTTGAGAGTGAATCGTCAGTTAAATAGCCTTCAGCTTGTTCACTGACAGCAAAGTCACCTTTTGCGTTCTCGCTACTACCGCACGCACAAAGCATACTTGAGATAATGAGCGTTAGCAAAACAAACGCGAGTACTCGCAATGTTCTTTTATTTTTCATACAAAAAACCTCCTTGTATTTGGTATTTTCATAATAGCACAGGGTTTACTAAGAGTCAATTAGATGTTAACACACTGGGAAAGCGATATCGAATAAATCAAACACTCTTTAACCTCATACTCGGTACACTGCTCCATTGCATCCTTGTAAATAAGAAGCTGATGGCGATACATATCGTAAAGCTCACTGACGTCTTTTACCCTATCGGTTTTATAGTCAACGATGACAAGCTCTCCGTCTTCTACAAAAGCTAGGTCAACTGCACCCTGTAGTATTATTTTTTCATCAGCGAGTGAAGCATCTATATCTGGGTCCACCACAGATGCACTGACTTTTGTAGTAAAACGGAATTCTTTGTAAACTTCATCACTATTAAGGCAACGTGTAATAAGCTCGCTGTTGACAAAGCGTGACGCCTTATCGGCATCAATCGACTGGGCTTGTAACTTAGAAATAAAGCCTTTTTCCACCAATCTGTCAATCTCGCTGTTTAAATCAATTCTCGCTTTTTCAAAATCACAAAACTGCATAAATGCGTGCAAAGCTGTACCACGCTGAGCGGCAGTCAGTGTGTTATCACTCATAAACGCCGGTGTATCGAGAATTCTGTCAAAGGCTTTTACTGACAGCTTGTGAGATAAATCGGAAGCCGCAATTTTTGACGGAAGTTTCTTAAGACCTGATTTTTTGTACTCAAAAGATGTTCTTTCTTTCAAGGTTTCTACCACTGTATCATCAGTATCCTGAATTTCAATTTCAGTAGAGCTCTCATCTATGTCGATTTCATCATCCAAAAAGAAATCACTGACAACTTTTACTTCCATAGGGAAAGTCGCAGTATAGTCAGGCTCCACATCACAGCCAGCGATTTCCCTTAACTGTTTTCCGTCAGGATGAAGCATCGCACACATAGTGAGCCAATCCGAAAGATAAGAACAGTTACGCACTACAAACGGCATAACGCTTTTGCTCTCGACTAAATTTGAACCAATTTTGCTTAAATAATTCTCGAGCTTTTTTTGGGATGACAGCAAAACAAGCTTCTGTTTTGCTCGAGTCATTGCAACATATAAAACACGAAGCTCCTCGCTCATTTCGTCACGCTTAAGGGATAAAGCTAAGGCATCTCGTGGCATAGTGTTAAAAGTAGCGTTGAGTTTTTCATCCTTACGTTTCACTGCAATTCCGAGCTTAGAATGTAAAAGAACATTTTGTGATACATCGGACACAAACTTTCGTGCGGTATTCGCAACAATACACACAGGAAACTCCAAGCCTTTACTAGCGTGGATACTCATAACCTGTACAACGTTATTATTTGACGCAGTCATATCAACAGCACCTGCCATATCGGAGCCGTACTCCTTAAGACGCATAATATATGACACAAAGCGTGACAAACCTTTGCTACCACCCGATTCGTAACTTTTTGCATACTCTTTTAAAAGTCGCAGATTAGAAAGAGCAATCTCGCCATTTGGCATACTTGAAACTATCAGCGGATAACTTGTACGCTCATAGATACAGTTGAGCAAATCAGCAACAGGAAGAGTAACGCTAATATCTCGGTAGTACTTAAGCTCACTGATAAAGTTTCTGCACTTCTCGTTTCCGTTGTCAGCTTTCAGCATAACAGCCCTATACAGCGAAGTATAACGCGAATCAGCCCTGAGCTCTGCCATATCGTCAGGGGTAAAGCCAAAAATCGGACTCATCATAACTGACAATAATTCAATATCAAGTGCTGGATTATCAATCACGCTTAAGAAATTTGTCATTATCATAATTTCTTTGGCATCAAGAAAGCTGTGGCTACTGTTACAGTAAGCAGGCACACCACAGGCAATCATCGTATCCACATAAGTCGGTGCGTGAGAATTTGCGTTACGCATAAGAACAGCAAAATCAGATAGCATAGCTCTTCTGTAAGTATCGCCATCCTTTACCATATAACCATCGCTTATCATTTTTAATATAAGTTCTGAGATATACTTAGCTTCAACCTCATCAACTTCTGCATCTTCCATATCTGTCAAATCAATCATATGATACGAAATGCAGGGGTCTTTTTCCTTTTTATATGCAGCACCGCATTTGAGGCTTTCTGTTTCATCATAAACAATGTCACCCACAGATTCGCTCATCAGCTTAGTAAAAAAGAAATTCACCGCTTCTGTTACATCCTCTATGCTACGGAAGTTTTTATCAAGAAAAATCTTAGCAGGAAACTGAGGTTTATCCTCGTCATACAGATGTGAGCTATTCTTTCTATTTAGAAAAAGCTGTGGCATAGCCTGTCGAAATCCGTAGATACTTTGTTTTACGTCACCTACGAAAAACAGATTTTCGCCATTATTAGAAAGTGAGTTAAAAATCAAATCCTGTGCTTCGTTCGCATCTTGATATTCGTCAACCATAATTTCATCAAAACGCGAGCTTAATTCCTTTGCAACATCGGTAAGCTCAAAGGTATTTTCATCAACTAATAGCTTGATTGTCCAATGTTCTAGGTCGGGATAGTCAGCGATTTTTTTTACAGCTTTTAACTTCTGATAGTTCATAGAAAACTGTTTTACGCAGTTAAAAAGCCCCATTGAAATCACAAACAAATCAGCAATTTGGATTTTTGCTTCTTCCTCGGTTGTGCTTAGCAGGTTTTTCAGCTTATTAACCGTATCGGTAAACAAATTGCGGTTTTGTTGGATTTTAACTTTATAATAATTATCCGTATACCCTCTTACTGTAGGAAATCTGCCTGCATTATAAGCTAATACAGTTTGTGATACACTAAATTTATCAGGGTTATTAAGTGCAAGCTCCAGCTTATCAACAAAATCCATATCAGACGAAAGCATCGGGGATAATTTTTCACCCAAAGCTTCTTCCAAATCAAGCAGAGCATTTGACGAATTTACAAGTGAGCGTAAAAATTCAACCGCTTCTTTAGCGTAATCAATTATAATCTTGCTCCAAACACTGTCGCTGACATTATCAAACTCCGAGAACTGTGCAAGTTTTCTCTCAATCCATAAATCAGGATAAGGATGAGAACGCAGAAACTCGTGAATTTTAAGGATGTTATTTTGCAAAGTTAAATCATCTTTTGTTCCGCCAAAGGCTTCTACCAAATGGAAAAAGTCAGGTTCAGCATCGGCATACATAGCATCAAGCGTTAGCTTTAACGCATCATTTTTAATTAATTTTAGTTCACTTTCGTCGGCAATTCTAAAATTACGTTCAATATCAAGAACATAAAAAAACTCTTTTACTACAGAGGAACAAAAGCTGTCAATTGTTGAGATATTCGCCTTAGATAAAAGTGCTTGCTGACGCAAAAGTGTTTTATTAAACGGGTCGTTTTTTAACAACTCACTAAGTTTTGAATACAAACGTTCTTTAAGCTCCTGTGCGGCTGCACGTGTATACGTAACCACCAATATACGGTCAGCATCCACAGGATTTTCAGGGTCAGTTAAACGAGAGATTACTCGCTCGACTAAAACTGCGGTTTTACCGGAACCTGCTGCTGCCGAAACAATAACCGAACCGCCCTTACAATCGATAGCCTGTTTCTGGCTTTTCGTCCAATTTCTAGCCATTTTGCTCCTCCTCTCCCGTTAATATACTGAAAACTTCGTCTTTCTTTTTCTTCTCAATCTCTCGACAAGCGTCACCTTCGCTATATCCGCAAACAGACAGATAAGGGCACCAAGCACAAGCATCGTACACACCCTTTGCAGGAACAGCAGAAACATCTCCGTTGCAAAGACAGGTCGCCATTTCACCTATTGCTTTATCAACTTGTGAGAATAAAGCACCAAACTGCTCAAGAGTTGCAAGTGTTCCGCTTCTGTCAATAATAGTATCACCTTTTAAGGATACAGGGATATACACACCTTTTGCATCCTGCTCCATACCTTTGATTACATCAATATCATCAAGGATAATTCCGTGCATTTTCTTATCTTTATCGGCATCAGCTATGGCTGTATTCAATCCCTTTGTTCCGACATTAACGGTTGGTGAAACTGCAGGAACATAAAGCACTCCTGCCGGAGAAACTGATGAGTTAAAATACTTATGTCCACCGCTGTTGATAGCAGACATATATATAAGCATCTGTAAGTTAATTCCGTACAAAACATCACTTAAGCTGTATTTTTTTGTCCCTGTTTTATAATCAACAACTCGGATATACTTTTTACCGTTACTCTCCATAATATCCACACGGTCAACGCTACCTCGGATTGTAACACTGATTTCATCGTTAACCTTAAGACTATAAGACGGGATATCATCACCTATATTTAGCTCAAAGTCAGACGGTCTAAATTTTGACTGAGCAAATTCTTCGACCAAACGCTGTATTATCCTTACCGCAGTGCGTCTTACACAGTAGTATAAATATAAAAACCGCTTTGACTTTCCATCTTTACCGCCTAGATGCTTATCGACATAAATGTCAAGCATAGAAGAAACTTCTTTTTCTATCTCTTTTTCCGTGATTGCTGAAAAATCATCATCCTTATGCTTTTTTAAAAATTCTTCAAGCAAATAGTGCATAAGTGTTCCGTATTCAAGCGAGTCAATTTTCGCCTGTCTACGTTCTTTTACCCTTAGTCCGTACTTACAAAAATATTCAAACTTGCACAAATGGAAGCTCTCAACCTGAGATGCAGACAAAGTCATTTTAGGATTAAAAAGCTTTTGAGCAAGAGCCTTGTCTGAAATTTTCAAGGCCTGCTTATTATGTGCTCTATGGATAGCTGAAAGTGTATGTGAGTACAAAGGATGGTCACTGAAATAATCATAGAGTTTTCTTACATCAGTGTCGGTCGAATTATATCTTTTGACAAGATAATCAAAAGCTGAACGCTCACTCCATAGTGAATCAAAGACCGTAGAGTCAACGCTACTGTATCGTCTGATGTCAGTCATAATCTCAGGCAACTGAGTTATGAGCTCAGATGGCGAACGCTTTTCGCCATTTAAAGAATAAGTATAATAGGACACAAATAGCTTTTCACTAGCACTGCACATAGCTTTATATGCTAAGAATTTTTCCGTTGGTATAAGTTGTTCAACTGAGTCAGACATAGCAAGTCCGTAAGTGCTAAGCAGAGTTCTCTCATCATCGGAGAATACTCCCGCTTCAACAGGGGTGTTAGGAAACTCTCCGTCTATTGCACCGATTACAAAAACTGCTTTTTTATTATCAACAACCGAACGGTTAGCACAAGCGATATCAACCTGATCCAGCCCTCGTGGGATAAATGAAATATCGGTGTTAATAAAATTAATATGTAAAAGCTCAGAAAAGCGTTTTGCCGATATACTGTATTCGCCAATCACGCTGACCATTTTATCGAGAATAGAAACAAATGTGTTGTAAAGACGAATCTGCTCAGCACACATCTCAAGCTCGTTTTCGCCTTCTAAAGTGTCGCATAGATTTTGCAAATTTTCTTTACAATGCAGTCGATATATCAGTTTCATTAATGCTTTTGAAATATCAAGTGCTGTCGCGTCCTTTGTATCAAAATAAAAAGCTTTTAAGGCATCTATCACAGTCTTACGTGTGTATTCGATTGAAGTCAAAAGCTCTTTGCCATGGTCGCTCATATCATCAGCAAAGCCTTTTGGTGAAAGCTTAAACTCCTCAAAAAACATCTTGCCCGATATATCCCACGTAAACAGATAATTCTCAAAATCTGCGGTCTGCTCAACTGTTATGTCAGTTAACCCTGTTTTTAGCACAGACAGTACATCGTCTTTGTCAAAACCGCCTGTTACTACATCAAAGCAAGACATCACAAGTTTAATCAGCGGTTTTGTATCAATATCCTGGGGCTTGTCCATAAAATAGTTTATGCCGTACTTTTCTAAAGCATTATCAAGAATACCGTTATAACGCTCACTTTGACGAGTGATAATTGCTATATCAGAGAATTCGTAGCCGTTTTCAACAACAAGTTTTCGTATATTTCTAGCAACAAAATCGGCTTCATCGTAGATGCTGCCTGCCTCATATACAACCAAACCGTCATCTTTAAACTCAGTTTGCTCTTTTTGCAGCCTGAATAAATTCTGCTCAATACACTTGATATCATTACTTACAAATCTAGTGTTATCTCTCAAGGCAATATACGGAGCAATTTTTATATCATTTGTGTTAGCTATATGAGTCAAACGTTTCTTTGTTCTTTCTGATACAAAGAATAAATCGCCGTTACTACCATTCAGACTATCTGTAGTCAAAGCAAAATATATATCCCTACTTTGCTTCATAAGACAAGTTAAAACATCATATTCCTGAGATGTAAAGCCATAAAACGAGTCAATAGCTATTGTATAATCTTTGAACAGTTCGTGAGTTTTTAAGACCTCACATATTTTAGTAACACTATCAAGCGGGTCAACATAGCTTTTCGATATAATTGCATCATATGTATCGTAAAGCAAGGCGGTTTCTTTAAGCTTTTTAGATAAGGTGTTATCCCCTACCTTAACCGCTACGTCATATAGCATTGACGATGTTATCGAACATTTTTTATATTCTTTAATAGAATTAAGCATAAGTTCTGTCAAATCTGTGGCGGTCGCACGCTTAGAGAACAGTTCAAGACTATCACTCACCTGTTCAATCGCAACATTCATAACAACGTTTCTAACGCCCTCATCAGCAAAATTCAGGAAACGATTACCTGTTTGCTCAAAGACATAATCACACAAACGCGAGAAACCAAACACCTTGATATTGCGTGATACTCTTGGACCGAGCAACTCAAGAAACGCTTTTTCTGTATTAAACGAATACTGGTCAGGAACGAGGAACATCAGCTTTTGCTCTCCGTTTCTAGCTAACTCACAGAATTTATCGTAGAGGTATTTTGTTTTTGAGACACCTGTCGTGCCGAGTACAAAATTCAGCATAATATCCTCCGTATCATTTGCTAATAAAAATATATCACAATAAAAGTCCAATAAAACGTACATCAATTGAAGAATGAGCTTATTTTTTCAAAATACTCAACAATTTTGAATTTATACTCAATATCATCTTCAGTTATCGCTTTGTACTCTTCATCAGACAAGTCATCTTTCATACTTTTTTCAGATGCTGCTCCAACACAAAGAGTCGGGTACATAACGCACCACCAATTTTTACCTTTAGCTTCACCAATAGTAATCTGCAAAGTATCGTACATACCCGCAGGCATCGTGAAATTATCGTAGTATCGTGTATCAAAATACTTATGAGCTATTCTCGCGTTGACGGTATAATCAACGTTATAAGAACCAACAACTTCTTTTGCAACTTTTTCTATCAAAGTAAGGTTATTATTTGTAATAGCAATCGCCTCTTCTTTGTTGCTTACACCGTTATAAAGCGGAGATATCTCTGCTACAACCTCATCTCTTACCTTTAGCTTCATTTGCTGGTCGATAACCCCATCCGAATTTGCGAGGATATGTAATCGCAAAACATCATTTTGAAGCTCATTACAAGTGCTTTCAAAGGGTATCATAGTAAACATAACCGATATCACAAAAATCGACACGAGTATCTTCATAAACATTTTCATATAAAAAAACCTGCCTTTCAAGTTAACTTGAGTATAGGCAAGTTTTTAAAATTTATACAATTTCACATCCGCCTTTGATAGGCTCGCAGATATAGAGCTTATCGTACATACTGCTCATAGCATCTTTACACTTAAGTGCTTTTTTCTCATCAAGAAAAATACCATAAACCGCAGAACCTGAACCGCTCATACACGCACCAAGAGCTTTGTTTTTTATCATTAGCTTTTTAATACTAGTTATTTCATCGAGATTCATAACAGCCTCAAACTCGTTATAAAGGCACTGAGAAACACCCCTGAGGTTTCTTTTACAAATCATTTTTACAACCTCATCAGTGACCAAAAAGCCCTTTGGCGGTTTGCTGTCGGATTTAGCATAGGCTTCTGCGGTAGAAACACTTACATCAGGTTTGCAAATAAGTATGTAGCATTTAGTAAGTGGAGGTAGCTTTGACATAGTTGTGCCAGTACCCTTTGCTAAGACTGCACCGCCAACAATACAGAAAGGCACGTCCGCACCAACTCTTGCCCCAATGTCACACATCTGCTCAGTTGTAAGTTTTGTATCAAAAATACGGTTGAGAGCTAAGATTACTGCAGCAGCGTCTGTACTGCCACCTGCTAAACCTGCTTCGTGAGGGATTCTTTTCTCGATATCGATAGAAATTTTCTTACTCTCAATTTCAGCGTATTTATAAAATGCCTTTGCGGCTTTGCAAACGATATTTCTATCATCTGTAGGAATACCCTCTACATTACAAGTTACAGTAAAATCAGGTGCATTTTCATCCACCTCATCGGACACAGTAATAGTATCATAAAGCGACACTGCCTGCATAACCATAGCAACATCGTGATATCCGTCAGGGCGTTTACCAACAATATCTAAAGACAAATTAATTTTAGCGGGTGCAATAACTTTCAGCTTCATATTAAAGCTCCTTTAAAAACTCCTCAATAAGTGTTAATGCTTTCTTTAAATGCTTAAGCGAATACGAATATGACAAACGCACAAAACCCTCGCCACATTCACCAAAAGCTGAACCAGGTACCAAGGCTACATGCTTTGAATGTAACAGCTTAGTACAGAATTCTTCGGAGGTTAGACCTGTAGACTTGATACAAGGGAAACAGTAAAACGCACCCTTTGGTTCAAAACAGGTAAGCCCCATTTTGTTAAGACTACCAACAACCAAACGTCTTCGCATATCATACTGGTCACGCATCATTACTATATCATCGTCGCCGTTTCTTAACGCTTCAATTGCGGCATACTGAGCAGTGGTTGGTGCTGACATAATACAAAACTGGTGGAGCTTAGTCATCATCGCTATAATTTCCTTAGGACCACAGGCAAAGCCGAGTCGCCAGCCTGTCATAGCAAAGCTCTTTGAAAAGCCGTTGATTACAACAGTACGCTCTTTCATTCCGTCAATTGTAGCGATTGAAACGTGCTTTTTGCCGCCATAGGTAAGCTCAGAGTAAATCTCATCAGAAAGCACCATCAAATCGTGCTCAATAACAAACTGAGAAATAGCTTCCAAATCCTCCTTCTCCATAATCGCACCTGTAGGGTTATTTGGAAACGGAAGTATCAAAAGTCGTGTTTTTTCAGTTACTTTGTCTTTCAAATCGTCAACAGTGAGTCTGAAGTTATTTTCGATTTTAGTTTCAATAATAACAGGTGTAGCCTGTGCCATTATCGTCAGCGGTTCATAGCATACAAAGGATGGCTGAGGAATAAGAACCTCGTCACCTTTACCAACCAAGCAACGGATAGCTACATCAATAGCTTCGCTTCCGCCGACAGTTACCAAGACCTCTGTTTTCGGGTCATATGTAAGGTCACACTTTCTAAGCATATAGTTGCTGATTTCACCGCACAACTCTGCAAATCCACGGTTAGGAGTGTACCAAGTTCTACCCATTTCGAGTGAGTCAATACCAGCTTTTCTGATGTGCCACGGTGTTTTAAAATCAGGCTCTCCGATAGAAAGCGATATGACGTTATCCATTTCGTTGACTATATCAAAGAACTTACGAATACCTGACGGCTTGACGTTCTTGATAGAGTCATTTATCTTGCTGTTATAATCTATCACAGTATCATTTCCCTTCTGTCTGTTGGCTCGTCAACATCAACTAAAGCGACAGAGCCTTCTTTGTATCTCTTAAGCATAAAATGTGTCGCAGTTGACACAATACCCTCAAGAGCAGACAGCTTTTTAGCAACGAAAGATGAAACATCCTGAATGGTTTCACCTTTAACGATTAAAGCGAGGTCATAAGAGCCAGCCATAAGATAAACAGACGAAACCTCATCAAACATCATAACCTTCTCTGCAATCTCATCAAAGCCTTTTTCCTTCTGTGGAGTAACCTTAAGCTCGATGATAGCCATAACACCAGCATCAGGAACATTATCCCAGTTTACCATAGCCTGATAGCCTCTAATAATACCAGAGTCCTCATACTCCTTTATCTGGGCTTTGATGTAATCCTCAGGCTCGTTTAACATAAGTGCGAGCTGAGCTGTAGTATAGTTAGAATTTTCAGATAAAATCTTTAAAAGCTTATCCATAGTTATACCTCCGTTAAGTTGCTTGCAAAGCTATTGCGTCGGTCGTACATACATTGTCAAGACACACCGCTGTCGCAATGCTTACAAGTTCAAAATTTATATCGTTAATATTTATCTCCAGTGCATCGTTTGATGCGGAAAACCTTCTGCACACACATGAAAGCACCGTGTTGTCGATATCTAAAATATCATATGATTTGTTAATAATATCGCCTCTGATGAAAAGCGTAACACCGTGAAATGCTACGGCGAATTTACCCTTTGAATGTGTTATTGTAATATGAAAGCTTGAATCCTTTGTTGTAAAATAGCACGAGCGTATCATTGAAAGGTTAGTATCTCTGATTTTTGCTACGCACTGTTCACCACTCGTAATATACAAACGATGTGATGAGCGGGTGTGCTTTCCTCTAATCTTGTAGAGCTCTTCGCCCGACTGCGAATAAACAATATATCTTGAATCAACGTCAGATTTGTCGCGTTTGAGATAAATTTTCACATATATCACCAAGGTTATTATTAACAAAATAGATATTATAATTCGTTAATACGTTCAAGCCAGAGTCGAACCTGTAAATCAGACGGCATCTTAAAATCTCCCCTAGGTGAAAGGCTAACAGACCCAACCTTAGGACCGTCAGGCATACAAGAACGCTTGAACTGCTGAGTGAAGAAACGGATGAAGAATTTTTGCATCCACTTTTTTATTGTATAGCGGTCGTATTCACCCTCAAAGGTTTTTAGAGCCATATAGAATATTTTTTCAGGTGAAAAACCGTAACGCACAAAATAATACAGGAAGAAATCGTGAAGCTCATATGGTCCTACAACATCTTCCGTTACCTGTGAAATCTCGCCGTTTTCATCAGGCGGTAACAGTTCAGGAGAAACAGGTGTTGCTAAAATATCATTGATGATACTGCCTATTTCTTTAGAAACGAGCTGTGTTTCATAAGCAACAAGATATCTAACCATAGTTTTAGGAACCGACGCATTAACCGCATACATTGACATATGGTCACCATTGTAGGTAGCCCAACCTAGTGCAAGTTCAGATAAATCACCTGTGCCTACTACTAAAGCACCAAGCTTGTTTGCAACATCCATCAGCACCATTGTACGCTGACGTGCCTGTGCGTTTTCATATGTTGTATCAAGCTTATTCTCGTCCTGACCAATATCAATAAAATGCTGTTTTACTGATTTTGTAATATCAACCTGTGAGAAGTCCGCCCCATAAGCTAAGGAGAGCTTTTCGGCATTAGATTTAGTACGTACAGTTGTACCGAAGCACGGCATAGATATAGCGTGCAGATTTTTTCTATCTAAACCTAGAATGTCAAGTGCTTTTACACTTACGATTAATGCAAGGGTGCTATCAAGTCCGCCTGACACACCAAGCACTAATTCTCTTATCGATGCACTTTGCATACGGGTTGCAAGCCCTATCGCCTGCATTGTAAGAATTTCCTCGCATCTTCTGTTAAGCTCTGCCTTTTCTGTAGGTATAAACGGATGCTTTCTGAATTTTCTGCTAAGCTTTGTCTGTTTAAGTACCATATCAAAATTAATATAATGAATATCACTGTTAGTAGAAGTTTGAGTAAAATTGTTGTTCTTTCTGCGTTCTGTATCGAGTCGCTGAACATCAATATCAGCATAAGTAATACCTTCAGAGAACTTAACTGACTCACCTAAAATATTCGCATTTTCAGCAATAATATTGTGAGCTGAGTAAACAGCATCTGTCGAACTTTCTCCAGGACCAGCAGACGCAAAAAGATAAGCACAAGAAAGCTTACCGCTGGTAATACGAATAAGATCTCTTCTGTAATCAGACTTTCCCGCATACTCACTGCTTGCGGCTAAATTTGCAATAACAGTAGCTTTGCCATCAAGCACAAGTCGTTGTGACGGGGAAATCGGGGCGAGCAGGTCTTCGCAAATCTCAACACCAATCCTAAACTCCTTGAGCTGATTACAACACAAAACAACATTGGACGATAAAAGAACATCCTGTCCCGCATATTTAATAATTTTATCTACACCTTTACCTGATGTAAAATACCTAAGCTCGTTGTATTCATTATAATTAGGGATATTACACTTTGGAATCAGAGCGAGCAACTCACCCTTATATAAAACAGCCGCACAGTTATAAATCGCATCATTAACCGCAACGGGAACCCCGACTATAGATAGTATCCCCATAGTCTTAGTCCTTACGAGAATGCGTTCAACAGAACGCTCGGCGTGTTCAAGCAAAAAGTTGTGCAAAAACATATCACCACAGGTGTAACCTGTTACGCAAAGCTCAGGGAATACCACTAAAGAAGCCCCGTGTTGGGCGGCAAAAGAAATCTGAGAGATAATCTGCTCGCTGTTAAAAATACAGTCAGCAACTTTTATTGATGGTGTTGCACATGCAGTCTTTACAAATCCGTAATTCATAAAAATTCCCCCATAAAAAATATCCATAACATATAGTTATGGATATTATAACCGATATTCGTATTTTTTACAAGTATTTAAGCGATAAACTTTGGTTTATACAAGGGATTTGCGCACCTTGCGCTT
>JAFUIK010000014.1 GCA_017473955.1 Ruminococcus sp. | reverse complement strand
TTACTTTGTTTCCTTGTGCAGAGTGTGTTTCTTGCAGAATCTGCAATACTTGTTCATCTCAAGCCTGTCAGGATCGTTCTTCTTGTTTTTCATTGTGTTGTAATTACGCTGTTTGCACTCAGTGCAGGCCAATGTGATTTTAACTCTCATTTAACGGCACCTCCCGGTATTTTCGGAATAATTTAGCCTCCCTCAAAAGGGCACAAAAAAATAGACCCCTTTTCCGAGGTAAGTAGAAGTATAACATAATATTGTCAAGCAGTCAAGCAATTTTGAAACATTTTTGAAACATTTTTGTAAAAAAACGGCACAACAACTTTTTAATCGTCATTGTGCCGTAAAATTGCTATAAATTTAGTGATTATCAAGCCCTTTTGCTTATAAACGTGTGCCTGTAGATGTTACTACCTTTTTAACCTTTTCAGGCTTAACCTTCTTGCCCTTAAGCTTTAACGCCGGCTTATATGCCTTTAATAAATCGTCAGACATAAGCGGCTCAATAATCTCGCGGTGCTTTTCGTCAACTGAATTTAAGATAACAATTGTGATAATAGCACGAGTGTCAGGGTCGCCGTTTACATACTGAGCAGATAAAATGCCCATAACCTTTGTGATGTCTGCTTTAACGCCGAGAGTGAGCATAGAGTTGATTTTTGGTACAACGTGCTCTTTACAGAATGTAACATAACGGAAAGGATAGTAGCTTTCCTCCTCCTCTTTAATCTCAGCCTTTAATTCAGGGAAAAACTTAACAAGTCGCTTGTAAAGGAAAATCGGGTCAGAGCTAGCTTCGTCACCTGACTTCTTTTTCTTGGTCTGCTTAACACGCTTGATATTAACAGGAGAAGACACAGCATCAGCAAAGTCATTACCGATAGAGTTAGCCTCTCTCTCTGCGTCAGTCTCAGGATTGAACATCCAAGTAGCCATTGTTTTCCACTCGTTGTCAGGACCGTCCTCTGTCATAGCACAGGAACGCATTACCATATGCATCTTATCAACATAGTATATTACGGAGTAAGCAACGTTCTCACCTGTGAAAAGTGCTACCATTTCGTTTTTGTCGGAGTTATTAACCTTATTCTTTTTGTAGCCCTGTGGCTCTAAAACAGCAGCCACCTTATCGCATACAATAGAAAAAGCCTTGTTTATCATAAAATCATTCCTTTAAATCACTTTCATTTGATTATACATTGTATTAGTCTCTTTGTCAAAGGTTTTAATACTTGAAAGACACATTACTTTGTGCTATTATATATAAGTATATTTATGTCCTAATATATTTTAAGAGGTTTTCTGTATGAATAAAAACGCTATCGGAGTTTTCGACTCAGGACTTGGCGGGCTTTCTGCTGTTAAGCAAATGCTCAAGGCAATGCCCAATGAAAACATAATATACTTCGGCGATACAGGCAGAGTGCCTTATGGTAACCGCAGCAAGGAAACCATCAGACGCTACGCTATGCAGGATGCTAATTTTCTTTTAAAGAATAATGTCAAAATGGTAGTTGCAGCGTGCGGAACAGTTAGCTCGGTTGCTCCTGATTTAGAGGACGTACTCAAGGTTCCTTACACAGGAGTTGTACTCCCCACCTGCTTCACAGCTTTAAGAGAAAGCAAAAACGGTAAAGTAGGCGTAATAGGCACTACCGCTACTATTAATTCGCACAGCTACAAAACACGCATACAGCAGAAAAATCCGAGCTTTGAGGTTTTTGAGCAGGACTGTCCGCTGTTTGTACCGCTTGTTGAAAACGGGCTTATCGACCGAAACGATATGATAGTAAAGCTCGTTGTCGAAAAATATATGGCTCCACTCAAAGATGCGGGAGTTGATACGGTTATTTTAGGCTGTACCCACTACCCAATTCTTAAAGAAGCTATAGGCGACTATATGGGAGAAAAAGTTCTGCTTATAGACTCGGGCAAGGAAACAGCCTTGTACACTAAAAAGGTACTTGAAGAAAACTCTCTTTCAAATACATCGAGTGACAACGGCACAGCACAGTTTTTTGTCAGCGACACTCCGGAAAATTTTGAAAAAATCGCATCGCTGTTTTTGTCAAAGGATATGAGAGGCAAGGCGAGCCGAATAAACATTGAGGAATACTGATATGAGTGAAGATAACAACAAGTATATAATCTCTGTCACAGGCATACAGGAGGTTGACGGAGAAAAAGACAAAATCGAGGTTATCGTAACGGGCGACTATATTGAGAAAAACGGCCACCGATATATTAAATACAAGGAATATGACGCAGAAGACCCAAGCATTGTGCTTGACACGGTTGTAAAAGTAGAAGAGGACAAGGTATCTATCATCCGTATGGGAGACAGACCATCACGGCTGATATTGCAACAGGGAGTCAGACATCAGTGTCACTACCAAACGGTTATGGGAGATTTGATGATGGGCGTGTACACATCGACTATCGAAAACAATCTCACCGAAAATGGTGGCGATTTAATCGCACGATACCAGCTAGACTTCTTCTCTGACTTAGTTTCAGATAACGAATTTCATATAAATGTTAAGGAAAAAGAGGATTGATTATGGCACACACATCTATTAACACCGAAAAGGCTTTACGCACAGCTATCGAAAACGCTATCAAAAAAGCAATAGAAAAAGGACAGTTAAACAACGCCCCTATCCCTGCCTTTGTAATTGAAGAACCAGCCGACCGTGCTCACGGAGATTTAGCTACAAATGCAGCTATGGTAGGTGCAAAGGCTTTTAGAATGCCTCCGTTTAAAATCGCACAGGCAATTACCGAGAACATCGACCTTACAGACACTTTAGTCGAAAGACTCGAAACAGCAGGTCCCGGCTTTATTAACTTCTTTTTATCAAAGCAGTATTTCGCTGAGGTTGTAAAAGACGTACTTTCTGAGGGCGAAAACTACGGTAGCAGTGATTACGGTCAGGGCAAAAAGGTTATGGTTGAGTTCGTATCAGCTAACCCTACAGGCCCTATGCATATGGGTAACGCACGAGGCGGAGCACTGGGCGACTGCTTAGCCGCTGTACTTGATAAAGCGGGCTACGATGTTTGGCGTGAGTTTTACGTTAACGATGCAGGCAACCAGATTGAAAAATTTGCTTGCTCATTAGAAGCAAGATACTTACAGATTTTTGACCCTAGCGTTGAATTTCCTGAGGACGGCTATCAGGGTGGCGACATTATCGACCACGCAAAGGCTTATGCTGAGGAATTTTCAGATGCTTTAGTTTCTGTATCAAGTGAGAAACGCAAGAAAGTTTTAGTTGACTTTGCTCTTCCTAAGAATATCGACAAAATGCAGGCTGATATGGCAAAATACCGCATCAACTACGACAAGTGGTTCTTCGAGAGCACTTTACACGAAGCTGGCGATGTTAAGAGAGTTGTTGACATTTTAACCGAGAAAGGTCTTACATACGAAAAAGAGGGTGCTATTTGGTACAAGAATAAGGAAGTTTGCACTAAAAAGCTCTTATCACAAGGCAAAACTCAGGAATACATCGATAACCTTGAATTAAAGGATGACGTTTTAATCAGACAAAACGGCAACCCGACATATTTCACAGCAGATATCGCATATCATAAGAACAAATTCGACAGAGGATTTGAAACACTCATTGACGTTTGGGGTGCTGACCACCACGGCCACGTTATGCGTATGCAGAACGCTATGGACGCAATCGGCTGTAATGGTGAAAAGTTAGATGTACTTTTGATGCAGCTTGTAAAGCTCGTTAAAAACGGCGAGGCTGTTAAGATGAGCAAGCGTACAGGTAAGGCAATCGGACTTTCGGATTTGCTCGACGAAGTGCCTGTTGACAGCGTTCGTTTCCTTTTCAATACAAGAGAAGCTAACACACAGATGGATTTCGATTTAGGCTTAGCTGTTACTCAAGACAACCAGAATCCTGTCTACTACGTTCAGTACGCACACGCTAGAATATGCTCAATTTTAAGAGCATTAGCAAACGATGGCGTAACCCCAAGAGAATGTACTGACGACGAGTTAATGCTTTTAACACAGAGCGAGGAGCTTGAGCTTATCCACCACCTTGCTTCATTTGAATCGCAGATTATTTCTTCTGCTGTTGATTATGACCCAACAAAGATTACACGTTACGTTACAACTCTTGCTACTCTTTTCCACAAATTCTACAACGCTTGCCGTGTTAAGGGTGAGGACGAGAGTTTAACTCAAGCAAGACTCGCTCTTTGTATCTGCGTTAAGACAGTAATCAACAACGTGCTGACAATGTTTTCTATCACCTGCCCTGAGCAGATGTAAACATTAATACAAAATTTTCTACACACAAAAAAGGACTAGCGATTTTTAAAACGCTAGTCCTTATCTTTTTATATATCTAATTTTCAAAACTGATTTTTTCTGCATATACAAGGCTCTATGATGAGAGAAACGTATTTAACAATCGTTACATCAAAGCTTGTTTTTTCTCAGCATAATGAGAACACCGATAAGAGAAAGTACAACGCATACAATAGAAATATATCCGCTAACCTGTCCGAATGTTTCAGCATCCATAAGCAGGGACGCAACCATCATCGCAATACACACAAACAATAAAACGCTAAGCATTATCAACTTTTTAAGCATCTTTGTTACTCCTCTCATATAAGCTGTCAGCAATTTTTGCAAAGTCAGAAAGATGTAGTTGCTCAGCTCTTGCGGTTAATAATATATCATTATCAACAAGTGCTTTTTCAACATCAGCTTTAGGCACACCCATAGAACTGCTAACAGAGTTAATCACTGTTTTTCTACGCTGTGAAAAAGCGGCTTTGACAACCTTGAAGAACATTTTCTCACTTTTACATTCTACTCTCGGTTCACAGCTTATGTCAAGCTTTATAACAGCAGAATCAACCTTTGGTGCAGGCATAAACGAACCTGACGACACGTGAAACAAAAGGTTAGGCTCGCTGTAGTAGTTAACCGCTACCGTAATAGCCGAGCTCTCCCTTGTGCCAATCTTCGCACAAAGACGCTGTGCCGCCTCTTTTTGCACCATAACGGTGATAGCGTCAATCGGAAGCTTATCCTCAAGGAGCTTCATAATTACAGGCGAGGTGATGTAGTACGGCAAATTAGCACACACTACAACTCTCATTCCTTTGAATTCATCGTCTATCAACTTATGCAAATCAATCTTTAAAATATCTTCGTTTATAACCTTGAAATTACTGTGCTCTGCCATAGTTTCATCCAGCACAGGCATCAGACGTTTATCAAGCTCAATGCTCACAACCTTGTCGGCACGCTTGCACAGCTCGTGAGTAAGCACACCAAAACCGGGGCCAACCTCGATTACGCCGACACCTTTCTGTGCTCCGCAAAACTCAGCCATCCTCGGACACACCGACGGGTTGATAAGAAAGTTTTGACCCAGAGCTTTCGAAAAAGTAAAGCCGTGACGACTTAATAAATCTTTAATTGTCAAAATGTTAGTTAAATTTTCCATTATTTCTTAACCCCTTAGGGTATTTATTCTTTAAACTTCCGCTACTGCATTTTCCAAACGACAGCGGAATATCTTCAACACAAACAAGGGTATAGCCTTTTAAGCTCTCATCAACACTTATCTCTTCCCCATGTAAAAATTTATACAATTTTTCATCATTAATGTCAAGATTTAAAACACTTTTAGCACTTGACTTTTTACAGGCTGTAAAAGCGTTGTGAATAGGCTCAAAGCGTTTGCCCAAATTGACGAGCACCTCAACACCCATTTTGATAACACACAGCTTTTTAAAATCAAGATTATAGTCAAAAAGCTCAACCATACTATCTGTAAGTGCGTAGACTTTATCCCCTACCGTGAAAAGATTGTCATATTCGCCTTCATTAAAAACAGTATACAGAAAATCGTACGCTTCTGTTCTTGCTTTTTGGATAGCAGGCATCACTTCACGCTTTTTGCCCTTTTTCTTGAACTTAATATCTTTAGTAAGAGGTTTCTCATTTTCAGGAGTGTAATTCTTTCTGAATTTTGCGGCGAAATGCCCCTCGCCGCCATCCATAGGAAAAATACGCTTAGCATAGCTTAAGGTGTTGCGACCAAAAGTTTCACCGCTGTCGATAAGCTCAAACTCAGGGTTTTGCTCCAAAAACGCTTTTACTACACCCTCGTTTTCTTCGACAGAATATGTGCAGGTCGAGTACACCAGCTCGCCGCCCGCCTTAAGCGAAACCTTTGCACTGTTTAAGATATGAAGCTGGCGATTAGCACAGGACTCGACGTGTTCTTGACTCCACTCTTTCTTTGCATCCTCGTCTTTTCGAAACATTCCCTCGCCCGAGCACGGTGCATCGACTAAGATTTTATCGAAAAAGCCACAAAGTGACGGGCATAAATTCTCAGGAGAATTAGATGATACAACAGCATTTTTCACACCGCATCGCTCTAAATTCTGGACGAGTATAGAAGCTCTGGACCTCACAATCTCGTTAGACCACAAAAGCCCTGTACCTTGTAGCTGTTGAGCTATCTGAGTTGTCTTAGACCCCGGAGCAGCACAAAGGTCGAGCACTTTGTCTCCCTCTTTGACATCAAGCATAGCAACAGCCGACATTGCCGACGGCTCTTGCATATATATAGCACCTGCGTGGTGAAGCGGATGCGACCCGATGTGCTCGACTTCGTTTTCTATATAATATCCGTCTTTAAAAAACGGCGTTTTTTCAGTTTTGAAATCTAACAGCTTTAAAGCATCTTCGCTGTTACATTTGAGCGTATTCACTCTCATACCGCGATAGGCAGGCTTATTTAACGACTCAACAAAGGAGTCGTACTCATCACCCAGCAAATCACGCATTTTTTTTAAAAATTTTTCCATTAGAATATTCCTTTATTTTTTGCTAATGCTAAATTCAAAGGGAGGTGTCTTAAATGTACAACCAGAACAATAACAACAACCAGTCTAACAACTACAACAACCAGAATAAGAACAACAGCAATAATCAGAATAAGAACCAGCCTAACAACCAGAATAAGAACAATAGTAATAACCAGAACAAGAATCAGTCAAATAATAACAACAAGAACCAGTCTAACAATCAGTCAAGATAATTTATGCAGTCCTCAAAACGAGGACTGCATACATAGTTACATAATATCAGTAGCCTAAGCTCTCGCCTACGATGATAACCTTGATTCTATCCTTGTGACGCTGCTGTGCACAAACAACATAGTTACAACAAATTCTGCCCTCACCACGGCATCCGTCACACATAAACGAACCATCCCTACCGCAAGATAAACACTCGCCTGCTGCTTCGCAATAAGCACCGGTGTGAAGACGCTTTGTGTTAGGAGGAGCGGCTTTAGTTTTCACACGATAAACAGCCTCGTCAAAATTCTTGACAATCTTATTAAAGCCACAGACAACAATAACGCTCTTAGGGCCGTAAAGAATAGCTGACACGCGGTTTGAATTACCGTCAACGTTGTAAAGCTCGCCGTGCTGTGTAACAGCATTTGAGCTTGTTAAGTAAACATCAGCAAAGTATGCTTCACGCATAAGCTCCTCTGCTTCTTCACTAGACTGTGCTAAACTGCGGTCAACGTAGTTATAGTTGCCGTTTTTCACAGCATCAATAACGCCAACTTCCTTCAAAGTCTCAGAACCGCCGTTAGTAACAGTATCGCCCTCAGCCATAAGCTCGAGCACCTTAGAAAGTGCCTCTTCCTTAGTTTCGCAATAAAAGCCGAGCATATTGTTACGCTTAAGGTTGGCAATTGTTTTTTCGATAATTTTCATATCAGGTGTTTTCATATTATCCCTCACAAATTCAATATACCTTTTTATTATACATCATTTGACATATATTTCAAGCATTACATAGAATTAGGTTCAACAAAAGGAACAGAGAAATACTCAGCTATACTTTTAGCAAAATTTCGGGCTATATTATCGATATTATCCCTTATAAACTGGGCATCACTCACATTATCATGATACGCGACTTCTGCGAGCACAGCAGGAGCGGATGTACGCCTTGTTTCAGCAAGGGTTGTTGTAGGCAGTATTTTGATTTTGTTGTCATCAGGGTAAACGTCTTTATAATTCTCAGAAAGAATTTCGGCAAAACGTTCGCCGTTATTACTCGATGGGTAATAGTAAAACTCGACACCTCTTACCTCCCCTGCATTAGCTGCACCGGCGGCATTAGAATGAATAGCAAAATGCAAATCCGAGTTTGAGGCATTTGACTGAGCAATTGCCTGCGACAAAGTCTGCGACGGGTCGTTTCGCTCAAAGTCAATACCCGATGCCCTTAAGTAAGGCTCCATCGCATCAGCTACTAAGTTCATATAGTATTCCTCGTTACCGCCTCCTACATACGGATTAAACTCCTGTAGCGACGGACTCAAAAAAACTTTCGGCATAGCACCCTCCATAAAATGTGATTGTAAAAGGCTTTTACAAAATCTTGCTCTTTTACCAATAGATTATACGAAGAAAATTTCTAAAATATTCCAAAAAACTCTTTACAAACGCTTAGATGTATGCTATAGTAATGACAGAAAACAGGAATGATTACTGTTTTTAAGGAGGTGGCCCGTATGACAGGTCACAATTTCAGCTCCAAGCGTGAGGCGATTTTCAAAACTATCGCTCAAACTAAATCTCACCCCAGTGCAAAATGGGTATACGAACAGCTTAAAGATGAGATACCAAATCTCAGTTTAGGCACGGTGTACCGCAACATCGCATTGTTTAAAGAACAAGGCAAGGTTATCGTAGTTGCTAATGTTGACGGCGAGGAAAGAATTGATGCTGATGTAACAGACCACGCACACTTTGTCTGTGAATGTTGTAGCTGTGTTTACGATTTAGAAAACAGCGAGCAAAGTCCTTTGGAAAAAGAGCTTACGCAAAACGGATTTGAAATAAAAAGAAAAAATGTGGTATTTTACGGCATTTGCAAAAAATGCTCAACAAACTAATTTATGAATTTGGAGGAAAAGATTATGAAATGGGTTTGCCCAGTATGTGGTTATGTTCACGAAGGAGATGTAGCACCGGAAGTTTGTCCTGTATGTAAGGTTCCTGGTGAGAAATTCAACAAAATGGCTGATGAAGAGGGCTTCGCTTGCGAGCACGTTGTAGGCATCGCAAAAGACGCTCCTGAAGATATCATTATGGATCTTAAAGCTAACTTTGAGGGCGAGTGCTCTGAAGTAGGTATGTACCTTGCTATGGCAAGAGTTGCTCACAGAGAAGGCTATCCTGAAATTGGTCTTTACTGGGAAAAGGCTGCATGGGAAGAAGCAGAACACGCTGCAAAATTCGCTGAACTTTTAGGCGAAGTTGTAACAGACTCAACAAAGAAGAACTTAGAGCTTAGAGTTGACGCTGAGACAGGTGCTTGTGCAGGTAAGCTTGATTTAGCTACAAGAGCTAAGGCTTTAGGACTTGACGCTATCCACGACACAGTTCACGAGATGGCTAAAGACGAAGCAAGACACGGTGCAGGCTTCAAGGGCTTACTTAAGAGATACTTTGGTTAAAATTTTGCAGGAAGGTCTTCCCTTCCTGCATTTTTGTTATATACTAAAGATGTAAGGAGGTAATCAAAATGAAGAAACTTATAGCTTTCATGCTCGTACTCTTACTGACTATCAGTCTTTTCGGATGTGGTAACAAAAACGTTGACACCACTACTCAGACAAAAGATACAAAAACCGAAACTCAAGTTCAGCAGGATACTATTACTCCTACTCAGAGCATCGAAACCTATGCTCAGAAAGAGAACGCTCCTACCCTACCTGAGGGTGCCATAACAAGTGAAGATGCTGTCACTATAGCATTAGACAAAGCAGGACTCACAAAATCTCAGCTCATCGGCTTGTGGTCAGAGCTTGACTATGACGACGGAGTGCTTATTTACGAGGTGGATTTTTCCGACGGTAAATATGACTACGATTGTGACGTTGACGCACTAAACGGCAAGGTACTTAAATTTGAAAAAGAACTTGACGATTAAACACTTAAAAATACAAACACAAAGCGACCCTGTCTATACTGACAAGGTCGCTATTTTTGATAGAAAGTAAAATACTTACTGCGTCTGATATCCAGTTTTGTTTCGTCCAAAAGGTCGGTGAGTTTTTTCAGCGACTTTTTAAAATACTCGTTGTCAGGCTCTATCTGCAACACATACGCAGTTTTGCCAATCAGCGAATTAAGGTACTTGATAACTGCTGAGTCGATATCTTCGTTTTCATCAAACTCAAACGATAAAGACCTTTTCATAGCAGACACCACATCAAATTTCAGAGTGTAATAAATATCCTGCCTTAACTGCTTTTTATACTTTGAGTCAACACGGATGCACTCGTTGACAGTAAGTCCTGTCACACTCTGGCGGTCTGTGTACTTAACAAAGTGAGTTTTTCTTTTGTTAATTTCAAACCCCATTTTGTGAAGCATCTCACTGGCTTTAAGATACACGTTATGAAGCGGTATATCACCTGAAACTGTGATGTCATCACAATAGCGTGTGTAAGAAAGATTGTGTCTTAAACACCAAGCACCAAAAGTATCATCAAAACTCTTCATCACAAGATTTGAGATAGCAGGAGATGTCGGTGCTCCCTGAGGGAGAACATCGTTTCTGCAACACAGTTGAGTCAGCATCACACCCACCTGCTTCGGAAAATGACGGGTATTAAACACACTGCTGTACACCTTCATAAATGTTATGTTATCGAAAAAGTTACATATATCCATCTTGAGCAGATATTTTTTACCGCAATGAGGCTGGGCGTTTGACTGGAGCTTAGATCCTTTACGATACGCTGTTGCATACTCAGACACAGAGAGCTTACTCAGTATAGTGCTCAAAATTGTTCGCTGGACCGATTTAAGATACGCATCAGGTACACAGAGGATTCGCTTTGAGCCGTCACGCTTTTTGATAGTAGCATAGGTATAAAAACAATCTGCATTTTTTGATAGTGAGAACAAATCTTTGCGTCGAATCATTAAGAGGTCAGCAAGCTGGTATGTGTCATAAACAAACGGAATCTTGTTCTGACTCTTAAAATCAAGCACCATTTCAACAGCTTCTGAAAGTCCGACTTTCTCAACAAAATGCATATCACCGTGACCAAACTCAATTGTACCGTTACAAATAACCACTCGCCATACCTCCCTTATCAAAAAAATAAACCTCGCCCGCTCGCAGTACAAAATGACCAAATTTAAACGCAGATGACATTTTTCTAATCACGTAGTGATTTGTATGTCATCGAAGAGCAATTTGGAGCCGGCTTTTGTGAGCAAAAGCCGTAGCCCGCATTTTTAAAAAAACCGAAACAGCGACTCGCTGTCCCTCCCTTGAAAAAATCAAAGAGATTTACACTACTGCAAGCGAGCAAGGTATGTTAACCTTTAAATATATAATAGCCCATTATGTGTCCCAAAAACAGGACACATCGCTAAAAAGCTATATTGTTTTCTGGTGGGTTATGAGTATAACCCCAAAATCTTTTATAGTCAAGCTTTTTTACAAATTTTCTCACAAATTTATTATTACCGAAGTATTAGGCGATTAATATTATCAGGGTTTACATTTTTTTGTCAGATGGTATAATTATCTCATAAATCCAAAAGGAGGATATTATGCTTAAAGAAGGAATCAAGAACACAATCACAATAAAGGTAACACAAGACAAAACCGCAAAAGTTATGGGAAGCGGTATACTCGACGTTTTTGCAACACCGTCAATGGTGGCATTAATGGAGCAAACAGCAGCAGAGAGTGTACAGCCGTTACTTGATGAGGGTGTTACCAGTGTCGGCACAAAGATAAACGTTGAGCATCTCGCTGCCGACCCTATAGGAATTGAAGTCACTTGTGAATCAATCCTCACAGAGGTGGACGGCAGAAAGCTGTGCTTTGACATCGTAGTTTCTGACAAGCACGGTATTGTAGGCAAAGCGTACCACGAACGTTTTCTTATTAAATCCGAGAGCTTTATGAACAAAACAAACGCAAAGTTATAATACATCCGATACACAAAAAAGCGATGCAGTAAAATGCATCGCTTTTTGCTTTACTTATTCGTTTTACTCAATTGACTTTAAGCTCTCAACCATATTGATTGCTTTGATTCTAAAGTACATTATGAAATTAACCAAAACAGCGAACGCTCCGGTTAACGCAAAAGCAAACACATAGCTTAATGCGTGGATTTGTTTACCAAACATAACGGTATCTACCTCGACTGTTTTAACAACGAAGCTCCACAGGAATATTCCAAGCACCAAGCCTATCGCAATTCCAAACAACGTCAAAATGATATTCTCTCTGTATACGAAATTGGATGTTTCCTTGTAGTTGAAGCCAAGCACCTTGATTGTCGCAATCTCACGATTGCGTTCAGCAAGGTTGATGTTGGTCAGGTTGTAGAGCACCACTATCGCTAAAGCTCCCGCACTGATTATCATAACCAACACAACGATATTCATCGAGCTTATCATATCCTTGAAATCGTTGATTATAGTTGTTGTAAAGGTTATTGCCGATGTGTCCTCACGCTTCAAGTAATCCGTGCCCAAAGCTTTTTCAGCATCCGCGTCAAGAGAGTCAGCGTAAGCGTAAACTATGCTGTAACGCGGTTTTTTACCGCTCATATCAAGATAAGCTTTGTCGCTCATATAAATGTAGTTATAAACGTAGTTCTCGGTGATGCCTGTTACTTCAGCTTTGTCACCGTTTTCGCCAATTACAATTTCGTCGCCGACGTCAGCTTTCAGCATTTTTGAAAGCTTTTCTGTCAGAATAACTCCGTTATCCGTAAGAGCAAGGCTTTGTCCTGATTCACGGGTGCGAAGCGTAATCAGCTTTTGCAAATCCTCTGTGTTCTCTGCTACCATAAGATAAACATCACTTGTAACAGAGTTATCATCGTGAGATACCGAAACGGCTTTCTGCGACACCAGAGCACTGTCTTTAAATCGTGTGTCAGCTTCAATTTCGTCAGTGAGAGGCTTTATATCATCAACCGACTTTTCCTTATCGGCAACAATAATCGTATTATACTTGCACAGCTCGTCAAACTGAAGATATACAACATCGTTGATTGAATCGTAAAGACCGAATGCGGTGAGCATCAACGCGGTACAGCCTGCAATTCCAACAACAGTCATAAACAGTCGTGACTTATACCTGAACAGATTACGCCAGGTAACCTTTGACGAAAAGTTAAAACGCTTCCAAAGCGGTGTAATGCGTTCAAGCAAAATACGCTTGCCCGCTTTCGGAGCTTTTGGTCGCATAAGTGACGCAGGCTTGTGCCTTAAACTCTTATAGCAAACAAAAAATGTTACCAAAGCACAGCACGCAAATGCGGCAACAATAGCAACAGCTAAGCTTACCCTATCAACAACGATATCAATACTGTCGCTCATATTGTAAAGCATACCATAAGCGTTATAAATAACTCGCGGCAAAGTAGGAATACAACTGAAACATCCTAATAACGAGCCAAGCATTGCGGCAAGGCACGCGTATATTACAAACTTAAAGGTAATACTTCTGTCAGAATAGCCCAATGCTTTCAGCGTGCCAATTTCGGTACGCTTTTCTTCTACGAGTCGGGTCATAGTTGTAAGACAAACAAGCATTGCAACTAACAGGAAGAACAGTGGGAACACCGACGCTACCGCGTCAACACGATTAGCATTACTTATAAAACCCGAATACCCCGGGTTATCGTCGCGGTCAAACACAAACCACTGTACCTCTTTAACCTCATCAAGCTCCTTTTGAGCATCAATGAGCTTTTTTTCAGCTTCAGCAAACTCTTTTTCAGCCTGCTTTTTGCCGTTTTCGATTTCCTTTTTGCCGTCTTCGAGTTCTTTTAGGCCATCGACTTTTGCTTTACTAAGCTCTGATTTTGAGCTTTCGAGCAAAGCAGTGGCATTTGAGAGCTCATTTTCAGCTTTATCAAGCTCCGACTTGAAAGTATTCAGACCGATAAGGCCCTCCTGCTCTTTTGTTTCAAGCTCAGAATAGCCGTTTTCAAGCTCTTCTCTGGCAGGAGCAAACTGTTCTTCTGCTTTCGCAATTTGCTCATCAACCTTTGTGATGCTGGCATCAATAACCCTTACAGCCACAACCGCTCCGTCGAATGTGAGGTTGTAAAAGCCGTAGTACAGCGATGCAAGATACTCCTTAGCCTCCAGCAAAACGCTCTCTGCGTTAGAATATGTAACACTTGATGCGTAGGCACTCAAGGTTTCAGAAACTATAGGCTCTGCATCTTTTGGCAAGAAGTTTATAACACCGTTTATGGTACCGCTTGCCACCTTAACAATTTCATTTTCAAGAGCTGTTCTTGTGTTTTTCAGCTTTTCGACAGGAGCGTATGCTTCATCAAATTGAGCCTGAGCATTTTCAAGCTCAGTCTTCGCTTTACCTATCTCCTGTTCAAAGGTAGCTAAAG
Source organism: Ruminococcus sp. (assembly GCA_017473955.1). Classification (GTDB taxonomy): domain Bacteria; phylum Bacillota; class Clostridia; order Oscillospirales; family Acutalibacteraceae; genus Ruminococcoides. Next base: position 8,814 of record JAFUIK010000014.1, on the reverse strand, counting down.
CTGTCTCGTACTCGCCCCACTGTTTATCCAGCTCTACTCTGCCCGAGTCAATTTCAGCCTGAGCTGTATTAATCTGAGCTTGAGCGGATTCAATACCAAAGTAGTATTCCTGCTCGCCTTCTTTAAGCTTATTTTGAGCATCCTCAAGCTCTTTATTAACCTCAGCTTTTTTCCTATTAAGTTCTTCATATCCGTCGTCAATTTCTTTTTGAGCCTTGTCTATATTTTTGCCTGTGAAATCCTCGACTCTTAAATCGGCTGTTTTTTCAAGATTTTCTGTCGTTGTCTTAATAAGCTCGTCATACCTGCTGTCAAACGGAGAAACCTGCTCGTTTTTCGTGTCTAAAGTAGCGTAAAGCACGGTGTATCGCTCAATTGAAAAATCACTCTCACAAATATACGCGAACTCGTCAATCTTTCCGTTGCCAACCGTAGTTGTGCCACGCTCTAAAGAGATGTACATCGGTGACTTAACCTTACCGACTACGGTATATTCAAAGGTTTTAAGCTGTTTTGAAATATCTGTTTCGCCGACATTTTCAGAAATAGTAACTTTGTCACCGATTTCATAAGCAGAAAAGCCTCCGCTTTCCACAGCTATCTCGCCCGACTTTTGAGGCATTCTACCCTCTGTAACAATAGCCTCACTTATCGCTTTATCATCTTTATAGGAGGCAGGCGACGACATCAAACGGATTGTGCTTCCCGACTCGTTTGTGCTGACAGCAACATCAAGGAAATAAGACGGCATAACGTCCTTTATACCATCGGTAGCTTTCACTGCCAAAATATCGTCTTCATCAAAGCCAACAGTAGAAACAAGGCGAAAATCCATCAGGTTAGTATCCTCGTAGTAGTCAACAGCCATCTGTTTCATCGACGGCGACGTTGACTTTACGCCAACAAAAAAGCCGACACCAAGTGCTACAATCATCAGAATAGAGATAAATCTAGCTTTAGTGTTTTTTATCTCGCGAAAAATGTTCTTAAACAAAGCCGTTTTCACAGTCACCCCTCCTTTCGTAGTTTTTAACATCAATTACCATTCTATATCATCAACATTTTTAGGATTTTCATTAATCCTGTTTTCAACAACCTTGCCCGATTTCATTCTGATAACTCTGTCAGCCATCGGGGTGATAGCCTGATTGTGAGTGATAAGCACAACAGTCATCTTTTCTTTTCTGCAGGTATCCTGCAAGAGCTTTAAAATCGCACGTCCTGTGTTGTAGTCGAGCGCACCCGTAGGCTCATCACAGAGCAAAAGTTTAGGTCTTTTAGCCAGAGCTCGAGCGATTGACACACGCTGTTGTTCACCGCCTGAGAGCTGTGCAGGGAAGTTATTCACACGCTCGCTAAGTCCGACACTCTCAAGTGCTGTGTCAGGGTCGAGCGGATTTTTACTTATCTGAGTCGCAAGCTCAATGTTCTCTCGTGCTGTAAGATTTGGGATAAGATTATAAAACTGGAAAACAAACCCGATATCAAAGCGTCTGTAGTCAATCAGCTCTTTGTCAGACAATTTCGAAATATCCTTACCTGATACGATTACCTCACCTTTTGTTGCACTGTCCATACCGCCCAAAATATTGAGCACTGTTGTTTTACCCGCACCTGACGAGCCGACAACAACCGCGAACTCGCCCTCTTCTATATTAAATGAGATGCCATCAACTGCGTTAATGGTAACCTCGCCCATTTTGTACTGCTTATATACATTTTTAAATTCAACTAAGCTCATATTTTCACCCGTATTTTATCATATAAAGTAAAATTATAATACAGTATATAATATCACAAAATATCTATGCTTTTCAATAGACAAAATATCAATAATTGTGGCAAACATAACACCGTATTCGGTAACAAAAAACTATTGTTTGTTATATTAAGATAGCACGCCACACACAAGCAAAGCCCTCGGTGAAACACCGAGGGCTTTGTTTATTTATAGGAAGTTATCCTACTATATTTTAAGAAGATATTACTTTAAGTATGTCTGACCAGCTGGACCGATAGCACCTGAGATGCCTGTAAATCCTGAAGCACAGCATACATAAACAGCCATATCGCCCTTACCGCCAACAGAAACAGAAAGTGTGCCGTCTGTTACGTTCTTAACATCACCTGAAACAGCGTCAATGTACTTACCGTTAGGAATGTTCTTGAATGTAGCACCTTCTGTTACAGCAACGAGTGCGAGAGAGTCAATACCCTCAGCAGCATTTGTGTATCTCTTAACGTATGCCATATTACCTGATACATAGTTTGAAGAAACTGTGTACTGGCCCTTCTGTAAAGCAGGGATAGCACGACGGATTGCGTTGAGCTTCTGAATGTGCTTAGCGAGTGGATAGTTAAGAGTATCAGCAACCTCACCGGAAGCTGTGTACTCTGAGAAGTCAGTAGCAGTAACAGTACCCTCAAGGTGGTCACCGAAGTAAGCTCTACCGGAATCCTCAAGTGGACGGTTAGGACCTTCGTCGATACGAACACCCTTCTTGAACTCAACCTCACTACCGTAGTACAGACATGGGATACCACGGAATGTATACATGAGGTTTAAGTTTTCTGCCCAAGTCTGAGTACCGCCGGCAAATCTGTTAAACTGACCCTGGTCTGGAGCGTAGTCGTGAGAATCAACGTATACAACGTTCCAAGTAGAGTCATTGTAGTACTGGTCAGCAGCCTTACCGATACCGAAAGCACCCTGAGCTGAGTCGAAGCACCAGTGCATCTGGAAGTCGATAGCACCCATACCTGAGCTCTTAGAGTAGTCAGGTGTGTGATATGTGATACCGTTTAAGAATGCGTTGTCAGATGTTGGCTGGTTAGAAGTATTGTCATACTTGTTCCAGTGCTCAAGTGTGAGATCCATATTAGCAGAAACAGAAGCAGCATCTGTGTTATTGCTCCATCTCTGTGCCCATGTTGGGTCCTGCTCGTCCCATGTGTAGAACTGTACAGACTCACCGCCGTGCTCACGGTACCAAACCTGTGAATAACGGCAACAAACCTCACCGAACATATAGAACTTGTCGTTACCGACCTTCTTAGCATAATCATTGAAACGGTCGTTGTACATCATATTGAGAGAAAGTCTTGAAATATGTCTTACTGTATCAACACGGAAGCCGTCAACGCCCATATCAATGTAGTTTGAATAAGCTTCAAGAATGTAATCAGCTACAGCCTTGTTCTCTGTGTTAAGGTCAACACAGTCGCCGGCAATCTGACAGAACTTACAGGTATAATCATCCCAGTTGAGTGATGCCCAGAAGCCGTTGTGGTAGTAGTTGTTAGCATTAGCAACTGAATCGTGAGAAACCTGATCAGTAAAGCCCTGTGTCTGCTTCATAAGCTGGAGACGTGAGTCATACTGCTGCTGTGGCTTTAACGCGTAGTACTGTTCAGGTGTTGAAAGATTGTTGTAATCGAGGAGCTGTTTTGTAGGAACCATACATTTCTCGATATCAGCAAGGTCCTGATAATCGTCGTACTCTTTTGTGAAGAGTGGAGCGAGGAAGGACTCACCGAAGTTACCTGTGTGGTTCCAAACAACGTCCTGAATAATCTTGATGCCCTTAGCGTGTGCATCTTCGATAAGGTCTTCGTATGTGTAGTTAGAGCTTTCATATCTAACGTCGACAGTTTTGAAGTCCATAGCGTGGTAGCCGTGGTAGTCATAACCTGAAGCGTTTGTTACAACAGGGGTAATCCAGATTGCACTAAAGCCCATAGCCTTGATGTAGTCAAGCTTGTCAGCAAGACCCTTGAAGTCACCACGCCAAGCAGGGTCAGAGTCAGGGTTGTTAGCCTTCTGGTCGTCCCAGCAGTGGATGTTGTTACCTGTGTCACCATCATAGAAACGGGTTGTAATTACAAAGTAGATTGAGTCTTCTCTTAAATCTGTATAATCATAGTCAGGTCTGTCGTGATAGTTGGAGCTCTTCCACTTGCCGTTAGCGTACCACCACTCACCTGTTGTACGGGAGGTTTCCTCAGAAATCTGTCCGTCGAGTGTTTTTGTGCCGTCTGTGAAGAGAAGGTTGATTTTCTCAACATCAGCAAAGGTGTAAGTATACCAGTTGCCGCCTTTTAAAGCAGAGTCCTTAGTCATCTTAACACCAGGATAAGCTGTTTCTTTATCAACAGGCTTTGCGTTCCAGTAGTAAACATAAGGAACACCGTCTGTTGACTCATAATGAATTGTGATGCCTGTATCAGCAGATGTGTCAGCCACTTCTACAGAAGTAGCAGTAGCAGAGATAACAGCAACGGATACTATCATCATCAAAGCGAGCATAATAGCCGCAATTTTCTTAAATGTATTCATTTATGTTACCTCCTTTTACCAGTCTGGATAAAGCTGAGCGAGATACAACTGGATAACAGTAGCATCCATAATGTTAACCTCACTATTAGAGTCAACGTCAGCATTTTCCTCGTTGATTGTGACATCCATCTTAGCAAGGTTGAGCTGAATAGCAGTAGCGTCCATAATATTTACGTCGCCATTATCATCAGCATCGCCCTTCAAATAGCCACCGCTTGATGTTGGTGTATCTGTAGGAATTGTTGGGATGATAGGATTGTCATCAATCTCGTTTACACTTGTGTAAGTAAATGTACGCTCGATAAGCTCGTTATCACAGTTCTGTACAGAAACTGTAACAGTGTATGTACCTAAAGATGATGGTGTAAAGTTGTATTGAGCGTTCTTTGTGTAATAAGGAACGTTTACGACGATACCGTTAGCATCTTTAACAGTAAACTTATAGAAAAGGAGATTTGTGCCTGTCTGTCCGCCTGCTGCGTTAGCCTTTAAAGCAACAGCAGTGCCCTTCTTAATCTGACCAGGCTTTGGAGAAACACCCTTTAAGATAGGGTCAGCAATGCCTGAATCGTCCTTAACTTCATAAGTAGCAGTTCTCTGGTTTTTGTTACCTGCTGTGTCCATAAAATCATAAGTGATTGTGTATGTACCTGCAGCAGTTGGTGTCCAAGTAGCTGTGTTGATTGTTGTATAATCAGAAAGAACAGTTGTAGCACCACCAAATGTTACACTAAACTTATAAGCAACATCACCGCCTGTGCTTACTGCATCGGCTGTTAAAGTGATATCTGTGCCCTTGTACTGTGGAGCTTCAAGGTCTGTGCCTACTTTCTTGACAGTGATAGGTGATGTATCAAATACATCCCAGCTGTTAGTGGAGTTGTCATAAATGCGACCGTTTCCAGGGAAAGAAAGGTCTCCTGTTTGAGTACCTGAGCCGTTGTTAAAGATGATCTTATCCCAATCACCTGTAACCTCGTACTGCCAAACATCCTCACCAACGTGTGTCATTTTAGCACCAGGCCACTCAGCGTTCTTTGAAGTGCCTGAATCACTCCACATATATACGTTGACTGAACCCCAGCCTGCAGAGTTCTTGCAGTAAACCATCTTAGTTTCACCGCTCTGTGTAGGCATTTGAGTTGGAGCCTGAGTAGGGTCGTCTGTTGTTGGCTCGTCCTTATAAGGACTCCAAGTACCTGTGGAAAAATCGTAAATTTGACCTGCAGCAGGAATAGAAAGGTCAGCAGTCTGGTTAGCACCGTTATTTGAGAAGATGATCATATTATAATCACCTGAAACAGTGTACTTATAGACATTACCTTCATCGAGTGTCATAGCTGCACCAGGCCATGCCTGTACGCTTGTTGTGGTGCCGTGAACCCATACGTAAGCGTTAACGGAAGACCAGTTTGCTGTATTTTTAAAATATACAGTTCCGCTGATGCCTGTAGAAGCTACGTCGCTGTCAGCTTTAGCATCAGCTAAATCAGCATCAAACGCAGAGGTAGCAACTACCATACCGAAAACCAGAACAAGGGTCATCAAAAGACTAACCACACACTTAAAAGCGTGCTTGTTGATTCTCATAATAATATCCTCCTTTGAGATTGTAATTACACTATTACACGCACTGCACACATTCACTCAAAAACAAAGTCAACAAGTCGGTTAAGCACCTCACAAACACAGCAAATTAAGACAAATTGCTGTATGTGACAAGTGCATAAATCTACAACCAAAAATTTGTTGATATTGTCAATTTGAGGGAATAGTGCACAAAAACAATGAAGCTAAATTGTTATTTTTGCACATAATAGTATATTTTTACAATAAAATTATATATCAACTTTTTAAAAAATTAAATACCTTTTTATATTAAGATAAATTTTAATAATATTATGGTTGTTTTTTATCTTTTGCTAAATTTTATTTCAAGCGATAGAAAAAAGACAGCAATCGATGATTGCTGTCCTTAAAATCATTTATTATTTAATTTTATCCCAGTATGCTTTGTACGCTTGTTCAACCTTGTTATCGCCGAACTCGTAATACTTAACATTCTTAAGCGTATCAGGCAGATACTGCTGATAAGTATAGTGGTTAGGATAATCGTGAGGGTAGATATAATGCTGACCCTTGTTTTGATTATCCTCGCCGTCATAGTGCATATTCTGGAGCTGACGCGGAATCGGTCCTCCCTTGCCAGCCCTAACATCAGCCATAGCGGCATTAATAGCATCGTGGCCTGAATTCGACTTAGGAGCTAAAGCTACCATAATAACAGCATCAGCAAGCGGAAGTCTTGCTTCAGGAAGTCCAACCTGCAAGGCTATATCAACACACGATTTCACAATCGGGATAATCTGAGGATAAGCAAGTCCGACATCCTCACACGCACACACCAAAAGCCTTCTGCACGCACTCATCAAATCACCTGCATCAAGCAATCTGGCAAGATAATGAATGGCGGCGTCTGCGTCCGAACCTCGCATACTTTTCTGATATGCAGAAACTATATCGTAGTGCTCATCGCCATCACGGTCATAACGGTTGGCACTTTTTTGAGTAAGGTCATTTACCGCTTCATCCGATACAACGATTTTATCCCCCGTTGTATCAGCAGAAAGCACCGAAAGTTCAACAGCGTTTAACGCTTTTCGAACATCTCCGCCACAGGCAAAGCTGATATGCTCAACCGCTTTGTCTGAAACCTCAATCTCCTTGCCCATCTCATCACTTATAATGCGGTAGGCTCTGAGTACTGCCTTTTTAACCTCATCCTTATCAACTGATTTGAACTCGAACACCGTGCTACGCGACAAAATCGCGTTATACACATAAAAGTACGGGTTCTCGGTAGTTGACGCAATCAGCGTTATCTTGCCGTTTTCAATGTACTCAAGCAAGGTTTGCTGTTGCTTTTTGTTAAGATACTGAATCTCGTCGAGATAAAGCAGGATGCCGTTTATCCCCTCAAAGGTATCAAGGGATGCAAAAATCTCCTTGATGTCCGAGGTTGATGCAGTAGTGCCGTTAAGCTTTTTAAACGTGCGATTGGTAGACCTTGCGATATAAGATGCCAGTGTAGTCTTGCCGACACCCGACGGACCATAAAATATTAAATTTGGGATTTTACCGCTTTCGATTATTCTTCTAAGCGGTTTAGAAGGACTTAAAAGATGCTTTTGTCCTACAATATCGTCGAGCGACTGCGGTCGCAGTCTGTCAGCAAGTGGAGATGACATATAAAAACTCCCCTGTCTTTTACATTTATGTCTAAAATCAACAACTGCTGCCGCCGTAAAGCGACAGCAATTATTTTGAAGTTAATTTCTTTAAAAGAATTCTACTGTAGAATTATTCGTAGAGTGGGTACTTAGCACAGAGCTCTGTTACCATAGCTCTTACCTTATCTGCGTTGCCCTCAAAGTCTTTGATAACAAGTGAGATACACTCAGCAATAACGTCCATATCGTCCTCTTTAAAGCCACGAGTTGTAGCTGCAGCAGTACCGATACGAACACCTGATGTTACGAATGGGCTAAGTGGCTCCTGTGGGATTGTGTTCTTGTTAAGTGTGATATAGCACTCATCAAGACGTGCTTCAAGCTCCTTACCTGTGATACCCTCGTTTCTTAAATCGAGAAGCATAACGTGGTTGTCAGTACCACCGCTGATGAGAGTATGTCCACGCTTAATAAGACCTTCTGCTAAAGCAGCACAGTTTTTAACAATCTGCTCACCGTAAGCCTTAAACTCAGGCTTTAAAGCTTCGCCAAAGCATACTGCCTTAGCGGCGATGATGTGCATTAAAGGGCCACCCTGTGTGCCAGGGAATACAGCCTTGTCAATAGCCTTAGCGTACTCTTCCTTACAAAGAACGAGACCGCCTCTAGGACCTCTTAAAGTCTTGTGAGTTGTAGTTGTTACAAAGTCAGCATATGGAACAGGGTTCTGATGTACACCTGCTGCAACTAAGCCTGCGATGTGAGCCATATCTACCATTAAGTAAGCACCGACTTCGTCAGCGATTTCTCTAAACTTTGCAAAATCAATTGCTCTTGGATATGCAGAAGCACCGCAAACTATCATCTTAGGCTTACATTCTTTAGCAAGCTCTAACACCTTATCGTAGTCAATTCTGTGTGTTACAGGGTCAACACCGTAAGAAACGAAGTTGAAATACTTACCTGACATATTAACAGGTGAACCGTGTGTTAAGTGACCGCCTTCTGAAAGGTTCATACCCATAACTGTGTCGCCAAGCTCGAGCATAGCAAAGTAGACAGTCATATTAGCCTGAGCACCTGAGTGTGGCTGAACGTTAGCGTGGTCAGCACCGAAAAGCTCGCAAGCACGCTTTCTTGCGATTTCTTCAACAACGTCGACAGCGTAGCAACCGCCGTAGTAACGCTTGCCAGGATAACCCTCAGCATATTTGTTTGTTAAAACTGAACCCATAGCAGCCATAACAG
>JAFUIK010000013.1 GCA_017473955.1 Ruminococcus sp. | reverse complement strand
GTGGTGCTGTACAATGTGGTTTTTGTATACCTGGTATGGTACTGTGTGCAAAAGCGTTAATCGACTCCAACCCTAACCCTACTCGACTTGAAGCCCAAAAAGCAATTAGAAATAACCTATGCCGTTGTACAGGCTACAAGAAGATTATAGACGCAATTTTGCTATCCGCTGAAATTATAAGAGAAAACAGAACAGTCGAGAACACCGAGTTCACGGGCTTACTAGGAGAAAGTATGCATCGAGTTGATGCAGAAAGTAAAGCACTCGGAACAGCCATATATGCTGACGATATCTACTACGATAATATGATATACGGCTCTGCTTTAAGGAGCAAATACCCTCGTGCAAGAGTGCTCAAGATTGATACCACCGATGCTTTAAAAATCGACGGCGTTGTCGCCGTTATCACAGCCGATGATTTAGACGGCAACGAGAAAATCGGTCACTTAAAAAAGGATTGGGATGTACTTATCCCCGTTGGCGGTATCACTCATTATCTGGGAGATGCAATTGCTTTAGTTGCAGGAAAAACCAGAGAGATTGTTGAAAACGCAAAGAAAGCAATAAAGGTAGAATACAAAGAACTTCCAGCGGTATTTTCACCCCAAGATGCTTTAAAAGAAAACGCTCCGCTTGTACACGAAAGCGGTAACATACTGTCAACAGAGTACCTAAAACGCGGCAACGCAGACGAAACTATCAAAAACAGTAAATACAAGGTGACAACTCACTATAGCGTACCGTTTACCGACCACGCATTTATGGAGCCCGAATGTGCCGTTGCTGTGCCAACAGAGGACGGCGGAGTTCATATTCACAGCGGCGACCAAGGCATTTATCAAACTCAGAAAGAATGTGCTGAAGCTTTAGGTTTACCGCTTGAGAAAGTCAGAGTTACAGCCGCTATGGTAGGCGGAGGATTTGGCGGTAAAGAAGATATGAGTGTTCAGCATCACGCGGCAATTTTAGCTCATAAAACAGGCTTACCTGTTAAAGTGAAATTTTCAAGAGATGAAAGTCTGCTTGTTCATCCGAAACGCCACGCAATGGAAATGGAGTTCACTACAGCTTGTGACGAAAACGGCAAACTCACAGCGATGAAAGCAAAAATCATCTCAGACACAGGAGCGTATGCATCCTTAGGCGGTCCTGTACTACAGCGTGCGTGCACTCACGCGGCAGGTCCATATAACTATCAGGTAATCGACATATGCGGTCAGGCTGTGTATACTAACAATCCACCTGCGGGAGCGTTTCGCGGATTTGGTGTAACACAGAGCTGTTTCGCAACCGAACAGAACATAAACCAGCTTGCTGAAATGATAGGCATATCTCCATTTGAAATGAGATACAAAAACGCACTCAAACCGGGTGACATATTACCAAACGGGCAAATAGCCGATAATAGCACAGCTTTAGTTGAAACACTCGACGCAGTTCGTGAGATATACAAAAAAAATCCCGACTGCGGAATAGCTTGTGCTATTAAAAACAGTGGTCTGGGTGTTGGAGTTCCCGACACAGGCAGATGCAAAATAAAAGTCGAAAACGGTAAGGTTAAAATATACTCAAGTGCCGCTTGTATCGGTCAAGGTATGGGCACTGTTCAGGTGCAGATGATTGTTCAAAGCTCGGGTGTTGATTTAGAAAAAATCGAATACTGCACACCTGACACTTCTACCTCACCAAACGCAGGCAACACTACAGCCTCTCGTCAAACCTTGTTTACAGGTGAAGCGGCAATAAGAGCAGCAAAAATGCTAAAAGAAGATTTAAAAAAGTACGGTTCACTTAAAGCACTAGAAGGCAAAGAGTACTTAGGTGAATACACAGGTGTTACTGATAAAATCGGCTCAGAAAAGCAAAACCCTATTAGCCACATTGATTACGGATACGATACACATCTTGTCCTCCTTGATGAAAACGGCAGAATTAAAAAGGTTATTGCTGCTCACGATGTCGGCACTCCTGTTAACCCGAAGGCTATTGAAGGACAAATCGAAGGCGGTGTCGTGATGAGCTTGGGCTACGCTCTCACTGAAGACTTTCCACTTAAAGATGGCAAGCCGCTCAAAAAGCTTAGCACACTCGGATTATTCCGTGCGGATATAACCCCTGAAGTCGAAGCTATTATAGTATCAAAGCCCGACACAACACTAGCTCATGGTGCTAAAGGTATCGGAGAAATTTGTTCTATCCCTACCCCACCTGCTGTGGCTTTAGCTTACTATAATCGCGACAAAAAACTACGCACTAAGCTACCGCTTACCGACACTCCGTATCAAAAGAAAAAGTATTAAACTAACAACAAAAGGCGAGTCTGCAAAAAACATACAGACTCGCCTAATTTTTATTCTTTTCTTTTAAACCACAACAGATTATTGGAATATATAAAACTCAGAACAGCCATCATCACTATGATTACATAACCGATCACCGAATACACATCGGGCACTTGCTCGAAAATCACAAAGCCGAAGAATGCCGAGAAAATTATCTGTGAAAAATCGTAGACAGAGATTTCCTTTGACGGTGCATTTTTGTACGCTAATGTTATCATAAACTGACCGCCAGCAGCACTAAAGCCTGCGAGCAAGAGCATGCAAAGCTGGTACAAACTCATTGGCTCATAGTAAATAATCGTAAGCGGCAGTAGTATAAGCGTGCTGACAAACGAGAAAAAGAATACTACATAAGTGCTATGCTCACCGCCCATAGTACATTTACGCAAGCATGCATACGCGATACCAGCTAGCATTCCACCTGCAAAACCAATTAAAGATGCTACTAAGTCGGCATTTTGAAAGCTCGGTTTAATTACAAACAACGCACCGACAAACGCTATAACAACTGCGAGCATCTGCACAACACTCGGCTTTTCCTTCAAAATGAAGTACGAAAATATTATTACAAAAAACGGTGACATCTTATTTAAGATTGAAGCATCACTAAGCAGAAGATGGTCAACCGCGTAAAAATTGCAGAAAACTCCAACAAGACCAAAAAGCGTTCGCATAATTAGATATGGTAAATTTTTATTACTCTGCGGTTTTATGGATGTTTTATTCCTAATAAGAATTATACCTGCAATTACCGCGGCAATAAAATTGCGAAAAAACATTTTTTGGAATGTCGGCAAGTCGCCCGACAATCTTACAAACACCAACATCAACGCAAAGAAAAATGCCGATGCAACTAAAAAAAGTATCGCTTTATTTTTACTTTTGATTTTCATTTATATCACTTCCGAAAAGCATTATACACCTAAAGTTTGAAAATTTCAAAACTTATGGTATAATTTAGGAGATTTACACAGAAAAGGAGAACGTTATGATAAGTCTACTGAGAAAACTTTTCATAAAAAACACTGATGACGAAGCTAAATCTCGCAGAGCACTTGGTGTACTATGCAGTTCAGTCGGAATTTTCCTAAACATTTTACTATTTGCATTTAAGTATTTTGCAGGTGTTATAAGCTCATCTATCGCTATCACGGCAGACGCGTTTAACAACTTAAGCGACGCAGGTTCATCTTTTATTTCGCTTATCGGCTTTAAATTTGCAGGTATGAAGCCTGATACGAAGCATCCGTTTGGTCACGGAAGAATTGAGTATCTCTCGGGACTCGGAATTTCGGTTGCTATTATCGTTGTTGCTTTCGAGCTTTTCACAACATCTATCGACAAGATTTTTAATCCGCAAGAGGTTGACACAAGCATTGTCGCTATGATAATTCTTTTAGCTTCAATTTGTGTTAAACTTTATATGTTTTTCTACAACAACTCTATCGGTAAAAAGATAAATTCAGCAGGTATGAAAGCCACCGCTATGGATTGTATCACTGACTCAGTTGCAACCTTCGTTGTACTGCTCTCGATGATTTTTACAAAATTCACTTCCATCAACATTGATGGATACTGCGGTATACTCGTATCTCTGTTCATTATGTACGCAGGCATTAACTCTGCTAAAGAAACCCTCGCTCCTCTACTTGGCACAAAGCCTGACGAAGAGCTTGTAAACAAGGTTTACTCTCTAGTTATGAGCTATGACATCGTACAAGGTATACACGATATGGTTGTACACGATTACGGTCCGGGCAGACAACTTATTTCACTTCACGCTGAAGTTGACGGAACAATTGATATTTACGAAATTCACGATGCAATTGATACAATCGAAAAGGATTTGTATGACAAATTATCTATCGAAACAACAATACATATGGATCCAATCGACATTCATAACGAGAGCACAAGGCATACTAAAGACGAAGTATGCAAACTCATCACAGAGCTTCACAAAGATGCTACTATCCACGATTTCAGAATGGTCCCCGGTAACACACACACCAATTTGATTTTCGATGTTGTCGTGCCGTTTGAATTAAAAATGAGCGACAGCGAGATAAAGGAAAAAGTACAGCAGATTGTATCAAATCGATGGAAAAACTACTTTGTTGTCCTCACAATAGACCGCAGTTACGTTTAAACTAATCACAAAATAATCGCACCGAAATATTATGTACTAAAGAATAAAGTTTTTAAAACTGACAAGACTATTAGTACAATAAATTATTCGGAGTGAAAACAGCTTGAACATTAAGCGAGGAGATATTTACTACGCGGATTTGAGCCCTGTGATAGGCTCGGAGCAAGGCGGTGTACGACCAGTGCTTATAGTACAGAACGATGTTGGCAACCGCTACTCCCCAACCGTCATTGCGGCAGCTATCACAAGTCAGCAAACAAAAGCAAAGCTACCTACTCATATTGCAATCGGAGCACGCACAAGCGGCCTTTCAAAAGACAGCGTTGTGTTACTCGAGCAAGTAAGAACTATAGATAAAAAACGGCTCAAAGAAAAGATGGGTACAGTTGACGATAATTCTATGAGAGAAATAAACAACGCCATTTCGGTTTCATTCGGACTAGTTACATAAGTAACTAAAAGTGCAAAAGGCACCAAGGGTAACCCTTGGTGCCTTTTTATATAAACAACTGTACAAGAATATATTTTAAGCAGGTACTATAACATTCACTCGTATGATAGAAGAGTCCGAAGTTTCGTTGCCGTTTGCATCTCTCACGGTAACCTTCACTCTATATGTACCATACGCGTCGAGTTCAACATCAAAAGTATTTTTCTCTGAAAAATCCTGTGTTTTAATAACCATCGCAGAATCCCCCTCAATAAACCATGCTTGCTCCAATACACATTTATACTGGTATGGAGCTGTGCCAAACTGGGCCGTTGCAATAATTTGAGGACGAATAGATGTCAGTGAATCACGTCTAATAGAGGTAATAACAGGTTTTGACTTATCCTCTACATCATCTACAACGACATAATCATCTATATTCCAAGAACACCCAACTCCCCACTTGTCACACACCAAAACCTTCAATTGATATGTACCTGCTTTCTCAAATGTGTGACTCAAGTGATATTCATATTGATCAGGTGGCAGAGCGTGCTCATCTGTCTGTGCAACAAGCTCTCCATCAACGTAAAGCTTAACATTTGTAGGACCGGGCTCGCTATATCCGTCAACCTTAAAATCAACAGGCACGCCAACCATAGCTTTTGAGCTATCGTAATCAAGAATCACACCATACAAATATTGGTCAACATAAAACTCCTCATCAACAGGGAAATCAACGTCGAAATTTGCAAGATGCATTTGAATCATAGTAGCATCAAGGATAGAAATTATAGAATCTCTATCAACATCAGCAGCTTCATAACGTTTATTATAAATTAGTCCTTTTTCTGCCAAATACATCTGAATATATGTTGCGTCGGTTATTGTTACAAACTGATCCCCATCAACATCACCGTATTTTTGCGGAGGTATAGCGGCATTCGCTGAAACAACACAACAGCTTACTATTAATATAACCACTAAAGCTAATGCTAATAATTTTTTGGATTTTTTCATAATATCAACTCCTTTATTTATATAGAGAAATAGTTCATTACTCCTCTCTATTAATAAAACGTTTCAAAGGTATCATTTTGTTTCATACATAAAAATTTTTCTGCAAAAAAACGGAGAGGCTATGCTCTCCGTTTAAATCAGCGATATATTATTTTACTGCGCAAAGTAATGCGTCAACCTTGTCGGTGTCTTCCCATCTTACGCCTAACTCCTCACGACCCATATGGCCGTAAGCTGCGAGCTCGTAGTACTTTGTATCTGTGAGTTTAAGCTCACGAATGATAGCTGTAGGGCGACAATCAAAAACCTTATTAACAGCGTTTGCAAGCTGTTCGTCTGTGTAGCTTGATGTACCAAAAGTTTCAACCATAACCGATACAGGAGCGGCAACACCGATAGCGTAAGCAAGCTGTACCTCACACTTTTTAGCAAGCTTAGCAGCAACGATATTTTTAGCGATATAACGTGCAAAGTAAGCAGCACTTCTATCAACCTTTGTCGGGTCTTTACCTGAGAAAGCACCGCCACCGTGACGAGAATATCCGCCGTATGTATCAACGATAATCTTTCTGCCTGTAAGACCTGAGTCACCAACAGGACCACCGATAACAAATCTGCCTGTAGGATTGATGTAATACTTTGTGTTCTCATCAAGAAGCTCTTGAGGTACGATAGGCTTGATTACATAATCTAAAATGTCAGCTCTAATCTGCTCAAGTGTTACATCTTCATCGTGCTGAGTGGAAACAACGACTGTATCAACTCTTACCACCTTGTCATTATCATACTCAACTGTAACCTGCGATTTACCGTCAGGACGGAGATATGAAAGTGTTCCGTTTTCTCTGACTTCCTTAAGCTTATAAGAAAGCTTATGAGCTAAAGATACAGGAAGTGGCATAAGCTCGTCAGTCTCATCACAAGCGTAGCCGAACATCATACCCTGATCGCCTGCACCATTCTGGTTATTAACATCCTCTTCGCCATCTTTTAGTTCATAAGAATTGTTAACACCCATAGCAATATCAGGTGACTGCTTATCTAAAGCCACATCAACTACACAGGTGTTACCATTAAAACCACACTCATCGTTATCGTAGCCTGTATCGCAAACAACTTTTCTGATAATAGCTTCAAAATCCACA
The DNA here is from genome assembly GCA_017473955.1 of Ruminococcus sp. Classification (GTDB taxonomy): domain Bacteria; phylum Bacillota; class Clostridia; order Oscillospirales; family Acutalibacteraceae; genus Ruminococcoides. The sequence continues at coordinate 10,458 of JAFUIK010000013.1, read as the reverse complement.
TCTGCTGTTGTGGTAATCTCGCCCATAACGTGAACGATACCAGTTGTCGCTGTTGTTTCACACGCGACGTGTGCATTCTTGTCCTGTTCTAAAATAGCATCCAAAATTGCATCGGATACTCTATCACACAGCTTATCAGGATGACCGTGTGTTACTGATTCTGATGTAAATAAACGCTTTGACATATAACCATTTCCTTTCGTGATGTATTTCTGTTTTAGAGAACGCATAAACTTACTAACGTCGAGGTCGCCGTCCCCTACAATTCTGGGTTGCGGTGGTCGACGCTTACAATAAAAAAACCGCTCGGATATCCGTGCGGTTTTAAGAATCTCATCTCTCGGCTTAACCGCAGGATTTAGCACCTTACTTATAGCAGGTTGCCGGACTTCACAGGGCCTGTCCCTCAGTCACTCTTGATAAGTAATATTCATTTGACCAGCAGTTATTATACAACATACATTCGACAGTTGTCAACGGCTTTCGTATAATTATTATTTATTGCTATATATTATGCAATTTCTTCTAAAGCACAATCACAAGCCAAAGAATGAGTAACTCTATCCTCCACCTCGGCACGCTTTCCATTATTAAATCGATCCACAGTGCCAACCAAGTAGCCTGTAATTCTTCTAATACGCTCAAAAGGCACGTTGTCATAAGTGTACTTAACGTCAACGTACTCGCCGTCTACTGTAAAATCCACAGTTTTGATATACTTATCAGGGTTTCGCTCTTTAAGTGAAGCTACATAATAATCGATTTCCTGCTGCGGTAATGTTCCGCCTGTTACGTTAATTTTCATCTCAAAATCCCTCTTTATTCTCGTTTATAATTCTTTTATAACACATTATTTAGTTGACCAACAAAATAGTACCACAAGATATAGGGGTGTTCAAGTGACAAATCTATTATTTTTGTAACAAACTTTTAACCTTTAATTACACTTAAGAAATTAAATGTAACAATAAATTCCGAATGCGAAAATTAAAGTAATACCTAACTATCATAAAGCCCGATAGAAAGCACTTTCGGCAAAATTATATAAACCGCCAATGCTGTAACCGTTCCTGTGACAATTGACGCTAAGCCTAAAACAGAAAAATACGCAAAAACTGTTGAATCGGTAAAAGCAAAAGCTACAAGAATCTGCCCAAGGTTATGACAAAAAGCACCACTGACACCAACTCCTACATAACCAATATGCTTAAACCTCATCACAAGATACATAGCGAATACGCTTAAAAGGCCTCCACACAAGCTCATTAAAAATGACGTAAACCCACGCATCAGCAAAGCGAACACGGCTTTTACTATGCACACAACCAAGGCACTAGGAAGGCTCATCGCAGTTAACGCAAACATTGTCGCGATATTTGAAAGTCCTAATTTCATACCAGGAAGCACAAAAGGCAAATCAGGCAGACTCATCTCGATATACGACAACACCAACGCTACCGCACTGACCATAGCGGTCTGGGTTATTTTAATCGTTGAAAGTTTTTTCATACTCTACCCCACCACCGCATCAAATTCGTTTTTGGTACTTTCAAGAGTTATCGACACCTTTGCAGGTAAGCACACAATTGATTGACCGGAACGTGTAATCTCGCCTGAATGTTCACACAGCTTGTCTGGACAAGATGCTGACTCAACTCTTACTGAATAATCAGTTATGTATACACTAACAGGAAATTCACCGTCAACCTCAATTAACAAAGACTCATTTACTGTTGAAAGCTCAACACATTCTATAATTTCGCCCTTGACTCGTATTACACAGTTTAGAGCGTCACTGTCAGCGTTAATCTGAGATAAAAGTGCCAAAACTGATGCCGCTACTGCTATAAGTATAATAAAAATATCATATACTGAAAAATATTTTCGTTCTCTGTTTTTCATAAGCTACCTAGTTTTGTTTAATATACAACTATACTAACACAGAGAAGCTTAAAAATCCATAGTAAATTACTACATAGCGGTATCATACCTCAAAAGTCACTCTCATAATATTTATGGATAATATTTGTTTGTACAAGATAAACAAGCGATAAAGTTAGCTTATTCTAACTATTAAGCAAAACCACAAAAAATGTTGAATTTACTACATTTTACGTGTAAAAACATTGACAAATCCTGTAAATTACTGTATCTTATATGTGACGGTTAGCGGTAACTAACCTTATTTTTAAACAGAGCAGTTAGCTTTCGCTAACTCTGTTATTGTTTATAATTTCATCATTATATATAGGAGGACATTTATGAAAACTCTCAAAGACGTAAAAATCGGCGAAAGCACAACCGTTCTTAAGCTGAACGGTCAGGGTGCTGTAAGACGTCGCATTATGGATATGGGAATTACCAAAGGCGTCAACATCAAGGTGTGCAAGGTTGCACCGCTGGGGGACCCAATTGAAATCACAGTTAGAGGTTACCAGCTTTCTTTAAGAAAAGATGACGCAGAAATGATTGAAGTAAAATAAGGTTATTAAAGCAAATATTAATTGATTTTCAACTATAAGTTAGTACTAACTAACATCGGAGGAACTAATGAATAAAATTACAATTGCTCTTGCAGGTAACCCCAACTCGGGTAAGACAACGCTGTTTAATGCTTTGACTGGCTCTAATCAGTACGTTGGCAACTGGCCGGGTGTTACCGTTGAGAAAAAAGAAGGACAATATAAAAAGGACAACAACGTCACAATTACTGACTTACCCGGTATTTACTCACTTTCTCCTTACACACTTGAGGAGGTTATCGCAAGAGAATACCTGCTCGACGAAAATCCTGACGTAATTTTGGACATCGTTGACGGCACAAACCTTGAGCGTAACCTCTACCTCACAACCCAGTTTATGGAGCTTGGCATCCCAGTTGTTGTGGCTATCAATATGATGGACGTTGTAGAGAAAAACGGTGACAAAATCAACATCGAAGAGCTCTCCAAAAAGCTCAAATGCAAGGTTGTTCCTATCTCAGCGTTAAAGGGCGACAGCGTTTTTGAAGCTGCTGAGATTGCTATTAAAGAAGCTAAAAAAGGCAGAAGCATCCCACAGCATATGTTCTCAGGCGAGGTTGAGCACGCACTCGCTCATATCGAAGAAGCCTGTGTCCACTCGATGGATGACGACCGCCAGAGATTTTACGCAGTAAAGCTTTTTGAGCGTGACGAAAAGATTTTAAAACAGTTAAAGCTCAGCGACGAAGTAATCAAACACATCGAAAAGGACATCGTTCACGTTGAAGAGCATTTTGATGACGATGCCGAGGCTATCATCACAAACGAAAGATACGACTACATCGAAAAGCTGATGAAAACAGCTTACATAAAGAAATCCGCTAACAAGCTCACAGTCAGCGAGAAAATCGACAAGGTTGTCACAAACCGAATTCTGGCACTCCCTATCTTCGCACTTGTTATGTGGGGCGTGTACACACTCTCTATCGGCACAATCGGTGACTGGACAGTTGGTTTTATGAACGACACACTGTTTGGCACTTGGATTATCCCATCTGTTACAGCGTTTTTAGAGAACATCGGCTGTGCACAGTGGCTCACATCCCTTGTTGCTGACGGTATCATCGGTGGTGTAGGTGCGGTACTTGGCTTTGTACCACAGATGTTTATTCTGTTCTTCTTGCTCTCTATTTTAGAGAACATCGGATACATGGCAAGAATCGCTTTCATTATGGACAGAGTTTTCAGAAAGCTCGGTCTTTCAGGTAAGAGTTTCATCCCTATGCTTGTTGCATCAGGCTGTGGCGTACCTGGTATCATGGCATCCCGTACAATTGAGCAGGACCGTGACCGCAAAATGACTATTATGACAACAGGCTTCATCCCTTGTGGTGCTAAAATGCCTATCGTCGGTCTTATCGCAGGTGCACTGTTTGGCAAATCCGCCTGGGTAGCAACACTTGCTTACTTCATCGGTATCGGTGCTGTTATCGTTTCTGGTATCATCTTAAAGAAAACAAAAGCGTTTGCAGGCGACCCTTCCCCATTTGTTATGGAGCTCCCTGCTTACCATATGCCTGTAGCATCAAACGTACTGCGTGCTACATGGGAACGTGGCTGGTCATTTATTAAGCGTGCAGGTACTGTTATCCTTGCAGCAAGCGTTATCATCTGGGTACTCAACTCACTCTCATTCGAGGGCGGTTTCCACTATATCACAGAAACAAACGGCGGTGCGTCAATACTTGAATTACTCGGCTCTGTTATCGCCTGGTTATTTGTGCCACTGGGCTTTGGCAACTGGCAGTGTGCTGTTGCTACAGTGCTCGGTCTTGTAGCTAAAGAAGAGGTTGTCGGTGTATTCGGCTCACTCTCAAAGATGCTTGCATCTGCTAACCCAGAGGCTGCTGCTGACTTGCTTGGTGCTATGGAAGGCGAGGTTTCTAACCTCACACTTATAGGTGAAGAGTTCTTCAATGGCTCTAAGCTTTCAGGTATGTCATTCCTCATCTTCAACCTGCTTTGTGCTCCTTGCTTTGCGGCTATGGGTGCAATCAGACGTGAGATGAACAACGCTAAGTGGACAGTTTTCACAATAGGCTATATGACAGTTTTTGCATACGCAATTTCACTGATTGTTTACAACATCGGTATGCTCATTTCTGGCGGTGTGTTCACAATATGGACAGTATTCGCATTTGTCGCACTTATTACACTGTTGTACTTACTTTTCAGAAAAAACAAGTACGATAACACAACACTCAAAAGATAAAAGAAACCCTAAAAGGAGGACTGAAAATGCTATCATGGTTCAGCGCAAATCTTGCAACTATCATCGTGTTTTTAGTAGTTGCTTTAGTGGTCGGTCTGGTCATTATTAAAATGGTCAAAGACAAAAAAGCAGGTAAAAAATCCTGCAGTTGCGGATGTGGCGGATGTCCGATGAAAGATAGTTGTCACAGCAGCAATAAATAACATAGTAATACAAAACTTAAACGCAGGAGACCCTCTCCTGCGTTTTATTTTTATGGTATACTATGAAAAACCACACCTGATGTGTCTAATATAGTGAAAGGAGGTTTTTAAGTTTGACGTCAAATAAGAAAAATCAGTTGTTCACAGAAATTTATAACGAAAACTGCGACAGCATACTAAGACTATGTTATATGTACTTAAAGGACAAAGAACTGGCACAAGATGCCACGCAAGAAACATTTTTAAAAGCATACAAAAGTCTTAATTCTTTTAGAGAACATTCTAAAATAAACACTTGGCTTAGTTCAATCGCGATAAACACCTGTAAAAACATCATCCGAAGCTCAAAGTATAAAAGAACAGACCTGACACTTGAAGAAGTCGAGTATCAGCTGAGAGATACTGTTTGTGATAGCGATGAAATTATGAGTGTAAGCGAAGCTGTAGCCTCTTTACCAAGGCAATATAAAGAAGTGATTATATTGAGATACTACCGTGATTTACCGCTCAAGGATATTTCAAAAATATTGTCAATCCCACAGACAACTGTTAACTACCGACTTTTAAAAGCCAAAGCACTACTTAAAGACACATTAAAGGAGGATTTTTTTGATGAGTAAATTCAAAGATAAGATTGATAAAGAACTTAGTAACATAAAAGCCACTAATAAGGCAAGTGACATCATAGCAAAGGTTGAAAGCAAAAATAATGTTATACCTTTCAAAAGAGCTGTTGCTATGGTTGCAGCATTGGTGCTTGTTTTCACCATTATATTCATCCCTGCCAAAAACAACAAAAACAGTTTTATAATCATCGCTAACGCAGAGTCGTCCGCAGACAGTGCAACACCTGACTCAAAGGAAATTACAGGCGATATCCTTAACACAGAAAACTTTGTTGAAATAGAAAGCGATGAGCCCAACTATATTTACTACAACTTTAACTATGTTTTAGACGAGAATGCAGAAAGCACTGACCTTGTAAAAAAATATTTGTTCCACTCATTTAATAAGCACCTAAACATTTCGGTTGATGGCGAAAACATTGAAACAATAACCTACAAAATCAATAAAGGATCGCTTTCAAGCTATACTATGACATGTAATAATCCCACTCAAAAAATAATTCACGTAAAAAACACATCCGCACAAATGCAAACTGAGATGTCAATCGACTATGAAGTTCAAGATATTACAAGTTTCAAATTCAACCCCGTCACAAGTCAAGATGATTTTCATTGCAATTTAGCTCAATTTATGGTTACCGATACAGGAGAAATCACACGTGAAACCTCTAACACTTCCATAATCGGCTATGGTCACAAAGATGACAACACTCTTGCTACAGAAGAAGAAATTGAAACACTCAGACAGTATATCAAAAATGATGATATGGTAGGCTTCTACAATTATCAAAATCAGATATTCAAGCGTTTGATTGACTCAATTACACTCGACATCACCATCACAAAAACAAATGGTAAAAAAGAAACACAGACACTGGAGTTTTTATACACACCTGATGTGTTAAAAGAACTCCCAAAATACAATGATGCTATAGAAAAACAGCAAACACTTTCAACCGGTACTCTCAGTGCAAAAATTAAAACCTGAAACGCATATTCAAGTATATTCTCCAAAAAATAATAGCGACAAAACAGCAAAGGAGAATGTATATGTTCAAACACGAAAAACAGCTTTTTCACCCTGTCGAAGTAGAACGCCCGAACCCTCAGTATGCCGCACTGTTACAAGAACAGCTCGGTGGTGGTAACGGCGAGCTCAAAGCCGCTATGCAGTATATGTCCCAGAGCTTTAGAATCAAAGACCCTGAGATTAAGGATTTGTTCCTTGATATCGCCGCCGAGGAGCTAGGTCATATGGAAATGGTTGCCCAGACTATCAATATGCTCAACGGCCACGATGTCGATTACAAAACTATCGGTGCAGGCGAAATAGAAAGCCACGTACTCTTAGGTCTTAACCCTGGGCTTATCAACGCATCAGGCTACTCGTGGACAGCGGACTATGTCACCGTAACAGGTGACCTGTGTGCCGACCTGCTCTCAAACATCGCCTCGGAACAGCGTGCAAAGGTAGTGTACGAATACCTCTACCGCCAGATTGACGATAAAAAGGTCAAGGAAACAATCGACTTTCTCTTAAATCGTGAAGAGGCTCACAACGCTATGTTCAGAGAAGCGTTCAACAAGGTGCAAAACAGTGGGTCAAACCGTGACTTTGGTACAACAAAGGCTGCTAAAATGTACTTTTCTATGTCAGAACCATCGGGTGACTCACGTTTTCCAAAAACAGATGTCAACCCTGTTTCATTCAAGTAAACAACAAAGGCACTGCGTTTTGCAGTGCCTTTAGCTTTGTATATTTAGTTTTTAACGATTGCTTTTGTTCGCCATTTTCCGCCTTTGAAACGCCATACCATCAGTATGCCTCTGAGCACCTCATCCATTGCCAAAGCTACCCACAAGCCATATATACCCATATCAAGCACAACTGCGAATATATATGCACCGAGAACGCTCACAAGCCACATTGAGAATATCGCACAGATTGTCGGAAAGTACACATCCCCTGCTCCACGCAAGCACGCTATAACCACGATATTTGTAGTTCGTCCGAGCTCAAGCACCCAATCTATCATCAGTATTCCTGCGCCCAAAATGATTACGCTCTTATCATCAGTAAACACATCCATAATCGGATTTCTGAAAATGACACCGATTGTACACGCTATCATAGTGATGAGCATAGAGTATTTATACGCACGCATACCACGCCTGTACGCTTCGTCCATCTCCCCTGCACCGACTAAGTGACCTGTAATAATCTGCGACGCCTGAGCTATAGCTACAGCGAAGATATAGAAAAACATCGTGATATTCTGCACATAAGTACGTGCAATCAGTTCTGCATCTGTCAGAAAATTAAGCACCATTGATGTGATAACAAGCTGTGACAGATTGTACAAAAATGACTCAAGTGCAGACGGAACGCCAATCTTGAATATATTCTTGACATCGCCCCACGGAAACGGCTTGAGTAGTTTAAAAATCTTAACACTCTCAACCTTAGCAAACAGCACTATTCCCAAAACGATTGTTCCTACAATTCTGCTGAATGTTGTCGCAACCGCAACGCCCATTACGCCGAGCTTTGGAGCACCGAAAAGACCGAGTACAAACACAACGTCAAGTACTGTGTTTACAATATTCATACCGACAGTAACGTACATCGAAATCTGAGTCAGTCCGTGGTTACGGATTATAACCGACATCGACGCAAGCACTGCCTGTAAAAACAGAAATCCACCGACTATAGTCAGATACTCGCTCGCAAATGACAGCAACGTGCCTTGTGCTCCGATGAACACGAGTATCTCCTCGCTGAACAGCACTAACAGCGCACTTATTATGATACCAGCAACAAGGTTGAACACAATCGAGATAGCGGCAATACGTGACGCACTTTCTTTTTTCTTAGCACCGAGATACTGCGAAATAAGCACCGCACTAGCACCCGAGATAACAGTGAACACGATAGTTACAATCGACACCGCCTGGTTAGCGGTATTGACCGAAGACGCCGCAAGGTCGTCGTACTTGCTGAGCACAAATACATCGACAAAGCCCAAAAGCATAAACAAAGCAGTCTCAATAAATATCGGCCACGCCAGATTAAAAAGCCGTAGTTTTTTCATACACTTCCCCTTTAATAGCAAGTAAATACACTCTATAAAATCGTCCACATCGACTATATCACAGCAAAAAACGATAGTCAATAAAATGTGTTTCTATGGGATAAATTACCGCCAAACAACAAATTTAAAACATATCTTGATTTTATTTTTAAAATAGTGTATAATAATTTGCGTTGACAAAATATGCAGGTGTGGCGGAATTGGCAGACGCGCCAGATTTAGGTAACGCTACCTTGTGGTAACCACCAAAAATTACAACGAAATTCATGTGGCATACTCATAACCATAGGTTCTGTTGCCTCCACAAAACTTGCCATAACTTTTCAACATCTACTTAGATGCTGAAAAAAATTTACGATTTCATCGCACTGTTATAGCGATGAAATCCGAATTTCTGACAAATCATAAATTCGGATTTCGCACTAAGTTTTCTTTATTAGTTTTTCTAAATTATAATTCAATATAATCATATGCGGGCGTGGCGGAATTGGCAGACGCGATAGATTTAGGTTCTATTGTCAAACGATGTGCAGGTTCAAGTCCTGTCGCCCGCACCAAAAAAAACACTCACTAATGTGAGTGTTTTTTTATTTAAAGTTTAAATAAAGCAATTATATCCAGTTTTTTCAGAATATCACTCTAATAACCGTGCCTTTACCAATGGTGCTATCAAGTTTAATTTTACCACCGTGGTACATAACCGCATGTTTGACAATAGAAAGGCCCAAACCTGTACCGCCAGTCTCTTTGGAGTGGCTTTTGTCAACTCTGTAGAAACGCTCAAAAATTCTTGCCTGATGCTCAAGAGGTATGCCAATTCCGTTGTCTGAAACAGATAACACAATATTGTTGCTTTCTGTTTTTATGTCAACATTAACCTTACCGCCTTCATTATTATATCGAATAGCGTTATCGCAAAGGTTATAGATAATCTCATATAGATATCTACGTACACCCTGCATTTTACAGCTTTCTCCGCTAACAGTAATCTCAACATTTTTCTTTTTAGCCGAGGGAGTTAATACTTCCTTAACCTCATTAGCTATAGCGAGAAGGTCGGTTTCTTCCTTTACTGACTCCATATTTTCGTCAAGCTGAGAAAGGCGGATGATATCGTTAATAAGGCTAACAAGTCTTGTTGCCTCTCGCCTGATATTACCTATAAATCTCTGCGTATCCTCAGGTTTTACAAGTCCATTTTCAAAAAGCTCGGCACTGCCTATGATAGTCTGCAAAGGAGTTTTTAGCTCGTGGCTTACATTTGCGGTAAATTCCTGACGATTACGTTCTGCAAATGCCGTTTCAGTTATGTCAAAGGAAATTATGACCACACCGATTATTTTACCGCCCGACTCAATAGTATTAACACCGAACTGATATTCGCTACCGTCTCTTTGCTCTCGAAACTCGCTATGCTTGCCCGAGAGGGCGTCTTCCACAGCACGACTCATTTTAAGGCTTCGGTCAACTGTAAGGAAGTTCTGTCCTACTGAGTCTTCATCGGTATTGAAAAGCTTTCTAGCAGAAAGATTCATACTAATTATTACGCCTGTTTTATCGAGTAGCACAAGTCCCTCGTTCATCGAGGATGTAATCTGTTCAAATTCATCTGCTTTTCTCTTAAGCTCTTTCATCTGCTTTGAAATCTGCTTATGCTGTTTATTTATCTTTGTGAGCATAGGAGTAAGTTCGTCATAAACATCGTTAGCAACAGGATTTTCGAGGTCTATAGTATTAAGCGGCTTTACAATGCTTTTTGAAAGCCACCTTGCTAAAAATGCCGAGATAATAATTGCAAGAATT
>JAFUIK010000012.1 GCA_017473955.1 Ruminococcus sp. | reverse complement strand
TTTTCGAAGTTTATCATCGAAATTTTCGATATTCAATATAGTAGCATCTAAAATACTAATCAAACATGAGCTTACAAATGTGTTCAGAAAAGTTTGCGGATAACTAAAAAAGTGAAGGAAATGCGACGACAAGTAAATCATTATCCTCGTACCGATATATTAAATAAAAAACAGTATAGCGTTTTACTACACTGTCTTTTTCTTAACACTCGTCATTCGGCTGATTCCGTTGGATACGCAAACCTCCTTATGATAAGTAGCCTAAACGATACCCTTTTTGTTTGGTCGAGGTGACAGGTATATATTATTCAATTAACTCTACCTCGTCTTACCCCCATTATGGTTCAGATATGCTCTTCTTCGCTCTCGCTAAAAACGTCGTACTACGACGTTTTATTTACGGTCTCCGATTGAAACATAGTCGCTTAGCGTCATAACACATATATCTCCTCAAGCTCCTTGTTTCGGCTCTTCCTCGAACTCCTTTCATCCTCCACTGGAGGCAGTCGTTCTCGTCACCTTCGAATCCTGTATTTCAAACAAATAAAGGGTATCTCAACGATACCCTTTCTGTTTGGTCGAGGTGACAGGATTCGAACCTGCGGCCCCTTCGTCCCGAACGAAGTGCGCTACCAAACTGCGCTACACCTCGAAAAAATACAAGCCTCGAATTATATTCGAGGCTTTCTGTGGCTGCGGAACTAGGATTCGAACCCAGACATACAGAGTCAGAGTCTGCTGTGCTACCCTTACACAATTCCGCATCAGCAACATCTATTATAACTCATAATTTATAAATGTCAAGGAAAAGTTTTATTTTTTCAAAATTTTTCTGCCTCATAACGATATTATGATTTTTATATACCTAAAATACCAAAACGCTTGTTTCATTTTAATAATAACAATGATATTGTAAAAAGCGACAAGAAATGGTACAATAAGTTAATAATGATTAAAATTCTTACATAAATACAGAAAGAATGAATTTAAATGAAAGAATCTTTTAATAAATTTTTTGTCTCTATTACAAACTGGCAAGAAAACAAAGATATTACCAAATGGCTACTGAAAATAAGCAAACACTACAATAAATATATGTTTGGCTTTCTTTTTATAAACCTAGCAACTATGCTATTGTCTCTTAGCAGCTCAATTGCAGGAAGATATGTAGTAGACGACGCAACAAACTATAAATCTGATTTGTTCTACAAATACATACTAATAATGCTTGTTACTACAATTGCTTCTATTCTTATTTCTTCACTTTCCAATTTATTTTCAAGTTATGTCAATGAAAAATTAGCTTTTGGAGTACGAGCAAAAATATTTGACAATATACAAAAAAGCGATTGGCTCAAGCTAAGCAAATTTCACAGCGGAGATATTCTTGCTAGGCTTTCCGATGATGTCAGCAATGTCGCATCAACACTTATCACACTGGTACCAAACATACTCGTAACTGGTGTTCAATTAGTATTGGTACTAATTATACTGTTTATGAACGACCCGACACTTGCTTTAATCGGTCTTATCATTGGTGCAATCGGTATGGTGGCAAACCTCCTTTTCAGAAGAAGATACAGTGAGTATCAAAAAAGTCTGCAAGAAAGTCAATCCGAATACTACTCGTTTTTTCAGGAATCACTTGCTAAAATCGGTGTAATAAAAACCTTTCAGCTTGAGGATGAAAATATCGAAAAATTCTCTAAAATAAGAGATCGACGCATGAAGCTTGTTATGAAAAGCACCGTACTTAGCAATGTTATGGGTTCAGCAATGCGACTTATTTATAACATAGGCTATGTAGTTACTTTTTCACTGTGTGCTTACAGATTAACTACTGCAACTATTGACGCAAACGGTGTAGCTACATTCACCTATGGTACTATGACGTTGTTTCTAACTTTGGTATCACAAGTTCAAACCTCAATCAGGTCTTTAGGACATGTTTTACCAAGACTATATTCACTCAAAGTAAGTGCATTACGTATAAAAGAAATCAGCGAGATTGATAATGAAGATTATAAAATTAAAGAAATTACCCCTAAATCAATATCACTAAAAGCTACAAATGTACAGTTTTCGTACCAAACGGATAAAGGAAATGTGCTGAGTAACATCTCTTTTGAAATACCGTCAAACAGTCATATTGGCATAGTCGGAACCTCCGGCAACGGCAAAACCACATTTATCAGATTACTTCTCTCCCTCATTAAGCCTGACAGTGGCTCTCTCGAGTACATTGATGAAAACAATAATCACGAAGAAGCGTGTCCATCTTCTCGTAGGTTTATATCTTATGTACCTCAAGGCAACACTCTAATGTCCGGTACAGTCAGAGACAACTTACTGGCAGGCAATAATGACGCAACCGAAGAACAAATGTGGGAGGCACTCAGGTTCGCTGATGCTGAAGACTTCCTCAAAAACAATCACGATGGGCTCGATACTGTAATTTCAGAAGGAGCCAGTAGCATCTCCGAAGGTCAGGCTCAGCGAATAGCTATAGCGAGAGCGTGGTTAAGAAATAAACCTATACTCATTTTAGACGAGGCAACCTCTGCTCTGGATGAAAATACTGAACGCAGAATTTTTGAAAAACTCACAAAGCATCGCGACAAAACTTGTTTTATAATCACACACAGACGTTCTATGCTCAGTTATTGCGATATGATACTTGAGATAACTGACGATGGTCACGCAATTCTTACTAAAAATGAAAGTATAAATTCCGATAAAGTGTAATCAAACTTAAAATACCGATGCTACAAAAAGCACCTTGGTTTCCCAAGGTGCTTTTGCTATGCTTAATAAATTTATCAAAGCTTGTTGATATCGGCATCAGTAATCATATGATAACCGGCTGTTTCAAGAGCTGACTCAGCGTGAGCGTTATCGGCAACTCGAAGTACCACGTAAGCGTGCTTTTCTGTACGAGCCATAAAAGCGTACAAGTATTCTACGTTGATATCCTCTTTATCAAGAACAGCTAAAGCTGTTGAAAGCTTACCAGGTGCATCACCGATTTTAACACCTACAACCTCAGTTGTTTTGATAAGATAACCTTTATCTGAGAGCATCTTGGATGCTGTTTCATTATCATTTACGATAAGGCGGAGTATGCCGAATTCCTCTGTATCAGCAATTGATAGAGCACGAATATTTACATCGTGAGATGCCAAAGTTTCTGTGATTTCAACTAAAGCACCCTTTTTGTTTTCTACAAAAACGTTAAGCTGTTTTAATGACATAGTTCTATCCCCTTTCTTAATCGTGTAACTTACGCTTGTCAATAACTCGAACAGCCTTGCCCTCGCTACGGACAATTGACTTAGGAGCAACCAAGTGTACGGCAGGATTAATACCGAGCATTGTCTTCATTGCGTTTGCAAGAGCCTTTTCTTTAGCGGTTACACCACTGACTGTATCAGTGAACTGGTCAGCATTCATCTCAACATTAACATCGAATGTATCTGTGTTACCCTTACGGTCAACAACAATCTGATAGTTAGGCTGGTAGCCCTCATTTAAGAGAACTGTTTCAATCTGACTTGGGAATACATTTACACCACGGATAATCATCATATCATCACTTCTGCCCATAGGCTTAGCCATTTTGATAAGAGTACGTCCGCATGAGCATTTCTTGCGTGAAAGAACACAAATATCACGTGTACGATAACGAAGAAGTGGGAATGCTTCTTTATCAAGAGAAGTAAATACAAGCTCGCCCTTGCTACCTTCAGGAAGCACCTCACCAGTATCAGGGTCAATGATTTCTGCAAGGAAGTGGTCTTCGTTGATGTGCATACCTGTCTGCTCAGAACACTCAAAAGCTACACCAGGACCTGATGTTTCTGTAAGACCGTAGATGTCATATGCTTTGATACCAAGAGTATTCTCAATATTTCGACGCATCTCTTCAGTCCAAGGTTCTGCACCAAAGATACCGGCTTTAAGAGGAATATCATCAGGGCCTAAGCCTTTTTCCTGTAAAGTTTCACCGATATAAGCCGCATAAGAAGGTGTGCAACAAAGGATTGTAGCACTCAAGTCTGTCATAAACTGAATCTGACGCTCAGTGTTACCTGATGACATAGGAAGTGTAAGACAGCCAACCTTATGCGAACCACCGTTAAGACCAGGTCCGCCGGTAAAAAGTCCATAGCCGTAAGCAACCTGGCACACATCTTCATTTGTACCGCCGGCAGCAACAATAGCACGAGCACAGCAATCTTCCCATAAATCAACGTCATTCTGGGTGTAGAAAGCTACAACACGTCTTCCTGTTGTACCTGAGGTTGACTGAATACGAACACAATCTGATAGCGGTTTAGCTAACAAGCCATAAGGATAAGCGTCTCTTAAATCAGCCTTTGTTAAAAATGGAAGCTTGTGGAGATCATCAATACCCTTGATATCATCAGGAGTAACGCCCTTTTTATCCATCAAATCGCGATAATAAGGTACGTTTTCGTAAACGTGTTTTACCTGTTTCACAAGCTTCTCTGATTGAAGCTGTTTCATTTCTTCAACAGGCATTGTTTCAATTTCTTTTTGATAATAATTCTGCATTGTTATCGTCCTTTCTGCAATTTTGCAATAAATTAAAGTGGTTTTTGGATTGCAGAAAAAACAAAACGTCCTCTGCATCCTATCGGAATACAGAGGACGAGAAAAACCCGTGGTACCACCTCTATTTACCATTACCTCACGATAATGGCCTCCGAGTGCTAACACACCCTTGTCGATATAACGGTCGAACCCGTTTGACCTACACAGCATAACCTTCAGCCAACAACTCACGGAATGAATTCACCGACTTTACATTACTACATCACACCAACCGTAGCTCTCTAAAATGATATTTTCGGGTACTAATTTCCGTTCAAACGTCTTTTTATGTTTAGTATTTTATCATCATAAATTATGATAGTCAATAGATTTTTCTGAATTTAATGGCAATTAAAAATTATAACCTAAGTCAAATGCCTTCTTGTTCATCTCAACAAAACGTTCGGCTACCGTGTTTTCAATAGCATTAATCCAACGCTCATATGGGATATCAAACTGCTTTGCAGCCCTACCCATAAGCACAATGTTAACAGCCTTTGGTGAGCCTGCTTCAATTGCAAGCGACAAAGCGTCCATTGCTTCAACATTTAATCCCTTATCTGTGAGTTCACTCAGAACATCCTCGGGATATGTAGCTGCACCAATGATAACAGGCATTGGGTCAATCTGCTGTGTATTAACAACAATAAGACCGTCATTCTTTAAAAACTTAGCGTAACGAGCTGCTTCAAGCTTCTCAAAAGAAATGATGATATCAGCCTCACCCTCTGTGATAATCGGAGAATAAACCTTGTCACCAAATCTTACATATGTTACAACAGAACCGCCACGCTGACTCATTCCGTGTACTTCACTAACTTTTACGTCATAGCCTTCATCCATAAGGAGTCTGCCTAAGAGCTTTGATGCAAGCAAACTACCCTGTCCGCCGACACCAACTATCATAATACTTTTAGTTTCCATTTTAACTCCTCCTTAAACGATAGCATCAAATGCACAAAGCTGTTTACATACGCCACAGCCAACGCATAATGTGTTGTCAATCTTAGCCTTTCCGTCTTTCATACTGATAGCAGGACAACCAAGGCCCATACAACGCTTGCAGGATTTACACTTATCAGCATCCACGTTAAGTGATGGCTGTAATTTTACAGACTTTAAGAGCACACAAGGACGACGTGAAATAATAACTGATGGTTCTTCTACTGCGAGCTCTTCTTTTACCGCTGTTTCGCAGGCTTTTAAATCATAAGGGTCAACTACTCTTACACGGTTGATGCCCAAAGCTTTACAAAGTGCTTCGAGGTCAACTTTAGCCGCGGGGTCACCCTTGATATTGTAACCGGTTGTTGGGTTCTGCTGGTGGCCTGTCATACCTGTGATTGAGTTATCGAGGATGATAACAGTTGAATTGGTAGCGTTATACGCAACGTTAACAAGTCCTGTCATACCTGAATGCATAAATGTTGAGTCACCGATAACTGCAACCGACTTTTTCTCAGCTTCTTCGCCACGAGCGGCATTATATCCGTGTAAACCAGAGATTGAAGCACCCATACAAAGGGTTGAATCAAGTGCATTAAGCGGAGCAACTGCACCGAGAGTATAGCAACCGATATCACCGTGAACTGTGATTTTGTTTTTAGAGAGTGTGTAGAACATACCTCTATGCGGACAACCTGCACACATCATTGGTGGACGCATAGGAATTTCAGAATCAGCGGTAACACCGACCTTGTTGTCCATATCAAAAGCTTTAGCGATTGTCTGTTGTGAGAACTCGCCTAAAATAGAGAACTTCTCCTTACCAACTACTTCGATACCGAGAGACTTAACGTGATTTTCGATAATTGGGTCGAGCTCTTCGATTACGTAGAGTTTCTTAACCTTTGACGCAAAATCCTTGATAAGCTGTACAGGGAGTGGGTTTGGCATACCAATTTTTAAGATGCTTGCACTGTCGCCCATAACCTCTTTAACATAGAGATACGAGCAACCTGATGTAATGATACCGATTTCGTCGCTATTATACTCAACTGTGTTATACATACAATCTTCAGCAAGCTCTGTGAGTTTAGCTGTTCTTTCTTCAACGAACGGATGACGCTTGATTGCATTACCTGGCATCATAATGTATTTCTGTGGATTTTTCTCGTAATTCTTAAGTACAGCCTCCTGCTTTTCAGAAAATTCAACAATAGACTGGCTGTGAGCTATTCGTGTACACATTCTTAAAATGACCGGTGTATCATACTTTTCGGAAAGCTCAAAAGCTGATTTTGCAAAAGTATATGCTTCCTGCGAATCAGCAGGCTCAAGCATAGGAACCTTAGAAGCAATCGCGTAGTGACGTGAGTCCTGCTCATTCTGCGAACTATGCTTAGCTGGGTCATCAGCTACACAAATAACCATACCACCATTCACACCAGTATAAGAAAGTGTAAAAAGCGGGTCAGCGGCAACGTTTAAACCAACGTGCTTCATAGCACAGGAAGAACGTGCACCTGCTAAAGATGCACCAAAAGCAACTTCACAAGCAACCTTTTCATTTGGTGCCCATTCGGAGTGGATATCATCATATTTTGACAAAAATTCAGTAATTTCAGTTGATGGTGTACCAGGGTAGCTGGAAACTACACCTAAACCACCATCGTGTAAACCGCAGGCTACAGCCTGATTACCAATCAAAAGCTTTTTCATATCATAAACCCTTTCAATATATTAATTAGTTACAACATACATTAAGATTTGTTCTGTGAGTCTACAAGGCCCTCACCGCCATAAAGCTTTCTGAGCTTCGGCTTTTCAATTTTCCCTGTAGGGTTACGAGGTACATCAGCAAAAATGATGCGACGTGGACGCTTGTAACGAGGTAAATCAAGACAAAACTCGTTGATTTCTTCTTCTGTGCAGGTCATATCCTGCTTAATTTCAATAATAGCTGTTGCTATTTCACCAAGACGTGGGTCAGGTAAGCCGATAACAGCTACATCTTTAATCTTGTTATATCCAGCTAAGAAGTTTTCAATCTGTACAGGATAGAGGTTTTCACCGCCTGTAATGATAACATCCTTTTTACGGTCAACCAGATAAATGAAACCTTCTTCGTCCTGCATAGCCATATCACCTGAGTAGAGCCAACCATCCTTTAAAGTTGCCTTTGTAGCTTCCTCATCGCGATAGTAACAAGTCATAACACCGGGACCTTTTAAGCACAATTCGCCTACCTCGCCCTGCTTAACTTCATTACCGTCAGGGTCAACAATTTTAACTTGCCAACCGTACCCAGGGACACCAATAGCACCAACCTTGCGAACATTTTCAACACCTAAGTGAACAGCACCAGGGCCGATAGATTCAGACAAGCCATAGTTTGTATCATACTGATGCTCAGGGAAATACTCAAGCCAACGCTTGATAAGACTCTGAGGTACAGGCTGAGCACCAATGTGCATCAATCTCCAGTTAGAAAGGTCATAATCTTCGAGTTTGACCTCTCCTCTGTCAAGAGCGTTCAATATATCCTGAGCCCAAGGAACAAGCAACCATACGATAGTACATTTTTCAGAACTTGCGGCTTCTAAGATATTCTTAGCCTGAGTACCTTTTAAGATAACAGCCTTTGAGCCAGTTAACAAGCTACCAAACCAGTGCATTTTAGCACCTGTGTGGTAAAGCGGAGGAATGCATAAAAAACAATCATCCTTACTCTGACTATGATGATTTTGTTCAACACGGCAAGAGTGGATTAAGCTCTCATGATTATGTAAGATTGCTTTTGGGAAGCCTGTTGTACCTGATGAAAAATAAATTGCAGCATCGTCACTCTCTTCGAGTTCACACTCAGGAAAATTACCCGAATGTTCTGATACAAGGTCGCGGTAGTCCTCTGCAAAGGCAGGGCAACCACCACCGTAGTAAATAAGTGTGCATTTTTTAGAAACCTTGTTAGCGATACGCTCAACTCGGCCGATAAACTCAGGTCCGAAAATAAGAACATCAGCCTGTGCTAAATCAAGGCAATAGTCAATTTCGTCAGGTGAATATCTGAAATTAAGCGGTACTGCCAATGCACCTGTCTTTAGAATACCAAAGTAAATAGGAAGCCACATAAGGCTGTTCATAAGAAGAATAGCTACCTTCTTACCTTTACCTATTCCGTTTTGTTTAAGCATATTCGCACAACGGTTGGCTTTCTCGTTGAAAACCTCCCATGTGATTTCACGACGATAATGAGGCACTCGGTGAGTAGGCTCTACAAGTTCGTACTCATTCCAAGTAAGTCGTCTTGTTTCAGGATGTTCCGGATTAATTTCAACCAAAGCGGTATCCTGAGGGAATTCTCTGGCATTACGCTCGAGTAAATGTACAATAGTCATATCATAAACCTCTTTATAAAAATTGCTAATATTTTACCATTTTAAAGCGTCGAAGTCAACAGTTGTTATAACATTTAAGGAAAAAATCACCTTATGTTTATATAACAACATAATCCCGCAACTGTGAAAATTGCAGCTGCGGGATTTATCTGGATAGGTATTAGAGTAGAGAACGGATATCCGAACCAATGAAATCAAGCATCAAACAAGATGCCATAACACGTGAAACGAAACGTTGTGAATAAGCGTTTTCAAGCTCGGCACCTGTTAGATTAGTATTAATAATAATCGGTTTTCCTGCGTTGATTCTGGTATTAAATAAATTATAAATCGCTGTTGAAGTAAACTGTGTTGAAAACTCGGTGCCTAAATCATCAAGAATAAGTAAATCACAATCAAAAAGTGACTGCATAATCTCCTGTTCTCTTGAATACTCGTAGGAAAAATGCTCACGTTCAAGCTTGGATAAGATATCAGGAGCACTGACATAAACTACTGAAAAGCCTTTTTTGATGACCTCGTTCGCAATAGCAAGGCTGAGGTGGGTTTTACCAAGTCCCGTACTACCTTTCATAATGATGCCTTTTGATTTTTTGCTAAACTCCATAGCATAATCAAGACAAAAGCTGTAAATCTTGCTCATACGATTGTACGGAATATTGCCATTTTTATCAGGAGTTTCGCTGTAATAACTGAGCTTAAAGGTATCGAATGTTGAAAGTGAAAGCGGCGAAATTTTGTTGAGTTCCTCGCAAGCGGTATCACTAAGAAGCTTTTTGTAACATTCGCAAGTAACGGTTTTATTATCGAGTTCAACAAAACCTGTATCAGAGCATTTATCACAAACAAAATGAGGCTCGAGATAATCTTCACTGTAGCCATTTTTTACAAGGAGAGCTTTATATTCCTCTTGCAGAGCAGTGCTTTTTTCTTTTAAAGAAGTAAGCTCTTTTACAGCATCTTTACCACTTAACACTGCTTTTGCGGTGCTTACGCCAATTGAGGTAAGACTCTGCTCAATCTCCTTAAGTCGAGGGAACAGATTATAGACCTGTTCTTTTCTGTAATCGGCAACGCTCAACGCACTCATCCTTCTGGAATTGAGTTTATCAGTCGCTGTGTCATAAATATGTTTACTATATGCCATAATATCACCTATCAGTCGTTAAACAGACTTTTACTTTCAAAGGTTGCTATATCATAAGAAGCTTTTCGTTCAGGCTCGTTACTTTTCTTTTTCTTGGATTTTGCACCGCTTTCATCGGCTTTCTTTAAATCGTCAAGATTGAAAATTGATGCAGCGAACCATTTGGCTAAGATGCCGTTTATATACTTTATATTATACTCGCCTTTTTGATTAACACATCTCTCATATGCTTCGAGGAGCATATCGTCAGAAAACTTCCATTCATTTACCCACGTATCAGCATAAGCAAGCTGAGTTTTAGTTGGTGATCCAATATTCCTGATTCCGAATATTCTTGATACCTTTGTCCACGCATTATTAGACTGCGACAGACGAATAATCTTCTGTTCTGCAAGCTCTAAGGTATAAATCTCTTCTGCTCCCCACTGGGTGCCCATTCGCTCGATAGCTCGCATATTCCCCTTGCCAATTGAAACACAGTAGTTTATAAGATGATTTAAAACATCACAAGGAAGGCCGTCGGTCTCGTGGAGCATAACAAGTGTTGCTGTATCCCCACTTGAGAGTGGCTTAGAAAGAGCGATTTGAGCTTCGTCCATAAGATGAGAAAGCTCAGCATTTTCAGCAAGTCTTCTGGCTACATATGTTGGGTCTGGACGCTGTGAACGTGAAACCGCACGAGGCTTAACGATAGGTTTAATTTCCACCTCAGATTCTGCGACTGAATTTTCGGCCTCAATTTTTTCAGGTACGGGAATCTCTAAAACATTTTCGGATGAGGCTACAAGTCCGCGTGATATCCAGAATTCAACTGCATTCTTAACCTCATCAGGGTGTACTAATACAGCCTTTGATATACTTTCAACGCTGTTATCCTTATCGCTGTTACGTAGTATATACAAAAGCACCTTTAGCTGTGATTCAGTTGCCATTTTAATGTGGGAATCCACTAATGCGGAAGGCACAGCAAAAACACTTCCCCACGCTCCCAGATTGATTTTATAATTCATTGTACCAACTTCCGAAAAATGATGTAAATTAAAACTTGTCATAATATTTTATCATATTATTGCATATTGTGCTATAGTATTTTTAAAATTATTTTATTTACCTTTCTTGACTACATATGTTATGGTGGATATAATATACATCCAAGGAGGATGTATTTATGAAACACACATATATTCCACGTGGCGTTTGCTCACGTATGATAGAGGTTGAAATCGAGGATGATGTAATTGTTTCCTGCAAATTTTTAGGCGGATGCTCAGGTAATACTCAGGGTGTTGCTAAGCTCGTTGTAGGAATGGATGCTAACGATGCTATCGAAAAGCTCAAGGGTATCAACTGCGGTGGCAGAGGAACTTCTTGTCCTGACCAGCTCGCAAATGCATTAGAAGAAGCTTTGGAAATGTAAAATTAAACCGCTTGTGTCTAATGAACACAAGCGGTTTTTCTTTATCAGAATTAAATTATTTAGTGAGGAAATATTCCATCATTGTGTAACCCTCAGCGATGTAATTACCTGTTGACTTAGCTGTCGCTTCAGTAAAGGCATCGACACCATCAATTTCGCTTCTGCTACTGTAAATAAGATATGGTACAGGGTCAGAAGAATGAGTTTTTATACACAATGGTGTTGGATGGTCAGGGCAAACAAGAACAGCGAAATCATCGTAACCACGTAAGAATTCAACAACAGGAGTTAAAATCTTTTCATCGATAATTTCGAGTGATTTAACCTTGTTTTGTGCTTCTCCCCTATGACCACACTCATCAGGAGCTTCAACGTGGATATAAACTAAATCCTGACCGTTTTTAAACTCCTCGATAGCTGCTTTACATTTACCCTCAAAGTTTGTGTCTATGTAGCCTGTTGCTCCGTCGACATCAACTGAATTCATATCCGCACAAATTGCGATACCTTTTAATAAATCGACAGCGGAAATCATACTACCTTTTTTATTAAACTTATCCATGAAGCTGTCAAGAGCAGGCTTAGTGCCCTCGCCCCACAGCCAGATTGAATTAGCAGGACGCTTACCACGTTTGATACGTTCCAGATTCACGGGGTGGTCTTTGAGTAAATCGTAGCTTTTTTTCATCATATCGTAAAGCATAGCTACATTTTCGCCCTGTGGGATATATTCCTTGATTGGTCTGTCAGTAATATCGTGAGGCGGTGTGAGATTGTGACCATCAACGATACCGTTATCCCATACCAAACAGTGTCTGTATGATACACCAGGGTAATATGAAAATGTATCGTTACCAAGCTTTTCCTGAATATACTCGATAAGTATCTTAGCTTCGGCTGATGAGATATCATCAGCACAGTAGTCAATCATAGTTTTGTCGGAATATTCAAGCTCGTCTGAAAGTGTTACGAGGTTACAGCGGAATGTTACATCAGTTGGCTTTAAGTCAATGCCGATACTGGCTGCTTCTAACGGTGAACGTCCAGAGTAGTATTTTTTAGCATCATAACCAAGAACCGCAAGGTTAGCAACATCACTGCCCGGTTTCATTCCATCCTGAACTGTTTTAACAAGACCGACTTCGCCCTTTTTTGCAAGGCTATCCATACAAGGCTTGTGAGCTAATTCCATTGGTGTTTTATCGTCAAGTGCAGCAAATGGCAAGTCAGCCATACCATCACAAAGCATAACTAAATATTTCATAATATCCTCCATTAATTACAGATTAAAGGTTAAACATCAAAATTTATCCTTCAAGTTCGCCTAAGCTTAGGCTCTTTAAATAAGCGTTGATAAATCCGTCAAGGTCGCCATCCATAACAGCGTTAATGTTACCTGTTTCAAATGAAGTTCGATGGTCCTTAACTAAAGTGTACGGCATAAATACGTAGGAACGAATCTGGCTACCCCAGGTGATTTCCTTCTGTACGCCCTTGATATCCTCTATTTTCTCAAGATGCTCGCGTTCTTTGATTTCAACGAGTTTTGAGATAAGCATTTTCATAGCAACGTCACGGTTCTGGTACTGTGAACGCTCAACCTGTGACGCAACAACAATACCCGTTGGAATATGTGTAAGACGAACAGCGGATGAGGTTTTGTTGACCTTCTGACCACCTGCACCTGATGCACGATAAACATCCATCTTAATTTCTTCAGGCGGAATCTCAACCTTGATATCATCGTTAATTTCAGGCATAACTTCTAAAGACGAAAAGCTTGTGTGTCTTCTGCCTGCAGAGTCGAAAGGAGATACTCGAACCAGACGGTGTACACCTGCTTCACTCTTTAGGTAACCGTAAGCATTTTCGCCCTCGATTAAAAGCACGGCACTTTTAAGACCTGCTTCGTCACCATCAAGATAGTCGATTTCTTTCACATTAAAGCCGTGAGCTGTCGCCCAGCGGGAATACATACGATAAAGCATTTCAGCCCAGTCCTGAGCCTCTGTGCCACCCGAACCTGCGTGGAAAGTAAGAATAGCGTTATTCGCATCGTACTCTCCTGTTAACAGTGTTGAAAGACGCTGACGTTCAAGGTCGGATTTGATTGCTTCAAACTCAGCTTGAGCTTCTTCTAAAAGAGAAAGGTCTTCTTCCTCATTGCCAAGCTCGATTAAAGCCAAAGTGTCTTCATAACGCATATCAAGCTTTTCGTATTTTTCAACCTTTGATTTAAGGTTACTTGTACGCTGTAAGATTTTCTGAGAGTTTTCCATATCATCCCAGAAGCCAGGTTCTGCAGCACGATTTTCGAGCTGTTCAATTTCACTTCTCATCGCACTTAATCCTAATGCCGAGCTCAAGTCGTCAATTTCAGGACGAAGTGCTTCAAGTGCAAGTCTTAATTCATCAAATTGGAGCATAAACATACCTCTTTGCCTATTATTTCAAATTAATTATAACCCAAAGTTTAGCAAATGTAAAGTTAGTATATAATAAATATGTTGCAGTTTTTTAGTTTCTTTGATATAATGTTAACGAATATTAAGCTAGGAGTAGTATATGGACTATATTGGCAACAAATGTCCTGTCTGCGATAAATACTTTCACATTGGTGACGACATCGTCGTTTGCCCTGAGTGTGGCACTCCGCATCACAGAGAATGTTATCAGAATAACGGTGGGTGTGCAAACGCAGATAGACACAAAGACGGGTTTGACTATCAGGAAGATATCAAACAAAGCATAAACCACAACGAGTCAAAAGGTATCGAGTGTAAAAAATGCGGCACTAAAAACAGCGAAGATGCTTTTTTCTGCACTAAATGCGGAAACTCTCTGCACGAAGACAGAGCTAATACAAACACGCAGAATGCCCAAGCACCAAAGGAACAACCTTTTGGCAACACTCAATTCGGCGGTAACCCTAATGTTATGATATTTGACCCTCTTGCAGGGGTCAGTCCCAGTGCTGATTTAGGTGACCAAATTACTGCAGGAGAATACGCAAAATATGTTAAACAAAACACTCCGTACTTTATCACAGTGTTTAATAACATAAAGAAATTCTCAAAATCCAGATTTAATTTCTGTGCCATGTTTTTCGGTGGAGGGTATCTACTCTTCAGAAAAATGTATAAGGTAGGTGCAATAATAACAGCTATACAGACCGCATTGACTATTATTTATCTCTACCTTAACTATTACATCGCTTCAAACAATGCCTACGACAAGCTGTTCGAAGCATCATCCCAAAATGACTACAATGCGTTTTTGTTGTATTATTCAGAGCTTAGTGATAAGGACTTATACTTTATACTCCTTTTTATGATGATAGCTTTTATAACATTAGTGCTTGACATTGTTATAGGTGCTTGTGCTAACAGAATGTACTACAATCATTGCAGAAAAGAAATCGCTAAAATAAAAAGCGAAGCTATAGAGCCTGCAAAAGTCGGCGAAACCCTTTCTAAAAAAGGCGGTGTCAACGCACCACTTGCTTTATCACTTTGGTTCACCTACATTGTAATCTCTTACTTGCCGCAGTTTTTTAGTTAACCGATCGTAAGATCAGGAGGAAAATATGAAAATTACTAAAGCCGTTATCCCAGCCGCAGGACTTGGAACAAGAGTTCTGCCTGCTACAAAGGCAATGCCTAAGGAAATGCTTCCGATTGTTGACAAGCCATCAATTCAGTACATTGTTGAAGAAGCAGTGAACTCAGGTATCACGGATATCCTTATCATCACAAACCGTGGCAAGGGTCTCATCGAAGACCACTTTGACCGTGCACCGCTACTTGAAGAGGCACTTCAAAAGGGTAACAAAACGGAGCTTTATAACAGCATCAAGAATATCCACAAGCTTGCTAACATTTCATACATCAGACAGATTGAAACTAAAGGTTTGGGACACGCTGTTTCTCGTGCTAAAACTTTTGTCGGTAACGAACCATTTGTAGTAATGTACGGCGATGATGTTATTATCGGCGATACACCTGCTACAAAAGAGCTTATTGATGCTTATGGTGAACACGGTAAAGGTGTACTTGGTGTTAAAAAGGTACCTGCAAAGGATATTTATAAATACAGCTCACTTAAGGTCGAAAATCTTCACGACAATATATACAAATGTACTGATATGATTGAAAAGCCTCAGACTGATGAAGAGGTTATGTCACTGTTCTCCGTTCAAGGCAGATGCATCCTCCCACCTGAGATTTTTGATATTTTAGAGAACACTAAGCCGGGTGCAGGCGGTGAAATTCAGCTTACAGATGCTATGAGAGAGCTTGCCACTACTGTTGGTATGACAGCGGTTGAATATTCAGGCAGACGTTATGACATGGGCAACAAGCTCGGTATTTTAAAAGCTTCTATTGACGTAGGTTTAGAACACGATGAGGTTAAAGAAGGTCTTAAGGAATACATAAAAGAGCTTGCACAAAAGCTGTAAAATTCTATATTAGAAACAAGCGATCCGTAATTCGGGTCGCTTATTTTTTATACAGAAATATTGTTAAAAATTTATCTAAAAAACAATAAAATATTAACATTAGTTTGTGCATTGTTAACTTTACTTTTGTAATATTAAGGAGTATAATTACCAATGTATATTTATATCAAAATTGGGAGGATTTTTCATGAAAGCTGTAATCACTGTAATCGGTAAAGATACCGTTGGTATTCTTGCTAAAGTATCATCTGCTTGTGCAGAGGAAGGTGTAAACATTATCGAAGTTACACAAAGCATTATGCAGGAGCTTTTCGCTATGATTATGCTCGCTGACATCAAAGATGCTAACGTTACTGTTGATGACCTTTCAAAGAAGCTTGACAAAGTCGGCGATGAAATGGGTGTTAAGGTTCACGTTATGCACGAAGACATTTTCAACAGTATGCATAAAATCTAATTTTGGAGTTTTACTATGATTGAGACAAAAAATATACTTGAAACCATAAATATGATTGAAAACGAACACCTTGACGTACGTACTGTTACAATGGGTATTTCGCTTTTAGATTGCATTGATTCTGACATTGACAAGGCTTGTGACAAGGTTTATGACAAAATCTGTCGCTATGCAAAAGACCTTGTTAAGACTGCTGAAGATATTTCTAAGGAGTATGGCATTCCAATTATTAACAAGAGAATTGCTGTTACCCCTATTGCTATGCTTGCGTCAGTTTGCCAGACTCAGAAAATCACTAAATTTGCTAAAGTTTTAGATAAAGCCGCAGAAGAACTCGGTGTTGACTTCATCGGCGGTTACTCAGCTTTAGTTGAAAAAGGCTTTGCATCAGGTGATTACGCTCTTATCGAGAGTATTCCGGAGGCGTTGTCTATCACAAACAAAGTTTGCTCATCAGTTAACATTGGTTCTACAAAAGCCGGTATCAATATGGATGCTGTTAAAATGATGGGTAAAATAGTTAAAGAAAGTGCTGAGCTTACTAAAGACAGACAGTGTATTGGTGCTGCAAAGCTCGTAGTATTTTGTAACGCTGTTCAGGACAACCCATTTATGGCAGGTGCATTTCACGGTGTTGGCGAAGCCGACTGTGTTATTAATGTCGGCGTATCAGGTCCGGGTGTTGTAAGAGCTGCTTTGGCTAAAGCACAGGATTGCGATATCACAGGAGTTGCTGACCTTGTTAAGAAAACAGCATTCAAAATCACAAGAATGGGTCAATTAGTTGCTCAGGAAGCTTCTAAGAGATTATCAGTTCCGTTCGGTATTGTTGACCTTTCCCTTGCTCCTACTCCTGCTGTAGGTGATAGTGTTGCTTACATCCTTGAGGAAATGGGTCTTGAGGTTTGCGGATGCCACGGTACAACTGCGGCTCTTGCTTTGCTCAACGATGCTGTTAAAAAGGGCGGTGTTATGGCTTCATCGCACGTTGGCGGTTTAAGCGGTGCTTTCATCCCTGTAAGCGAAGATGCCGGTATGATTCATGCTGCACAGATTGGTGCTCTTGATATCACTAAGCTTGAAGCTATGACTGCGGTGTGCTCTGTTGGCCTTGATATGATTATGGTACCGGGAGATATCACTCCGGAGGTTATTTCCGCTATAATTGCAGACGAAGCTGCTATCGGTATGGTTAACACAAAGACAACTGCTGTAAGAATTATTCCTGCTATTGGTATGAAAGCAGGCGAAGAATTAAACTTTGGCGGATTACTCGGTTACGGTCCTGTTATGCCTATAAGATACGGCGACCCTACAAAGTTTATCCATCGCGGTGGCAGAATCCCTGCCCCACTTCAGGCATTAAAGAACTAATTATCTTAAAATATACGGAGGCGAGACTGTGCAGGATATGCTAAAGAAAATCATCGAGATGGACGAACAAGCCAGACTCGTGAAAGAACAAGCAAATAAAGAAAAAGCCGCTACTGAACAAGAAATTATTGAAACAAAAAAGAGAATCTACGATGACTACATTGAGCGTGCTAAGGACAGAGTACGCAAAAACCTAGAAGTAGATAAAGCTAATGCTGAAAAAGAATGGGA
Source organism: Ruminococcus sp. (assembly GCA_017473955.1). Classification (GTDB taxonomy): domain Bacteria; phylum Bacillota; class Clostridia; order Oscillospirales; family Acutalibacteraceae; genus Ruminococcoides. The sequence continues at coordinate 8,609 of JAFUIK010000012.1, read as the reverse complement.
AAAGACCAGCTTAAAGCATCAGACTATATCTGAAAAACTAGATAAAATGTATGAAGAAAACCGCGATTTGTGGGTTGATCAGATTGTATCACGAGTAATAAACAACTAAGAATTATAAACTATGATTGGAGGTGAACCTTAGAATGATTATTAACGCATCCAGTGCAGTTATTACAAAAGCAAGAGCTAAATACGGAAAGCGACTGACACAGAAGGATTACAAGGCTTTGCTTAAATGCAACAGCGTTTCCGCTGTCGTTTCCTACCTTAAATCCCACACAAAGTACGCTGATGTGCTTAGCAAAATCAATGAAAGTGAGGTTCACCGAGGTCAGCTTGAAACCTTACTCAAGCAAAAAGTGTTCTACGATTTCGACTCGCTGTGCAGATACGAAATGAGTGAAGGTTCGCCGTTTTCGGAATTTATTATCAGAAGATATGAAATCGAACAGCTTGTACACTTTCTGATGCTCCTTTCGTGCAATAAGCAGGAACAGTATATTTTTGCTCTCCCGTCTTACTTCAACAATCACACTGACATTGATTTATACAAACTGTCATCGTGCAAGGATTTCGAATCCTTTATTGATACGCTCGGAAAGGGAGAATATCAGGATGTATTAAAAGATTTTAAGCCTGATAACAACGGTATTATCGATATTGCAGGAGCCGAGGATGCTTTGAACGTTTATTCGTATAAAGAATTATACACTGCTATATCTAAACGTAAAAATAAAAAACAGAGAGAAAAACTAAAACAGTTATGCGACCACGTTAACGACTTCTGTAATCTATCCAGAATATTAAGACTCAAAAAATACTATTCTATGGACGCTAGTACCATTAAATCCCACCTGTTACCATATGGCAGTATCAAGGACAGAACACTTGATCAAATGTGCGAGGCTCAAGATATTGAGCAGGTATTTGATATTATGGCCACAACCAGAGTCGGCAAACGTATCAAGCAAATGAGTATCGAAAAAGAAGAGCAGATGTCATTAATGAGCAGATACCATATGTGTAAACGTATGCTTTACTACTCAACTGACCCTGCTGTTGTACTTTTATCCTATATGTATATAAGCGAAGCAGAGCTAAAAAACATCGTCACAATCATTGAGGGTGTCAGATACAATTGCTCGCCTGAACAGATTGAATCGCTTCTGATTTGCGAATATTGATAAAATTTACTTTTTAACATTACAAAGAGGTGATGTATTTGGCATTATCTAAAATGAAGCTCATAACCATCATTGGTATGAACAAATATCTCGACGAGACCGTGTCAGTGTTGGGGCATTCAGGTGTTTTCCACCCTGACGATGCTACAGGATTTTTCTCTGAAATTGAAAGGTTTCTACCTGTATCATCCAAAAACGAGACCTCGCCTACATTAACTAAACTTAAATCAATTATGGCTCAGGCAAAAATTGAACCCAAAATTGTTGATATTAGTGATTACAATGTCGATGTCAATGAGATGGTAAACATTGTAGATGGTATTGAAGATGAGCTGGGAGTGACTTTTAAAGAAAAAGAAAACGCTCAGCTTGAAATAAAAAAATGTCAGCAAATGATTGAGGATAGCTCACATTTTGTCGGACTCAATCTACAAATGGAAGAAATTGAACAATGTGAGTTTATTACAACAGATTTCGGAAGACTTCCGAAAGAAAGCTATGATAAGCTCAGCGAATTCGAAGATAACGAGTTTGTGCAGTTCTTCCCTGTTTCTAGTGATGATAAGTATTATTGGGGTCTCTATACTGCTCCGCTTGAGCAGGCTGACGAAATTGACAGTATATTCTCGGCTCTTTACTTTGAGCACGTTGAGGTTGAAGGCTTTAACGGTACTCCGATTGACTTTATATCTAGGCAGAAATCAAAAGTTGAAGACCTGCAAAACAAAATCAAAGAGCTTGACAGAAAAGCTGAAGAATATCTTGTATCTAACAGCGATAATCTGCTAAAAATTTACACAAAGCTGTGTGAATTAAACGCTATTTACTCTATCAAATCTCACGCTTACACTTACCACGATAATTTCATCTTAGCCGGTTGGGTTCCAGCTGAAAATGAAAAAGCGATTAATAAAGCTTTGGAAAGTATCGAAAGCGTTGAAACGGGTGTTTCTGATGCTAAGGACGAAATTAAGCACAGACCGCCTGTTAAGTATAAGAATAATTTCTTTGCTAAGCCGTTTGAGTACTATACAGAAATGTACGGCACTCCGAATTACGGCGAGATTGACCCGTCGGCGTTTCTTGCGTTTACCTATTCTTTGCTTTTCGGCATAATGTTTGGTGACGTGGGTCACGGAGTTATACTTTTTATTGCGGCACTTGTTATGTATAAAGTTAAGGGTATGGAGCTAGGACGATTGCTTATACCTTGCTCTATTTCTTCTACAATATTCGGTTTTGTATTTGGAAGTGTTTTTGGTTTTGAACACCTGCTTGACCCACTTTATCACAAGCTGTTCGGACTTGAAGAAAAACCAATTGAGGTTATGGAGTCACACTGGACAATGACGATTATCTACTCCGCAGTCGGAATCGGTATGGTTCTTGTTATAGTAGCGATGGGACTCAATATTTACTCAAACTTCAAACGTAAAAATATAGGCGAAGCGATTTTCGGTGTTAACGGTATCTGCGGACTTACCTTCTACGCATCTCTGGTAATAGGTCTTGTTTGTTCAATGATGCTCGGTATCAAGATTATGAATTTCGCTTACATCACATTCTTGATTGTTATACCACTTATTTTGGTATTCTTGAGAGAGCCTCTATCCCATCTTATTGAGGGCAAAAAAGACTTTATGCCTGAGAAAATAGGCGAATTCTTTGTGGACAACTTCTTTGAGCTATTCGAAGTTTGCTTGTCATATGTAACAAACACTATGAGCTTTCTAAGAGTCGGTGCTTTTGTACTGGTTCACGCAGGTATGATGCAGGTTGTGTTTGTACTTGCTTCTATGTTCGGTTCAACAGGTTATATTATCACCGTTATTATAGGAAACCTTATTGTAGCTGCACTTGAGGCTTTACTTGTTGGTATTCAGGTGTTAAGACTTGAATATTACGAAATGTTCTCACGTTTCTACATTGGTGACGGCAGACCATATAAACCTGTCAAAGTTAAAAACGACTGATATATTCAATATTTATTTGGAGGAAACTGTTATGTTAGATTATTTATTATTATTTATTCCTGCTGCATTTTTAGTGATTTCTGTACTCGTATCAATCAAAGCTTTTGAAAAAGGTAAAAATGCAAAAACAACTGTATTAACTCAGATATTATCTTTCTGTGCTGTTTTCGCATTCTGTATGGTATGTCCTATTGTTGCTCACGCTGCTGATGCTACTGCTGTTGCTGAAACTGCAGCTTCAAGTGCAACAGGTCTTGGCTACATCGCTGCAGGTATTTCAACAGGTCTTTCTTGTATCGGTGGTGGTATCGCTGTTGGCGGTTCTGCTCCTGCCGCTATTGGTGCAACAAGCGAGGATCCTAAAAACTTCGGTAAGTCTATCATTTTCGTAGCACTTGGTGAAGGTTGTGCTCTTTATGGTATGCTTATCTCAATTATGATTATCTCAAGTCTTTAATTAAGGGCGATTAAAATGAAAATGTATCTTATCAGCGATAATGTTGATACACTGATGGGAATGCGTCTTGCGGGTGTTGACGGTGTAGTTGTACACAAACCTCACCATGTTGAAAAGGCACTTGATGATGCACTGAAAATGGAGGATGTTGCTGTTATACTTATGACAGAAACACTTATGAAGTTATGCCATGATAAGGTGTACGATATTAAACTCCACAACAAACAACCGCTTATCATCGAAATTCCTGACCGTCATGGTAATGGAAGAACTAAGGACAGTATTACAAAATATGTTCAAGATGCTATCGGTGTAAAAATGTAATTTATCGGCTTATTTTTGATTAACTATAAATAAGTAAGAAGGCAAGTATATGAATCAATCTCAGAAAACAAGTAGTTTTTTAAGAGCTATTAATAAATATGCTAAAGAGCAGAGCGACGCTATTTTGCTTGAGGTAGAAGAATTCAAGAAACAAGAAATTGAAAAAGCTACTAAAGAGGGTATCGAGGATGCTTATACTCTCATTCAAAAAGAAATAGCAGTGAAAAAAGCTCAGATTATTAGCGACGTTGCAAAACGTGAGCAGGAAAGCAGAAAGGCTCTTTTTATAAAGCGAAACGGAATTGTTGAAAAGGTTTTTGCTGATGCTAAGGCAAAATTGCTCGAATTTGTAAGTTCAGAAGATTACGTTCATTATCTCAAAAAGAGTGCAAATGAGGTTGCTGAACTTTTTGAAAACAATGAGTGTATTATATACGTCAAAGAAAATGATATAGACAAAGCTGAATTAATCAAGGGTATTATACCTAATGGTAAAGTTTGTGCTGACAACTCAATTGAGCTTGGCGGTATCAAAGCTCACTGTGAAGCTTTAAGCATAGTTGCAGATGACACACTTGACACAAAACTTTCCGACCAACGTGTATGGTTTGCTGAAAATTCGGGACTTAAGGTGGTGTAATTATGACAGAAAATTGTATTTATGGCATTAACGGCCCTGTCGTAACTGTTAAGGGTGCCACTGAGTTCTCTATGATGGAGATGGTTTACGTTGGAGAAGAAAAGCTCGTTGGCGAAATTATCGGCATCAACAACGAAATGACTACTGTTCAGGTGTATGAGGACACCACAGGTTTAAAACCGGGTGACCCGATTGTTGGTACAAAAGCTCCTATGAATGTGCTTTTGGGACCAGGTATACTTAATAATATTTTTGATGGTATTGAACGTCCTCTGTCTGAAATAGAAAAGACTGAGGGTGCGTTTATCAACCGTGGTTCTTCTGTTTCACCTCTTGATACAGAGAAACTGTGGGATGTTACAATAACTGCTAAAATCGGCGATTATTTAAATGGTGGCGAAATATACGCTACACTACCTGAAACAGACATTATCACACATAAGTGTATGGTTCCACCAACCTTATCGGGTGAAGTAATATATGTTGCACAGAATGGTCAATACAAATTATTTGACACTGTTGTAAAAATCAAGGACAGTAAAGGTAACATTCACGAGCTGTCACTTTGTCAGAAATGGCCTATCCGTACTCCACGTCCTGTTAAAGAAAGACTTACCGCGTCTGTTCCGCTTATTACAGGTCAGCGTATTATCGACACTCTCTTCCCTATTTCCAAGGGCGGCACTGCAGCTATTCCGGGCGGTTTTGGTACAGGTAAGACTATGACTCAACACCAGCTTGCTAAATGGTGTGACGCTGATATCATCGTTTATGTTGGCTGTGGTGAACGTGGTAACGAGATGAGTCAGGTGTTGCAGGAGTTCTCAGAGCTTATTGACCCTAAGAATAACTGTCCAATGACTTATAGAACCACCCTTATCGCTAATACCTCCAATATGCCTGTTGCAGCACGTGAAGCTTCTATCTACACAGGTATAACACTTGCTGAGTATTACCGCGATATGGGCTATAATGTTGCGATTATGGCAGACTCAACCTCGCGTTGGGCTGAGGCATTAAGAGAAATCTCCGGTCGACTTGAAGAAATGCCTGCTGAAGAAGGCTTCCCTGCATACTTACCATCAAGACTTTCTGAGTTCTATGAGCGTGGTTGCAGAGCTAATGTACTTTCAGGCGGCGAAGGTTCTGTTACTATCATCGGTGCGGTTTCTCCGCAGGGTTCGGACTTCTCAGAACCTGTAACCCAGAACACTAAGAGATTCACACGATGCTTTTGGGCACTTGATAAAGCGTTAGCTTATGCAAGACACTATCCTGCTATCAACTGGATGGACAGCTACAGTGAATATTTTACTGACCTTGACCCTTGGTTTGAGGAAAATTTAGGCACTGACTTTATTGAATACAGAAGCAACATTTCTGCACTGCTTGCCGAAGAAAGCAGACTGATGGAAATCGTTAAGCTTATCGGTGCCGACGTTCTCCCTGATGACCAAAAGCTAGTCATTGAAACTGCAAGAGTTATCAGAGTTGGCTTTTTACAGCAGAATGCTTTCCACAAAGACGATACTTTCGTATCACTCCACAAGCAAATGCTGATGATGAAAACTATATTACATCTGCACAAGAAAGCCAAACATATTGTCAGCCTTGCTATTCCGATTTCAAGAGTCATTGAGCTCGGACTATTTGATAAGCTGACTAAAATGAAATATGATATTCCAAACAACAGACTTGAATTGTTTGATGAATATATTAAAGAAATTGATGAAAAAATTGACTCAATCAATAAGTAAGGAGGAAATGCTATGGTTATTGATTACGTTGGCGTAAAAGAAATTAACGGCTCGCTTGTTGTTATCGACGGCGTTAAAGGCGTTTCCTTTGAAGAAATTGTTGATATTCAGTTAGAAGACGGCACAAAACGTCAGGGCCGAGTTGTACAAATCGAGGGCGATAGAATTGTCGTTCAGGTTTTTGAGGGTTCACGAGCTTTAAGTTTACAGAACACTAAAACAAGACTTACAGGAAGACCGATGGAAATGCCTCTGTCACCTGAAATTATGGGTCGAGTTTTAAACGGTGCAGGCAAGCCAATTGATGGATTGGGCGATATCTTTCCTGAAAAAAGGCAAAATATCAATGGTACAGCCATCAACCCTGTTTCCCGTATTTATCCAAGGAACTACATCAACACAGGTATTTCTAGCATTGATACACTGATGACACTCATACGTGGTCAGAAGCTTCCTATATTTTCAGGCTCAGGTATGAAACACAACGAGCTTGCTGTGCAGATTGTTAGACAGGCTAAAATCAGCGGTGCTGATTCTTCTAACTTTGGTGTAGTATTTGCAGCTATGGGTGTTCAAAACGACGTTGCTCAATACTTCAAAAAAAGCTTTGAGGAAAGTGGCGTTATGAGTAGGGTTGTTATGCTTTTAAACCTTTCTAACGACCCGATTATTGAGCGTATGCTTACACCTAAGTGTGCATTAACTGTTGCTGAGTACCTCGCTTTTGAGTTAGATATGCATATTCTTGTTATCATGACAGATATGACATCGTATGCTGAAGCTTTAAGAGAGTTCAGCTCATCAAAGGGTGAAATTCCGGGTCGTAAGGGATACCCCGGCTATCTTTACTCTGACCTTGCTTCAATGTACGAAAGAGCCGGTATGATTAAGGGTAGCAAAGGCTCTGTTACACAGATTCCTATTCTTACAATGCCGAATGACGACATCACTCACCCTGTACCTGACCTTACAGGATACATCACAGAAGGTCAGATTGTACTTGACAGAATGTTACAGAGTCAGGGTATTTATCCTCCTGTTAATGTATTGCCTTCCCTCTCTCGTCTTATGAAAGACGGTATCGGTGAGGGTTATACCAGAGAAGACCATCAGGGTCTTGCTAACCAGCTTTTTGCGTCCTACGCTAAGGTTATTGATGCACGAAGCCTTGCTTCTGTTATTGGCGAAGAAGAGCTTTCCCCTATTGACAAAAAATACATTGAATTTGGCAAGCAGTTTGAGAGTATGTTCGTAAATCAGGGTAACACTGAAAACAGAACTATTGAACAAAGCCTTGATTTAGGCTGGAAGTTACTCTCAAATCTTCCAAAATCAGAGCTTGATCGTGTTGACGACAAGCTTCTAGACAAATATTATATTGAAAACATTTAATTTCAGAAAGGATGGTATATTATGGCTTTGAATGTAGCTCCAACCAAAGGTAATTTAATAAGCACCAAGAAATCGCTACAGCTGTCTAAAGTAGGCTACGAGCTTTTAGACAGAAAGCGTAATATACTCATCCGTGAAATGATGATGCTGATTGACAGAGCAAACGAAATACAGAGCAAAATCGACTCTGCCTTCAACGATGCTTATATGGCACTTCAGAGAGCTAACATTACACTCGGCTTCTGTGACGAAGTTTCGCTTTCGACCCCTATAGATAATAGCATTAAAATGGATTATCGTAGTGTTATGGGTGTCGAAATTCCGATACTGAGTATTGATAAGGCGGAAAAATATGAACTACACTATGGTCTTGCATCATCAAACTCAGCATTAGACGAAGCACAAATGAAATTTATGCGAGTTAAGGAGCTGACAGTTGAGCTTGCTGAAATAGAAAACAGCGTATACAGGCTTGCTGATTCAATCAAGAAAACTCAAAAGCGTGCAAATGCTCTGAAAAATATTATGATTCCAAAATTTGAAAACGCTGTAAAAACTATTACAGACGCACTCGATGAAAAGGAACGAGAGGAGTTTTCACGTCTTAAAGTCATTAAACAGCAAAAATAACAATAATTATTCAAAAAAATATGTATTTACGTAGTAAATATACTATTGACAAAATGCGTAGAATTTTATATAATGTTAAGGCTGATTGAAAACAAATATGTTTTTAGTCTGACACGCGCTGATAGCTCAGCTGGATAGAGCAACTGCCTTCTAAGCAGTAGGTCAGGGGTTCGAGTCCCTTTCAGCGCGCCATATGGTGGGTATAGCTTAGTTGGTTAAAGCGCCAGTTTGTGGCACTGGAGACCATCGGTT
>JAFUIK010000011.1 GCA_017473955.1 Ruminococcus sp. | reverse complement strand
TAACAGTTCTAAGGTTGTGGCGATAATAGTATATGGCAGACCACGCTTTTTTGGACTTTTCGGACGCACTTCAGACTTCATAATACCGTGGGATAATATATGCCTTGTTGGCGAAGATACCATTTTAGTTGATTTTAAGGTGCAAAAAACAACAAACAACGCAAAAAAAGGTAATAAATTTGTTACATTTTGTCATTAAAAAACTTTGTGCGTGATAGCAAATTGCACTAGAAAATATTGTGCGATATGTACATTTTATACTAAAAATAATTCGATAACAGAACTAAAACGCGATTATGATGCTTAAAAAGAATTAAAAACAAAAAGTTACAGGCTTGCAATTTGTGGTGCTTTGTGATTAAATAGCACTTGAAATGGTATGCGTTTACAAAATTTTCCATATCAATTTCACATCGGTAATCGATGTAGACTACTTAAAGGAGGAGATAACAATGAGAATTTTAAAAAGCTTAACATCAAAAATTCTCGCCGTAGCATTGTGTGCAATTTTTGTTTTGTCAATGCTCGTTATAGCACCTGAAGTAAAAGCTGCAAATGAAACCCCGATAACAGAAACCAAAAAAACAGAAACTAATACATATAGTGAAAGTGAGGATGACGCGATAGCACTTGCAAGAGCAATTGCTATGGACGAGGCTAAGTCAGAAGCCGAGTCACTTGTTGAGGAACTCAAAGTAGAGACAGTCGAAGCTACTGAAGCTGAAAAAGCGCAGCAGAACACAAGTTCTTCTTCATCTACAGAGTCAAGCTCATCAACATCATCTTCATCATCAAGCAGCTCTACTACAGCCCCAAGCACGGGTGGTGGTTCTTATGTGTCAGGTTCGACACAGACAGGATATCTTTTATCAATTGATAATCCTGACCCTAACTACCAGAGCTACTCGATTCACCTTTCAGACGCTGACCGTGATTTAGCTGAGCGTCTCTTAATGGGTGAAGCGGGTTCAATGGGCTACACAGGTATGGCAATCGTTGCACAGTGTATGAGAGATGCATGCGTAATGAGAGGTAGTAGTGACATCGCAAGCTTAATTTCAAGCTTCGGGTACGATGGTTCTACTTCTATGAAGCCAAGCCAGACTTGCAAGGACGTTATTAATTACATCTTTGACCAAGGCGGTGCCGCTGTTCAGCACAGAACTCTCGTGTTCTACTCGACAGCACACTGTTCAAGTTCATGGCATGAGTCTCAGAATTTCATTTGTCAGTACGGCTCAGTAAGATTTTTTGACTATTATTAATTAAAAATCGCCAAAATTAAGAAAATCAAGCACAAAAGTGCTTGATTTTTTTATTTTATATGGTATAATATTTAGGCATTACGCACGTCGGGTTCATCGGCTCAGTAGCACAATTTCGTGTTTGTCCCGAAAATCCAAGGCTCGGCGGAGGTTTTAACCTGAGGAGGAAAATAAAATGGCAGTAGTTTCTATGAAACAGCTTCTGGAGGCCGGTGTACATTTCGGTCACCAGACAAGAAGATGGAACCCTAAGATGGCTCCATACATTTTTACAGAGCGTAACGGTATCTATATTATCGACTTACAGAAGACCGTTGTAAAGCTCGAAGAGGCATACAACTTTGTACGTGACCTTTCTGTAGAGGGCAAGAGTGTTCTTTTCGTTGGTACAAAGAAGCAGGCTATGGATTCTGTTAAGGAAGAGGCTGAGCGTGCTGGTGCTTACTACGTTAACGCTAGATGGCTCGGTGGTATGCTCACAAACTTCACAACAATCCGTAGAAGAATTGCTAGACTTAAGCAGCTTAGAGCTATGGAAGCAGATGGTACATTCGATCTCCTTCCAAAGAAGGAAGTTATTAAGCTCAACCTTGAAATCGAAAAACTCGAGAAGTTCCTTGGCGGTATCAAGGATATGGAGCAGATTCCTGGCTGTCTCTTTATCGTAGACCCAAGAAAAGAGAAGATTGCTGTATCAGAGGCTAAGAAGCTTGGCATCCCTGTTGTTGCTATCGTTGACACAAACTGTGATCCTGATGATGTTGACTACGTTATCCCTGGTAACGACGATGCTATCCGTGCAGTAAAACTCATTTGCGGTGCTATGGCTAACGCTATCATCGAGGGCAGAGAAGGCCAGATGGGTGCAGCTGCTAGAGAAGAGGCAGAAGTAGAAGAACTCGTTGAGGAGTAATTTCTATATTTAATAATTGTATATATTACGAAAGGATTGATATAAATGGCATTTACAGCTCAAGACGTAAAGGCATTACGTGAGAAGACAGGCTGCGGTATGATGGACTGCAAAAAGGCTCTCACAGAGGCTAACGGCGATATGGACGCTGCTATCGATTTCTTAAGAGAGCAGGGTCTTGCTAAACAGGCTAAAAAAGCATCAAGAATTGCTGCTGAAGGTGTTGCTTACGCTATCACAAACGACAACAATACAGCAGGTGTAGTTATCGAGGTTAATGCAGAAACAGACTTCGTTGCTAAAAACGCTGATTTCGTTGCTTTTGTTAACACATGTGCTCAGACAGTTATGGAGAATGCTCCTGCTGATGTTGAAGCACTTAAGGCTTTAAAGGCATCTGGTACTGAGATGACTGTTGCTGAACTTCTTCAGGAGAAGGTTCTTACAATCGGTGAGAACATCCAGATTCGTAGATTCGAGAAGTTTGATGGTCCTACAGTAGCTTATGTTCACGCTGGCGGTAAGATCGGTGTTATCGTAAACTTTGATACAGATGTTGACACAACAAACGCTGATTTCGTTGCTTACGGTAAGGATGTTGCTATGCAGATTGCTGCTCTTAACACAGCTTACTTAAACGAGTCTGACGTTCCTGCAGAGGTTATTGACCACGAGAAAGAAATTCTCGTTGCTCAGATGAAGCAGGATCCTAAGATGGCTAATAAGCCAGAGCAGGTTCTCGCTAAGATTGTTGAGGGTAAAATCGGCAAGTTCTATAAGGAAAACTGCCTTGTAGATCAGGAGTTCGTTAAGGATAACTCAATGACAGTTGGCAAGTATACTGAGTCAGTTGCTAAAAAGCTCGGCGGTTCTATCAAGATTACTAAGTTCACTCGTTTCGAAAAGGGTGAGGGTCTTGAGAAGCGTCAGGACGACTTTGCTGCAGAAGTTGCAAGCATGGTAAAATAATCTTACTTAATAATTTAGGAGTGGTTTTAATACCACTCCTTTTTTTATTGTTAAATTTCTATTAAATGGTTCATATTCTGCCTTATTCTTCTTTACAAAATGCACTAAATGTAGTATAATGACAGTAATTATAAAGATAACTATGAGGTGATTTTATGAAATCGAAATATAAGAGAATTCTTCTCAAGCTTTCTGGTGAGTCTTTAGCAGGCGAAGCTAAGCATGGAATCGACTTTGATACCGTACTTTCTTTCTGTGAACCTATTAAAAAGCTTGTTGAAGATGGGGTAGAGGTTGCTATTGTAGTTGGTGGCGGAAATTTCTGGAGAGGTCGTTCTAGCGGTAAGATGGACAGAACCAGAGCTGATCATATGGGTATGCTTGCAACAACTATCAACGCGTTAGGTGTCGCTGATGCACTTGAGCAGATTGGTGTTGATGTAAGAGTACAGACTGCTATTGGTATGCGTGCGATTGCTGAACCATATATTAGAAACAAAGCTATGCGTCATTTAGAAAAGGGCAGAGTTGTTATTTTTGGTTGTGGTACAGGTAACCCGTTCTTCTCTACTGATACTGCTGCAGCTTTACGTGCTGCAGAAATCGAAGCTCAGATTATTCTTAAAGCTACTATGGTCGATGGTGTTTATGATTGCGACCCTAAAACCAATCCTGATGCTAAACGCTACAGCAATATTTCTTTCCACGATGTTCTTGAAAAAGACCTCAAGGTTATCGACTCAACTGCTGCTGCTATCTGCAAGGATAACAATATTGACCTTTTAGTGTTCAGTGTTGATAATCCTGATAATATTTACAATGCAGTTTGTGATGATTCAATCGGCACAGTAGTTGGTAATTTCTGATTCAGTTATCTATTATCTTTTAATATTAGGAGGACTAAAATGAAAGCAACATTAACAAAATCTGAAGAGCGTATGAACAGACGCATTTCTCACCTTGAGGCTGAGTTTAAATCTATCAGAGCAGGCAGAGCTAATCCTGCTGTTTTAGATAAAGTTACTGTTGATTATTACTCAACACCTACACCTATCAACCAGCTTGCTGCTGTTTCTGTTACTGAAGCAAGAACATTGACAATTCAGCCTTGGGATGCTTCTGTTTTAAGAATGATTGAAAAGGCAATACAGATGTCTGATGTTGGTATTAATCCACAGAATGATGGTAAGTGCATCCGTCTTCTTTTCCCACCACTTACTGAGGATAAGCGTAAAGAAATCGCTAAAGAGATTGCAGGTATTGCTGAGGATACAAAAGTACAGATTCGTAACGTACGCAGAGACACTATTGATAAACTTAAGTCTTTAAAGATAGATGGAGAGCTTACTGAAGACGATCTGAAGCAGGGCGAGAAAAAAGTCCAGGAACAGACCGATAAGTTTATCAAGCTTGTTGATCAGATGGCTGACAAGAAAAAGAAAGAGATTATGGAAATCTGATATGGCTTTATTCAATAAATCTAAGGAAAAGTTATCTATTAACGATATTATACTCCCTGAACATATTGGAATAATAATGGACGGTAATGGCAGATGGGCAAAAAAACGCGGTCTGCCTCGTACCGCCGGTCACACTGCTGGCGCGCAAACTTTTAGAAGAATTGCGCGCTACTGTTCCGATATAGGCATTAAATATCTGACAGTTTATGCTTTTTCTACCGAGAATTGGAAGCGTCCTAAAGAAGAAGTTGACGCGATTATGAAGCTTTTTAAGGAATATATGCTTGAGGCTATTTCAGATTTTCAGGATGATAGCATTGTTGTCAAATTTATTGGTGACCGTTCCGTGTTTTCTCCCGAAATGCTTGAGCTCATTGAAAAAAACGAAAACGATTCAAAAGACAGGGATGGTATGGTTTTAAATATCGCTATGAATTATGGCGGTAGAGATGAGCTGGTCAATGCGTTTAAAAGTATTGCTCAGGATGTTAAAGACGGTATGCTTGATGTTTCTGATATAAATGCTCAGCTCATTAGCGACAGTATTTACACCAAGGGTCAGCCTGACCCTGATTTGATAATTCGCCCAAGTGGTGAATATCGCACATCCAACTTCCTTTTATGGCAGTCAGCTTATTCTGAGTATTGCATTATGGATGTGTTATGGCCTGATTTCAAGAGCGAACATCTTGATAAGGCACTGATTGAATTTGCTAAACGTAACAGACGTTTTGGAGGAATTTAATCAAATATATTGAAAGTTTTGGTGATACCCATGAAAACAAGACTTATAAGTGCAGGAATAGGTATTGTACTGTGTATAGTGCTTATGATACTTGGGGAAATTAACTCCATAGTTATAAGAGTAGCTATAGCTCTTGTAACAGCACTTATCTGCGGTGAGTTGCTCACAGCAAAAGGTTTACATAAAAATCTTAAGATTTCTATACCATGTGTGGCTTTTGGTTTATTGATGCCTCTCTTTAGTGGCTCACTGCTTAAATACATACCTATCTATCTTTTTGCCGTTATATTCTTTACGATTATGGTGGCATTTCATGATAGTGTAAAGGTAGAGGACGCCATGTTTGCATTTGGTGGTACAATGCTTTTAACCCTTTCAATGACTTCTTTTACTCTTACAGCGTGCAATCCGATTGGTTATTCATCTTTCTGGATTGTTTTAACACTAGGTGTTCCGTGGCTTTCAGATAGTGGTGCTTACTTTGCCGGTGTATTTCTCGGTAAGCATAAGCTTTGTCCTGAGATTAGTCCGAAGAAAACCGTAGAGGGTGCTTTTGGTGGTCTTATAAGTGGCACACTGGGTTCACTTTTAATAGGTTTAGTGTTCTTACTGATTTATAAGGATGTTACAATCAACTTCATTCCGCTTCTTATTATCGGTTTTATCAATCCGATTGTTTCTATAATTGGTGATCTTTCTTTCTCGGTAATCAAGCGTTCATGCGGTATAAAGGATTTCGGTTCAATTATGCCTGGTCACGGCGGTATGCTAGACCGATTTGACAGCATCATCCTTTGTGCACCTTTGGTATTCATTATTTCTAATCTTTTCACCGTTATTTCTTAATTGAGGCTTATTATGGTAAATAAACTTTCTGTACTCGGCTCAACAGGTTCTATCGGTACACAAACTCTCGATGTTGCCCGTAAGCTTAATTTATCTGTTACAGCTCTTTCGGCTCATAGTAATATCGAGTTGCTTGAAAAACAAATTCGTGAGTTCAAGCCTCAAGTTGCTGTGGTTTTTGATGAGAGTAAGGCTGACGAACTTAAACTCAACATTAATGACCTTGATACTAAAGTGTACAGTGGAATGGAAGGGCTTCTTTATGCCGCAACATTGGATGACTGTGATTTAGTAGTCAACTCAGTTGTTGGTATGGTTGGTTTAAAACCAACTTTAGCTTCTATTGAGGCAAAGAAAAATATAGCATTTGCTAATAAGGAAACCTTAGTCGCGGGCGGTGCTTTGGTTATGGATGCTGCTAAGAAAAACGGAGTTACCTTGTTTCCTGTTGATAGCGAACATTCTGCTATTTTCCAATGTTTGCAGGCTTCACCTCCTGAAAAAGCGTTGAAAAAAATTATTTTGACAGCCTCCGGTGGCCCTTTCTTTGGCAGAACTGCAGATGAACTAAAAAATGTCACAGTGGCACAGGCTCTCAACCACCCTAACTGGTCTATGGGGGCAAAAATAACCATCGACTCTGCTACTATGATGAACAAAGGTCTTGAGATTATTGAAGCCGCTTGGCTTTTTGATGTATCTCCTGATGATATTGAAGTCGTGGTGCATAGAGAGAGTATAATTCACTCTATGATTGAATTTGTTGATAACAGCGTACTTGCTCAGCTTGGTCTTCCTGATATGAGAATTCCTATCCAGTACGCTATAACATATCCGCACAGGTACGAGTCTCCTGTTGAATCTTTGGATTTTTCTAAGATTTCTTCAATGACATTCTATCACCCTGATTACGAAACATTTAAATGCCTTTCTGCTTGTAAGAAAGCTATCGAAAGAGGTGGTATTATCCCTGCTGTTGCTAATGGTGCTAACGAAATCGCCAATAAGCTTTTTAGAGATAATAAGATTAGTTTCCTTGAAGTTGGTGAGTTGGTATCTAGTGCGGTGGATAACTTTACTTACAAAGAGGCAAAAAGCCTTTCTGATGTTCTTGAAGCTGATG
>JAFUIK010000010.1 GCA_017473955.1 Ruminococcus sp. | reverse complement strand
TGAAGAAATGATATTCAATTTTCAAGGTTCGTGAGCAGGTTGTTTTTAGGATTTCTAAAAAAGCCTCTCACTTATATCCAATGGGAGAGCCTATTTTTTAATCGATTTTTAAAAATTTTTTAAAAAAATCAAAAAAATTCCGTTTATCACAAAAATCATGTGATAAACGGAGTCTCTTTTGTTCATAATTTCTTCAGTTTTTTCTTCTTACATTTACCGATTTTTATAATAAGGTCATCTACTGCATCAGTATATCTACCTTGTTCTTGTAATTTATTCTTTGATTCAACTAACTGCTTAATCAATTCACTATACTCTTTATATGTTAAATAAATGTGATAATATTTACTTCTCATTATGTACCTCCGTTATTGTGATTTTCTCCATTCAAAAAACTTTCTTCTTATAAAAGCTACATCCTCATTTACATCAGAGGATATAAATATATGTTTATTCCTAAATATCTGCTTTAACTTCAAAGCATACTCTATCTCTGTATCGTTAGGTTTATATAGGAGTTTTATTAGATTGATGCCCCTTGCCTTACACAGATGCTCTTTAACTCTCTCTATATCATCAGTACCACTAGCAGATTCTATTGCTAAATTTTCTTCAGGTACATATGTTTCAAGAGGAATACCGATAACCCTATCATAATTAAGTAAGGTGTTCAGTCCTTTCATACGAGCATAAAAACCGATGATTAACTGCGGAAATACACTTCGATACTCATCTTCGCAAATAACACAGCCTTTTTTCTCAATTGTACGCTCAAATATTTTCGCTTTCCAAGAATGTCCGTTAGAACACCGCCACCATACACTTCTCATTGAATTTCTTGATATTTGTGTTGGTAATACATCCTTATTCAATTCAAAATCCCATTCACTTAACAAATACTTGTCTGTGGTTGATAAATCATTATATCCTGTGAGAACTTTTCTATCCGAACATACAGGACAAGTAGTGCCTTTTATTCGTGAAGCTACAACGGATTTCCACTCGTGTCCACACTCCTTGCATTTCCACCAAATATTTTTGCGTGATTTCTCATTTATCATATCTGGTGTTAATGGCAAATTCCTATCTGACCATTCTTCTACTAATTCAGGGTGAGTAGTTGCAAGGTCATTAAAACCTTTTAATAATATATGCCCACTGCAATATGGACATTTACTTCCATTAGAACGAGTTGGTATTAAAGCATACCATTCGTGACCTTTACTACACTTCCACCAAACTTTCTGATTAGAATAAGCTGTAACCATTGTCGGCTTTAAAGGATAGTTCCTTTCAGACCATTCAGCTGCTACTTTTGGTAATTGTGATGCAAGGTCATTAAATCCAATAAGAACCTTATTGTTAGAACAATACGGACACCCTGTATGATTTATAGCTCGGCTCTTAACACTAGCCTCCCACTCGTGACCAAGCTTACACTTCCAAATTATCTTCTTATGGGAGCCAATTGATACCTCTGTCGGCTTCAATATATTCTTATCTGACCACTCTTTAACAAGCTCAGGCTTTAAGGTTGCTAAATCATTAATGCCCTTAACAACTCTTTTGCCTGAACAGATAGGACATTTCTCTCCGGATGAGCGACTTTTCACACTGGCTTGCCACTCGTGACCACATGAACCTTTCCACCAAACATTCTTATTTGAACCAAATGTAATGTTGTCAGGTGTAATAGGATAGTTTTTATCTGACCATTCCGATATAAGTTCGGGATGCACACTCGCTAAACTGTTCATCATAGTAAATCCACTCCTTCCTGTGCAATTACATTATAGTAAGTAAATGAATTTCTTTGTAGTTTGCGAATAGGTATAAAAAAAGACCCTAAGAGATATAACTCTCTTAGGGTCTGAATGTTTGATGATGCAAAAATTATGCGATTTTTAAGTCCTTGCACGAAACTCTGCATAAAATGGTGTAAGTTTGGTGTAAGGTGTAAGTTTTTACGGTTTTTATAGTCTCAACAACCCGCATAAACACTGGGTTTTGGGGTTAATTACTTCTCAACGGGTTTCATTGTTGGGAAGAGGATAACGTCACGGATAGACGCAGAATCTGTAAGCAGCATTACAAGTCTGTCGATACCGATACCTACACCGCCTGTTGGTGGCATACCGTACTCGAGTGATGTAACGAAATCATCATCCATCATATTAGCCTCGTCGTCACCTGCTTCTCTGAGCATAAGCTGGTGCTCAAAACGCTTTTTCTGGTCGATTGGGTCGTTAAGCTCTGTGTATGCGTTAGCAAGCTCACCGATTTTACAGAACAGCTCAAAACGCTCAACAAGCTCAGGCTTGTCCTGCTTACGCTTTGTAAGCGGAGAAACCTCAACAGGATAATCGCAAACGAATGTTGGCTGAATGAGCTTGTCTTCAACATACTCTTCAAATGCTGTGTTTAAGATGTTACCCCAAGTGTCAGTTGATTTAACCTCGAGATGAAGCTCTTTAGCAACTTCCTTAGCCTTTTCAGTATCACAGTAGAACTCGTTGAAGTCAATGCCTGTGTGCTCCTTAACAGCGTCAATCATAGTTACACGCTTGAATGGGAGTGCTAAGCTAATACTATCGCCCTGATACTCAATCTGGTCAGTGCCGTTAACAGCAAGGCAAGCCTTATTGATAAGCTGTTCGGTTCTGTCCATCATACCATAAAGGTCTGTGTATGCTTCGTAGAACTCAATACAAGTAAACTCTGGGTTGTGCTTAACGTCCATACCCTCGTTTCTAAAGTTTCTGCCAATTTCGTAAACTCTCTCCATACCGCCAACGATAAGACGCTTTAGGTAAAGCTCGGTTGCAATACGCATATACATATCGAGATTAAGAGTGTTGTGGTGAGTTGTGAAAGGACGAGCAGAAGCACCGCCAGGTATAGTGTTAAGGATTGGTGTTTCAACTTCAATGTAGCCATTGTTATCAAGATACTCTCTGATAGACTTGATGATAGCACTACGCTTGATGAATGTAGTTTTAACGTCAGGGTTCATAATAAGGTCAACGTAACGCTGACGATAACGAAGGTCAGTGTTAGTAAGACCGTGATATTTTTCAGGCAGTGGTAAAAGTGACTTTGAAAGAAGCTTAACAGCCTTTGCGTGGATACTGATTTCGCCCATCTGAGTCTTGAACACAAAGCCCTTGACCTCCATAATGTCGCCGATATCCCACTTTTTCAGGCCCTTGTAAATTTCCTCTCCTAAGTCATCGAACTTAGCGAAAATCTGGATTTTACCTCCACGGTCGTGAATGTCCATAAACATAACCTTACCTTTGCCACGCTTAGACATAATTCGACCTGCAACGCAAACATCCTTGCCCTCAAGCTCATCAAAACGCTCTACAACCTCATTTGACATAATATCTCTGTCAGAGGTTGTAACTAAGAATGGGTCCTGACCAGCCTGTTGCAGAGCTGTTAACTTGTCGCGTCTGATTTGTAAAATCTCTGATAAATTTTCCTGATTCTGATTCTTGTTCTGATTTTCTGCCATAAAAATCCCTCTTTCAATAAACCTAAAAAGGGCGACTGAAGAGCCGCCCGAAAAATCTTATTTTGAAATCTCAAGCACCTTGAGTGCGATAACTCCTGCAGGAGCCTCAATTTCTACAACGTCGTTGACCTTCTTACCAAGCAATCCGATACCGATTGGTGACTCGTCAGAAATTTTGCCCTCTCTTGGGTTAGACTCGTTTGAACCAACGATTTTGTATTCAAAAGTCTTGCCCATCTTGATGTTTTCAACCTTAATTTTTGAGCCGATGTGAATGGACTCGTTATTGATTTCATTTTCGTCAATGAGGACAGCGTTTTTAAGAGTAGCCTCGATTGTAACGATACGAGCTTCGAGTATTGCCTGCTCGTTTTTAGCGTCATCATACTCGCTGTTCTCGGAAAGGTCGCCGTATGAACGAGCGACTTTAATTTTTTCAGCGATTTCTTTTCGTTTTTCACCTTTTAAGAAATCGAGTTCTTCCTCAAGCTGTTTCAAGCCCTCGGCTGTGAGCATAACCGGTTTAGCCATAATATAGTATCCTTTCATTTAATATAGGAATATTTGTCTACGCATAGTTAGTATTATAGCATTTCTCGGCATTATGTCAAGGTTTTATCTGTTTTATTCTGTATCAAAACTTTCAAAGACGACGGTGTATGGACCATATTATGACTCACACAGATAAGCGGTATTTGAGAACCGAGCTTATACATATGACACATCGTATAAAGAGCACAAGCAAAATATGTATGTGACAGACTTTTCGGACATATACTTTCGAGCTCCTCGCTTAGCTCAATTCTGTAGTCATAAACGACGGTTGCATCATAATTTTTCTCTGGTTTTTTTGTTGTTAAAAGTACCGCGTTTTCCTTTAATATAAGTTCATCGACAATGCCGTTCACAGCTATAACCAAATCACAGCCCTCTAGCGACCTTATGCTTTTAGAAAGCCTTATCGGTGCCCCTGTTTCGTCCAACAACTCCTCAACCACATGTGTATAAATATCCGTTTCTTCCGTGACAACAACAACGCTATCGGTATATTTCAGCAAATATTTTGGCAGGCTTGTATATGACGCATCAAGGTCTAAAAGTCCAACACTCAGCCTGTTTTCTTCAAGCTGACACAACAGGCTAATAGCAAGGTTTGTGCATAATCGTTTTTTCAGCTCATAATCACAAAAACGCTTGTAGCCATGGTTTTTCGGCAACCATAGATTTTTGTTACACAGTATTCTGTTACGTTGTGCAAGCACTTCTTTGTCTATCTTATTCCAATTAACCTTGCCACTACGGTTTATGTACTCAATCATTTTTAGCTTTATATCCCCAGCCTCTACGATGTCAACCCGCATTGTGTCGAACATCAATTTTGAAAAAAGCTTTTTCAGCTTAGATTTATATGTCGGTGTTATTATATCAAGTGATGTAAGCATAAGAATACCCCCTGCATAAACTACTTAAGTATATGCAGGGGGCTAGTTCATTTAGTATTAATATTCGCTCATCGGGTCGTACTTAACGCCGTTGTAACGAGTTTCAAAGTGGAGGTGAGCACCTGTTGAGTGACCTGTTGAGCCTACTGTACCCAGAGGCTGACCTGCCGAAACATACTGACCTGTTGAAACAAATACAGATGTAAGGTGGGCATAAACAGTCTCTTTGCCATTGCCGTGGTTAATCCAAACATAGTTACCATAACCGCCGCCGCAACCACAGGAGTAGTTCTTACCCCAGTTATGAGGACAACCTGTGTTAGTAGCAACTACTGTACCGGAGTCAGCCGCAACAACCGAAGCACCCATAATACCACCGCTCGCGATATCGATAGCACCGTGGTTGTAGTAGCCACGCCACTCCTCATAACGAGAAGTGAGGTTATAGAAACCAGGGCAAGGCCATACATAACCGCCACCTGAAGGTGGTGCAGGACTTGGAGTTGGTGTTGGGTTATTGTTGTTATTGTTATTATTGTTGTTGTTCTGATTCTGCTGAGCCTGCTGCTGTCTGTAGTACTCCTGAAGTTCAGCGTCAAGCTGGCTAATCTGCTCCTCAGTCAATGTGAGCTGCTGCAAAGTATCATTTGCAGATTCCTGAAGGTTAGCAAGAGTCTCTTTGTTTTCGTCGAGAAGTGTGTTTAACTCATCCTGTTTAGCTTTAAGATTCTTTTCCTCTTCCTCAAGCTCTACCTTATCGAGCTGTAAAGCTTCTTTCTCTTCGCTAATCTGGTCAAGCTGAGCCTGAATTTCGTTGATAAGCTCCTCGTCATGTGTTGAAACACTCTTTACAAGCTGAACCTTATCGAGAAAATCGGAGAAGTCCTTAGCACCTAAGATAATCTCAAGCGAAGAAACCTCACCTGCTATGTAGATTGTTTTAATACGCTGACGAAGAATGTCCATATTCTCTTCAATCTCAGCGTTCTTTGCATCTATCTGCTTGGTTTTTTCAGCAATCTCGTCATCGAGTGCATTGATTTTCTGATGGCTAAGCTGAATTTCCTGTGTAACAGTTTCAACCTTGCCAACAAGTGCATCGACATATTCCTTCTGTTTTTCAACCTCAGCGTTTTTCTGGTCCAAAACAGCCTGATATTCAGCACTCTGCTGTTCGAGTGCAGCCTGTTGGTCTTTAATTGAGTCGATGTCTGTAGCTGTTACCGAAAGGACACAGCCGACAATAATAATTAGGCAGATAATACATGATGTGATACGTTTAACCATAATTTACTCCTTTTTGCATTGGGTCGGGAAATTTTAGAAAACAATTACCAACCGAGTATTTCGTTACCCTCTTTTTTAAGATATTTACGGATAGATAGCCATGAACCGAGTGCACCTACTATAACACCTGCTGCAACGAAGGAAATGATAATTCCCCACATAACATCTGTGAAAGGTACACACTCAAATGGCAGGATGCTCTGTACTGCTTTAACAACCGCATCATACAGCAGTGTCAGTGCACCAATTGATAATCCCGCAGAAACAAGTCCGATGATAACACCCTCGATAACGAAAGGTGTTCTTACAAAGGCGTTAGTAGCACCGACTGATTTCATAATACTGATTTCGAAACGGTGCGAGAACATTGTCATACGGATTGTATTTGAAATAATGAACAGGGAAATAATCGCAAGTGCGAGAATAATCCAAAAGCTCATCATTGTAACCAAGGTATTAAGGCTTGTCAGCTTTTCGGCAACATCGCTTCGTGATGAAACCGAATTAACACCGTCAACCTTTAATAGCTGTTCAACTGTCTGGTCATAAAGTGATAAATCAGCCATAACAACGTGGTACGCGTGCGGAAGCGGGTTATCATCACCAGACATATTTACGAAAACTTCTTCACCGAGTACATCCTTGTATGCAAGGATTGCTTCATCCTTCGGATAGAAGGTAGCATCTGTCACGTTGTCAACCTTTTCAATTGATTTGCCAACGTATACAGCCTCAAGCTCAGAAAGCTCATCCTCAAGATAAACTGTTGTAACGTTAGAGTCGCCAACTGACGCTACGATTGTTGACACATTTACTGTCAGCATCACAGCAGAGCCTGTAAGAATAAGACAGGAAATAAGTACGCCAACTGATGCAAGGCTCATCATTCTGTTTGACCAGATATTCTTGAAGCCTTCTTTAATAAGATAGCCTAAACTACTAAAACTCATATCTATCTCCTTTCCGAATCATATAGCGACCATAGTGTCGTTGTCTTTACTGTCGCTGACAACCTTGCCGCCTTCGATTCTGACTACTCGCTTGTTGAAGCTCTCAACAAGCTCGTGCTCGTGAGTAACAACAAGTACAGTAGTACCTCTCTTGTTAATTTCGGAAAGAAGCTCAATAATCTCGTAGGACATCTCAGGGTCGATGTTACCTGTAGGCTCGTCAGCAATAATCATAGCAGGGTTGTTAACCAGTGCTCTTGCCAAGCTTACACGCTGCTGCTCGCCACCTGATAATTCGCTCGGCTTATTGTGGGCTTTGTCTTTTAAGCCAACGAGGTCGAGAATATACGGAACTCTCTTTTTGATAGTTTTACCTTTTTTACCGATACAACGCATCGCAAACGCAACGTTATCGTAAACAGTCATTTTACCGATGAGTCGGAAATCCTGGAATACGATACCCATTGTACGTCTTAAATACGGCACCTTTCTTCTTTTTAACTTTTCAAGATGCATATCATTTACGATGATGGCACCCGATGTTGGTGTCTCCTCGTGCATAATAAGCTTCAGGAATGTACTTTTACCGGCACCGGACGCACCAACGATGAAAACAAACTCACCCTTATCTACAGTGAGATTGACACCATCTAACGCGTGTGTACCGTTAGAATATGTTTTTGAAACATTACGAAATTCAATCATATTAACCGTCCTTAAAAAACCACTTGTTATTATTGCTTTGTGCAATTACCGCAATATGCACAGTGCGTCTTTCTAACTAATATGCATTAGAACTTTGTAGGGCTTGCTGTTAAGTATTTCTTAACCATAAGAGCTACCTTGAACACGATAGCGTCCTCAAACTCACGCAAATCAAGACCTGTAATCTTCTTGATTTTCTCGAGTCTGTAAACCAAAGTGTTTCTGTGTACAAAGAGCTTTCTTGATGTCTCGGAAACGTTAAGATTGTTCTCAAAGAACTTCTGAATTGTAAAGAGTGTTTCCTGATCAAGACTCTCAATTGAGCCACGCTTGAACACTTCCTTTAAGAACATATCACAAAGTGTTGTAGGAAGCTGATAAACAAGACGTGCAATACCGAGATTATCGTAGCTGATGATAGTACGCTCTGTGTCAAACACCTTACCAACCTCAAGAGCAACCTGAGCTTCTTTGAATGAACGAGCAAGGTCCTTAATACCGACAACAGTTGTGCCGATACCTACAACACAGTGTGTGTAGAACTCGGTTGAAAGAGTGTCAACGATAGAGCCTGCGAGCTTCTCAAGGTCTCTGCCCTCAATACCCGGCTTAATCTCTTTTACTAAAACTATATCAGTCTCGTTAATATTGATAACAAAATCCTTTGATTTGTCAGGGAATAGATTCTGTACAATATCAAACGCAGAAATATCGGTTTTTGATGTAATCTTAATAATCATACAAACACGAGTAACCTCGCTGTTAAAACGAAGCTCTCTTGCTTTAAGATAAATATCGCCCGGAAGAATATTATCGAGTATTACATTTTTGATAAAGTTAGATCTGTCATACTTTTCATCGTAATACTGCTTAATGGAAGAAAGAGATACAGCCAAAAGCTGTGCGTACTTCTGAGCAACGTCGTCGTTACCCTGTACAAAAACTGCGTACTCAGCCCTTGAGCTGGAACCGAATGACTTGAAAGTGTGGCCGTTGATAACAAAAGGAACAGTTGCGGAAAGAGTTTCCGAGTTGATATTCTCGTTAACCTCGCCGATTCTGCCAAGCTCTGAGCATGCAATAACTACAGAGGTTTCATCAACAACGCCGATAGTTCTGTCGATAGCATCCTTCATCTGATGGATTACGCCCTGAAATAATCTGTTAGACATAGTAGCCTCCGAAAATAATAATAGTCAAAATACCGAACGATTTGGAACTTTCAATAAAATTCCCACGTTATCATATACATTTTACACAAAAAGAAATCAAAAATCAACCTTTTTTTAAAATTCGACAGTTTTAAATGATATTTATACACAAAAAATGAACAAAATATTCATAAATATTTCACAATGGTAATTTGCACAAACAGCAGGGCAACTTGCACAAAAAGAAGCAAAAAGCCCTTTGCAATCGGATTTTTCCGTTTGCAAAGGGCAAAATAAACAAAAGATACACTAACACTTACAAGAACGCAATGTCATAAGTTGTCAGAATTTGTGGCTAAAATTACAATTTAGTAACTATCCGAAAATCGGGCTAAATCGCGAAAAATCAGCCACTTTTCACTAAAATCAGTTAGTGATTGTGCATTCTGTATCCTTATCAAAGATGTGAATCTTCTCGAGGTCGAATGCGATTTCAATGTTGTCACCAGGCTTAGCTGTAGAAGTTGGCTCAACTCTAGCTGTGATTGGGATACCGCCGATGTTTACATAGAGGTAAATTTCAGCACCCATAAGCTCAGTAACGTCAACGTTAGCCTTAATCTTGCTGCTAGCCTTAGCGAGGAACTCAGGCTCGTCGTGAACGTGCTCAGGACGGATACCAAAACGAACTTCCTTGCCAGCATATGGCTCTAAGCAGTTGTCCTTGTTCTTTGAATCAGGGAGAACTACTGTATACTCGTCAAACTGGAGAGCAAACTTTGAGCCCTCTTTAACAAGCTTAGCATCAACAAAGTTCATCTGTGGTGAACCGATGAAGCCTGCTACGAACTCGTTGCATGGCATATCATAGAGGTGCTGTGGAGTATCAACCTGCTGAATGAAGCCGTCCTTCATAACAACGATTCTTGTACCCATTGTCATAGCCTCTGTCTGGTCATGAGTTACGTAGATAAATGTTGTACCGAGTCTCTGATAAAGCTTAGAAATCTCAGTTCTCATGTTAGCTCTGAGCTTTGCATCAAGGTTTGAGAGAGGCTCGTCAAGTAAGAATACCTTAGGGTCTCTAACGATAGCACGACCGAGTGCTACACGCTGTCTCTGACCACCGGAAAGAGCCTTTGGCTTTCTGTCGAGGTACTCCTCAATACCGAGGATACGAGCAGCCTCGCCAACTCTTCTAGCGATTTCTTCCTTAGGCATCTTTCTGAGCTTAAGGCCGAAAGCCATATTATCGTAAACTGTCATATGTGGATAAAGAGCGTAGTTCTGGAATACCATAGCGATATCTCTGTCCTTAGGAGCAACGTCGTTAGCGAGCATATCGCCAATGTAGAGCTCACCCTTTGAAATATCTTCAAGACCAGCGATCATACGAAGAGTAGTAGATTTACCACAACCTGAAGGACCAACAAGAATGATAAATTCCTTATCCTCGATTTCAAGGTTGAAGTCTGTAACTGCGGTTACACCGCCATCATAAATTTTGTAAATGTGTTGTAATGATACTTTTGCCATATAAAAACCTCCAATAATAGCGTGCGAATACACAACTACTTATATCCAGATAGTATTGTAACACAATATTTCGCATAATACCACCTATTTTTTCACTAAATATTTGACTTATTTTTTATATAATATTCCCATAAGTAAAAAATATTAGCACAAAATTAGTCAATTTTCCCATCAAAAACTAGTAGTATTTCGCTTTTTGTCAATTCTCGCACCTCAGATTGTGCAAGATTACTATCAAGCTTCAGTGTTCCTATCTGCACTCTTTCAAGTTCAACAACTGAATATGAACAGGCAAGGAACATTTTCTTGACTTGATGAAACTTTCCTTCGCAAATTTTGACAAGAGCTGTGTTTTTTGAGAGCTTTTCAAAATACGCTTTCTGACACACAGTACCGTCTGCTAAAACTATACCGCTCTCAAAACGCTCCTTAACTGTATCGTCAAGCTCTTTATCAAGCGTAGCTATGTAATGCTTGTACACCTTTTTATTAGGACTTAACATTCTGTGTGCAAAATCGCCGTCATCCGTAATTATCAAAAGCCCCGTTGTATCCTTATCAAGTCTTCCCGCAGGAAAAAGATTTTTGCGTTTAAACTCCTCGGGCAGGATATCGACAACCGTAGTCGCGTTTCTGTCATTACTCGCAGAAAGCACTCCTTTAGGCTTATTCATCATATAATACACAAACTGCTTATAGCAAATGTTTTCACCGCACACACAAACGACATCATTTTCAGGGTCGATTTTATACTCGGACTTTTTGACAATTTCGCCGTTAACCGTTATATCACAGCTTTTGCAAAGGCGTTTTATGTCTTTTCGCGAATAGCTCGTCTGTGTTGAAATAAACTTATCCAGTCTTTCCATATCAGCTCACCTGCTCTCCATAGAAGGTATAGTATTTGCTACCTATAACCTGATTGGATATATCTCCGCCAATTACTCTATTGTTGTATACAATAACCGACATTATAGCCTGTTCTTCGTCAATCTCAAAGTCAGACAGCAAGTACATATACAGCTTACATTTTTCACCCTTGTATGGTTCAAGGTCAAGCCCCTGAAGCTTTTGCAACTCATTATACTGCTCGTATTTATCATTAAACTCAACGGGCACATATATTTCCTGAAGACTGTAAAGCTGCTCTGCTTTATAAAACTGTTGCACAAAGTCCTCAACCTGCTCGTCAGTTTCAGCAAGGGTTACATACTCTCCAAAGCCTTCGCAATAAGCATGAGACTTAGGGGTATTCGAAAAAGCTGATACACAGGCAAACACAATAAGCAAGCATAGCACAAGCACAGTTAACGCTAGAATAACTTTCGCTTTTTTAGTTTTAAGCTTGGACTTTACGGCAATTACAAACATCGTAGCACCTCTTAATACGTTCCTTATCATTATATATTTAGGGCTTTGAGCAAATATGACAAGGAAGCATTTCGTCCATTGCCATTAAATCAGATAATTGTGGAGTTCTTGTGGAGTTTCTGCAAAAACTTTTCCGCCTGCATCTATCATATCCTGCTTTTTACCATAACCGTAAGTAACTCCTATAAAATCGACCTTACAGTACACGGCTCCTTTTGCGTCAAATTTTGTGTCGCCTATCATTACCACGCTATCATCACCTGTTGCGTTGAGCTTTTTAAGAGCATATGGAATCAGGTCTTCTTTTTCTTTACGGGAGCCATCAATTGTTGAACCACAAATTTCATCAAAATATTCGTAAACACCTAAAAGCTTCACTACCTCTGTAGCAATCGCCTCGTGCTTTGACGAGCAAACAGCTATTTTGATACCATTATTCTTACAAGCCTTAAGCACATCCTCGATACCATCAAACAGCTTATTTTGTCTTAATCCGTCAACATCGTAAAGCTTGACGTAAATCTCGACAGCCTTTTGTGCTTCTTCAGGTGTCAGCCCACACAAATTTTGAAAAGTAAACAAAAGCGGAGGTCCGATATATTTACTGTAATCGGATAAATCAGGGTGCTCCTTCTCCATTATATCAAGAGTCTTTTTCAGACAATATTTTATGCCCTCGGCACTTTGAGATATAGTGCCATCAAGGTCAAAAAGTGCTATATCGTATTTGCTCATTTTATTCTCCTTAAAAAATGTCTTTATTTTAAAAACAAAATATGTTATACTGTCTTTTAATATCATACTACAAATTTCTTTTTTGAGCAACACCTCAAAGATTGGAGAATAATATGAAACTAGGAATCGTTGGCTTGCCTAATGTCGGCAAGAGCACACTTTTTAACGCTATCACTAACGCAGGTGCACAGTCTGCGAACTACCCTTTCTGCACAATCGAGCCTAACGTTGGCGTTGTTGCAGTTCCTGACAAACGACTTGATAAATTAGCTCAGATGTACGACCCTGATAAGTACACTCCTGCGACAATCGAATTTGTAGACATCGCAGGTCTTGTTAAAGGTGCGTCAAAGGGTGAGGGCCTTGGTAACAAGTTCCTCTCTAATATCCGCGAGTGCGACGCTATTGTTCACGTTGTAAGATGCTTTGACAATGACGATATCATTCACGTTGAAGGCTCTGTTGACCCTATCCGTGATATTGATACAATTAACTTGGAACTTATTTTATCAGACGTTGAGCTTATCACAAGAAGAATTGACAAAGCTCAAAAAATGACAAAAGCTGACAAGAAATATCAGGCTGAAGTAAACTTCTTTAAAAGAGTTGAAGAAGCTCTCCAAAACGGCAAAACTGCTCGTTCTGTTGAATGTGACGAAGACGAGAAAAAGCTTCTTTCAGAAGTCGCTTTACTTACAAACAAGCCTGTTATCTACGCCGCTAATATGAGCGAAAGTGATTTTGAAGCTGGCATTGAAGATAACGAAAGATTACAAAAAGTGCGTGAGCTTGCTGAATCTGAGGGTGCGGCAGTACTCCCTATCTGTGCAGGACTTGAAGAACAGATTGTCGAAATGGACAAGGAAGAAAAAGAGTTGTTCTTATCCGATATGGGTCTTGAACAGTCAGGTCTTGACAGACTTATAAACGAGTGCTACTCACTTTTAGGTCTTATCTCTTACCTTACAGCTGGTAAACCTGAGGTTAGAGCTTGGACTATTAAAAAAGGTACAAAAGCTCCGGGTGCAGCGGGTAAAATTCACACCGACTTTGAGCGTGGCTTCATCCGTGCCGAGGTTATCGCGTATGACGACCTTATCGAATGTGGCTCAATGGCTGCCGCTAAAGAGAAGGGGTTAGTCCGCTCCGAAGGTAAAGAGTACGTTATGAAAGACGGCGACGTTGTACTCTTCAGATTTAATGTATAAATTAATAAAAGGTATAATAAAAGCCCAACCTGTTAAATTTCACAGGTTGGGCTTTGTTTATTTACACTGTTTACTCTAAGGCTTTTTCAACTATTTTCTTAGGCTTAGGAAATGTACGTACAGGTGTTTTTGCTCTAAGGTTTTCTACAAAATCTTTTGTAACAACAACCATTACTACAAGTAGAGCCATTGCGTACAATCTTAAGTTGTACAATCCCGCAACATTTATCAGGAAGATTGCATAAGACGCAAAGGATGCAAACACTGTCACAAGCGGAACGTACCACTTTTTCCTGTCATATACAAAGACCAGTACACTTAAAACGTCAGCAATAAAGAAATATCTGTCGTGCATACTAGGCAAAAAGTAAGGAAGTGCTAAAGCGGTTAAGTACGCAACCGTAACCAGCTCAGGGATTTCGAGTCTGTCTGCGTAAATGTAGCACAGATAAACAAACGCTAGGGAGACTAATGCGGCAAGCATAATTCCAACCCATTTAAGAGTTTCATATGAACCGTTTTCCATAAACATCCAAATACTAGGAGCATTTAGTGTCATCTGCTCATACTGAACCTGTGATGCCTGTCTAATGTAAACAAACAGGCTGGCATAAACTCCCCTGCCAAACGCAATCGCAGGAAGCATACATAAAAGATACACAATCGGAACGATAACAAGCTTATACCAATCAATCTTTTGTAAAATCAAGCACACAAGCAGGATAGGGATAATAAAGATTGCTTGAAGCTTGAACGAAAACGCCAGTGCGAACATAACCATACTTTTTGTGCCCTTTTCAGCAAAAGCGTAGTAAATACTGGCAATACAAAATGCACCATAGATAGAGTCACACTGACCCCAGAAGCCACTGTTTAAAAGCACTGTAGGGAGGGCAAGTGTCAGCACAAAAATCAGACCGAGAATTTTTGTGTTCTTGACCTTGAATTCTGCAATTTTCATCACATAATAAGCAAGAATCACATCAAAAATGCAGGAAAACGCTTTGACACAAACCAGCCAACCGCCTTGAGCTCTTGACAGAATAGCAAGGAAGTAAAGGTATGGCAAATTATAGTCACCGATTTCGGTAGTAAGAGCTTCGCTAATCGACATATTTTTCATCGACTCGAGCCATACACTGATGAAATTATAATAATCCAGCGACACCTCAGAAAGCATACTGACCCTTGCGACTACTGTCGCCGCAACACCTGCCGATATCATCAGGTATGGGAACAGCTCAACATCTTTGAGCTTGCTAATAAAAAGCAAGGCTACAAAATAGATTAATGAGAATAAAACCGCAATCAAGCTGACATCCTCATATATGGACATAGACGTTGAAAACATATGGATAAAGCCACCCATAACAAGAGCAAGCACAGCACTTAATATGTACTTATAAAGTTCAATCCCGAAAAACTCTTTTTTCAAAGCTTCATTCGCTTTCACATTAACACCTACTTTACTATTTATTGTAAGCAAACTACAACTTAGTATACTTTATATCTTTCGATTTTTCAATAGGTAGACAAATAATAAAAGGAGTGCAAAAGCACTCCTTTGTAAACTAGTATTACTTTTCGTCCGTTCTGCCCAGAATATAATCTGTCGAAACCTCATAAAAGTCAGCAAGCTTTAACAAATGTTCAACGGGAATCGTCTGATATCCTCGTTCATAGCGTGAGTAAACTGTTTGAGCTATACCTAGGATTTCTGCTATATCCGACTGTTTTTTATCGCTGTCCTCTCTGAGGTCACGCAATCTTCGAAAATACATACGCCACTCCAATAGTACTTTTTAATACTATTGACTTTAGCATAAATACAGTGTAGAATACTGTTGTAGTACCTATAAATACTACGACAAGCAAAAAATTAGGAGTGCAAAAGCACTCCTTTGTAAACCAGTATTACTTTTCGTCCGTTCTGCCACAAAGGTAATCAAGAGAAACCTTGTACAAATCAGCGATACGCACGAGTATTTCGATTTTCGGTTCGCGTGTCATCAGCTCATAATTCTGATACGCTTTTTCTGTTATGTCACAATATATTGACACTTGCATCTGCGTATAACCCATTGATTTACGACACTCTCGTAGCCTTTTTGCTAGTATTTCTCTCATCTCTTCACCCACAATTGTTCTTGACAATTTGAGTATATGAGATTATCATTTATGGTATACTAACAATCGTATCCATTTTAAGGGCAACCATAACCTGCAATTTATCATCAACGTTTTGTCTGTATTATTAACCAAATTTAACCACATCTCGTAGGGGTCGGCATCCTTGACGACCCGCGTGCGTTATCACCTATAGTATTACAAAATAAATTACATTTCACTTTATTAAAACACAATACCAAAAACAAAAGGGTGGATAAAAATCCACCCATAATTTTATATACAATTATATTACGCAATCAAGAACAACTGACAAAATGTCACTTTGCGGTAGATTGAGTATTGATGAAAATTCTGAGCATAATAGCTTTGAACACTCCTTATAGATGCGTTCATCGGCTTTTGGCAGATGCTTGCCACAATCAGAAAGCTCGAGTTGTCGTGAATGGAGCGTTCTGAAAAGCACAACGATACGCTGTATGTCACCATCGTTTAGAATCTCATGGAAGCTATCGTTACGCTCAAGATTATTTTCAATCCAAGGAAGCTTTTCGCCCTTGACTTTAGAGAGCATAGATTTGAACTCTTTTTGTGTAGGCACGGCTCTCATTCTGGCTGTCAGCTTTTCGTTATCAACAGGTACGTAAATAACAGACTTATCTGTATCAACAGGTCTGAGCACATAATACTCACGCACTACACCCGTGAGCTCATTTTCGACAATATCCGTGATTTTACAAACGCCTGTTGCCCCGTAAATTATCCTATCATCAACGCTGAACATAATGCCCTCCGACCCTAAAATTTATGTTATATATATTCTAACATTTCTGCACAAAAAATGTCATAGGCAAAGTTCACAAATCAAGCGGAGTTTTGTTTGTCATTTGTCAAGAAAAACTGCTACAGTTAGTATCAAAGTAAAAAATCCCCTTATGTAAGGAGAGCTTTTGTTGAGTTCATAAAATGGCTGAAGAGCTATTACAAATGCCGTATGCAATACCCTTAACGTTTGATGCAATCAAACATTTCACATCTATACAAGATATTTCACTAGCCATAAGGCTAATTTCACTCGACCATAGGTCGAATTTCACTGATTTTTTGGGCCCCACAGCAGGTAGCTCTGTTAACTAAAAAAAAGAGCATCAACTCTGATGCTCTTACTTCAATGTCATGCCTCGTTCACCTACGCTATTCCTCAAAAGTCCACACACTCTCTCGCCTTGTTTTGTTCACTTTCGTAAACTACAACACGTCGGGTTCGTGTTTGACTTTGTGAGGGCTGCGGTGCTCGGCACTTCTATTTGGAGCTGAAGACGTGAATCGAACACGCGACATCGTCGTCACAAAACCTTTCGTTTTCGAGTAGGCTATTCGCCGACTCTACATCCTTCGGTTTGCTCCTCCTCTCCCCAAAATCACAGATTTTTTGGGCCCCACAGCAGGTCGCTCTGTTAACTAAAAAACCACCAGGTCGCCGAAAGGTGTCCTGATGGTTTTGGAGCTGAAGACGTGAATCGAACACGCGACCTGCTGATTACGAATCAGCTGCTCTACCGACTGAGCTACTCCAGCGACTTGAAGTTAATTATATACCCTATACAACGAATTTTCAAGCACCCTTTGTCGATTTTTAGCTTTTTTGCGAAATTATGTGACCTTATGTCACGGTTTCTTGAAAGTCAATTTTTATGTAAATATAATGAGTTAAGCTAAAAATTTACGGAAGGGAGTGTGTTGTGTGGCTAAGCAAAAGCAAAATGTTATCGGCATAAGATTACGACACTGCAGAACTAACTGTCGTCTGTCCCAACAACAGGTTGCAGACGCTTTAGGTATTAACCGTACAACATACACCTACTATGAAAGCGGTCGCTTTGAGCCTTCGCTACACACTATCGTAAAGCTGGCACAGATTTTCTGTGTAGATATTTCAGAGCTACTTCCCGGAGAAAATCCTTACATCCAGCTTAAAGACCCAAACAAGGAGCCGATAAACCCGATTTACTCGCTGTCAAAAGAAGAGCAAAATCTGCTTTTATCGTTTCGACTTTTAAAAGACGAGGACAAAGCCGAGATTTTAGATAAAATCACAAATATGACTACTGAAGCGATTTGATTATTTTTACATTATATGTATCAAATCGCTCTTTACTTTTATATTCTTTTGTGATATTATATTTGTAACCGTGTTCTCGGTTTGGGGACTAAGCCGCACTGCGGACATCACCATCCCCTTTCTGGGACTTCGGAAATATTTTAAAAGGTGGTATACCAATGCTTAAAGAAGAAAAGATTGCTATCATGCAGGAATACGCTACTCACGAGGGCGACACAGGTTCTCCTGAGGTTAAGATTGCTCTTTTAACAAAGAGAATCAACGACCTTACTGAGCACCTTAAGGTTCACAAGAAGGACCATCACTCCCGTCGTGGCCTGTTCAAGATGATCGGTCAGAGACGTGCTCTCCTT
>JAFUIK010000001.1 GCA_017473955.1 Ruminococcus sp. | reverse complement strand
CGCTTGAACGATGTCTGCTTTGTCGCTTTCTGTGAAATAGTCGATACCTACAACAGGAGTTTCGCCGTCCTTGCCGTCTAAGCCATTGGCACCGTTCTCACCCTTCAAACTTAAAAGCCACTCTTGTTCTGTACCCTCAAAGCCGTTATCAACAGCTACTTCGTAAGCCGATTTACCATCAGCTCCTGTGCTATCAAGCGGATGCTCTTCAAGATAAGTAGCCAAAGCTGTCGCAATTTGCTCATCCGAAATAGCGGTGCTGTTAACAAAAGCCCAATTGCAACCGCCTTCAGCTGTAATGCTACAGCACAAATACAAATCAGCAGAATATGTTTTTGCTACGGGATCATAATTAATGTAAGCACCGAGCTGATTTACTTTACCAATAGTATCTTTTGTGGGTGCTTTAGTGAATATTCTAACCGGATAGGTTTTCAGTGAGTTTAAGAGCATATCAACTGTAATATCAGTAGAAAGAGTACATCCGGCAACCTTTCTGTCGTTTTTTACGAACGAAGCTAAATTCATTTTTTCGAGTTCGTTTAAAAGTGAATTCAGCTTACTTTCATATTCAAGGAACTCCGAGTTTTCGTTTGCAAATCCCTCGGAATACTCCGTTGAATCATACGCGTACAAATAAAACTGTGGTGTGTGGATTACACTATCATCCTCACAGAAAGTTTTAATCTGAGCTGTTATAAGACCGCTTTTAAAAATATGTTCTTTTGAAATTGTCCATCTAAGAACTGTTGAGTCGTTTGTCACCTCGCTGTCGAGCACGAGATGGTTAGTTGTGCCATCCAGAAAAGTGAGATACAACCTGTGAGTACAGTTTGTGTGCACTGAGTTTTCGAGCACAAACTGTCTTGTCGAGCGAAGATTGTCACCGGCACAGCCGATGTAAAAATCTTCTAAAGGAACGTCAATCCTGTTTGATTTGATTGTAATAATAATAAAAACCTCCTTCACCTAAAGGCGAAAAAGATTTAAAAATTGCATAGTTTTATGCAATTACAGCTACTGTTTAAACTTTGTTTACAAAAGAAAACTCCCAAAACAACTCTAAGCAAGTGCTGTTTAGGGAGTTTTTTGTATATTACAGTTTATGTGGTAGCAATAATAAAAGTGTTATATCTCTCCTTTTAGCTTTGCTTCGATTTCCTTATCAGGCCAGTAACCCCAGGATTCAACAATCTTTCCGTTTACCACCTTGAAGTTTTCCAGTGCTTCGAAGCTTATTGGCTTACCTGTAGGAGCTATTCCCATACATTCACCTGTGTGCACTCCGTCATAGCGAATACGAGTAGCAACCATATCATACTGAGAAAACACGTCTAACACAGTGACTTTGAGGTCTGAAAACTGCGAAGCTACAATTTTTAAGATGCTCACAGCATCAGCGTTACTTCTTGCCCCAGCAGGGCTATGGTCGATGTAATCGTTTGAAACGCACTCCATTATAAAATCGTAGTTTTTGTTTGTGTATCCGTCCTCAAAAAACTTAACAACCACCTGTTGTGGGGACATATAGTACGTAAACTTGCAAATATTTTTCTGCTCACCCTGATAGTTGCCAAGTCCCTCAAAGTCTTTTACAAATCCTGCTTTCTCCATAACCTTAACAGAGCCCTTGTTCTCGCTAAGACAAATTCCCGTCATTTTTGTAATCGAGAGCTTAGTCATAATTACAGGCAAAAATGCTTTGACCGCTTCGGTGGCATAGCCTTTCTTTGTATAGTCTTTTCCGATGTGGTAGCCTATCTCCCACTCATTATTTTCAAGCGGCACAGCCTGAACATAACCAATGTTAGTGCCATCATTAAGTAATACAGGGTATACAAGCGGACCGTCGCCATTTTCGTAAACACTCATCAAAAACTCAATCGTTTCTTTTGCATCTTCGATGGTTTCGAAAACCTCGTCAGGAACAAAGCGACGATTATCTTCATCGAGAGAATTTTTGTGGACACTTTCAGCCATATCAGCCGTAAAGTTTGTTATATATAGTCGTTCTGTTTTAATGTTCATCATATACTCCCTTAAATCAGTTTTATCACTTTGAAAACAAGCTCTTAACTTTGAGTAATACTCTACGCACAGGTTTTGTTAACAACCAAATTCGGC
Source organism: Ruminococcus sp. (assembly GCA_017473955.1). Taxonomy (GTDB): domain Bacteria; phylum Bacillota; class Clostridia; order Oscillospirales; family Acutalibacteraceae; genus Ruminococcoides. The sequence continues at coordinate 37,187 of JAFUIK010000001.1, read as the reverse complement.
TATAAAAGCGGTACACAAAACTATCGCAGCTTATCCACTTACCGTTTCTGTTAAAACGGTTTACAACACCCAAAACCTGTGAAGCATCAACTTTTTCTGTCCATAGCTGGGCATCGCCGTTAAGGGTAAGCTCGTCACCTTTTTTCTTTATAACGCGGTGCAAAACACAATCGCCGTTTTCTCTCTCAAAAAAGACTATCTCGTACTTTCTTACAGGTCGTGTTTCTGTACTTACCAGTTCAACCTTATCTCCCTTAAATTTAAGAGTAGGTCGCATACTTTGACCTGTTACATTCAGAATAAACGGAGAACCACCGTTGATCGTTGCCTTAATAAGTGGCACAAGCTTTTCCTTTGGTAAAGCCACAAGTGTAATATTATCCTGCACTTTATTCAATTTTGCACCACCCTTTGCTTAATCTTTAACAAATATAATTTTATCACAGCCGTTTTACTGTAGTCAATAGTTGTAAAATTATACATATATAAACCTTGAGTTTATTTTAACCTAAGCTCTAAACATCTAATTTATTGAATTGTGTTTTTCTATGTGTTATCATAGTTTTACTCTATATTGAAAGCGTGACTAAAATGACCCTGCAAAACTTCAGCTTGTTACATCCTGATAACTGTGACGTAAAATACTCAACCCTTAACAAGGAAGCTATAAATGATTTGTCGATAGATTACCTGTGCGAAGCTGTCACCACTGATGCATACGAACTAAATAGCATCAAACAGCTACTTACTAAAATCACTGACAATGAGGATGTCATAAAATATCGAATAGATGTGTTTGAGGACTTTTTGAATTTCCCAAGGCTCAGAGAAAACCTCACTGCACTTCTACTAAAACTCAAGGACCTTAGGGAAATCGAGCGTTTCCAAAAGGACACAGAGTCATCTTCAATCTGGCAGCTTGTGAACAGACTCAGGGAGCTTGACGGTTATGTTGACTGTATAACACAGATTAAGGAAACCTTGGAAGACCTGCCGATAAATTCAGAAGGTCTTAAGAAACTCCGCTCAAATGTACAGGCAATTTACTCCGACAGTGGTTTTCCTGTTTTAAAAGAGGATATAAACGAAACTCTTGAGAAAGCTCGTACACTAAAAAGTATAACACTGGGTGTAAACCTCGATAATATGCTAAAACCACAGGCTGTCGGCGTTATTTCTCTAAATGACAAGCATTTTACCGATAGTGGACTTCTAAAGCGTTTTATGAACTTTGTTGATAAAAAAGACGAGCTACACCACTCAACAGATGTTTCGGGCTTTACATCTTTCCATACAGCTAACCCGTTAACAAGCAGCTTCGGCTTAGGTAAAGTAATAACAGGGGCACAAAATGATGTTAATCAGATTGAAAATTCAGGGCTGACGGGTGCTGACCCAATGTCGGATGCATTAAAAAGAGTTGTAACGGATATTTTAAAACGCACCGTAAACAACATAAAATCAATGCTCAACAAATACACAAATATCAGCGGTTACTCATTCACCGAGTTGATGCCCGAGATTATCTTTTACATTCGTTTTGCTGAGCTTTGCGATAAGATTAAAGAAAAAGGACTTCCGCTTTGCAAGGCAACTGTAACAAAAGCTGACGACCGCACCTGCGAAATCAAGGATATATACAACTTAAAGCTTGGTATAAAAGCCACAAACGGTGAAACAATAGACATAGTCACAAACGATTTTGACTTTGATGACTCTAAGCGTATTTACATCCTCACAGGACCGAACCGTGGCGGTAAAACAACTATAACTCAGGCAGTAGGACTTGCATTTTTACTAGCTCAACAGGGTATTTACGCTCCGTGTAGCAGTATGTCATTCAGCCCATGTGACAACATTTTCACTCACTTCCCTGCAGATGAAAACGACACCGTCGATTTAGGCAGACTCGGTGAAGAAAGCAAGCGTCTGTCAGAGATTTTCACCTGTGCGACAAAACGCAGTATGATACTTTTAAACGAAAGCCTGGCTACCACAAACGTGGCTGAGGGTCTGTACATCGCAAAAGACGTTGTAAAATCTATGAGATACTTAGGTGTTCGCTCAATTTTTAACACCCATATGCACGAGCTGGCAAGAAGCATAGACGAAATTAACAGTTCAGTTTCAGGTGACAGCGTTGTTGAAAGTATGGTAACCGGAGTTGAAAACGGCCAGCGTTCGTTCAAGATTTTCATAGCTCCGCCTCAAGGTGTAAGCTACGCAAAGGATATCGCTATTAAATATGGTGTGACCTTTGACAGCATAAAAAAAGGAATAGACTCAAGAACGTAAATCCAAAGCGAGCTGAATATATTGAACAAATCACTTATATTTGATATAATCAGTGTGGTAATGGAGGGGTATTATGGCAAGATATATAAGCGATTTTACGATGGAGCAAAACCAGCAGGACTTTTTCAACCGTGCTCACGAGCTTCTCACAGGTATGGGGTACTCTTATGTTACATACAAAGGTGAGAATGTTTTCAAAAAGGGAAGCGGATGGGTTTCTGCTCCTACGTTTTTCAAAATTTCGTACTTCGGTACTACTGTAAGAATTGAAGCGTGGCTAAAAACCGCATTACTACCGGGCGTTTACTGCGGTGAACACGGTATTGACGGCTTTTACGGTTGGGCTGTTAAAGATGTCCTCAAAGGCAGAGTCGGTCAACTTGAACGGCTTTTAATGTCAATGGGTGGTGTGCCACTGGGAAACCCTGTTTATAACGCACAACCAGCCCCACCTACAGTTCCTGTACAGCCACAAGCACCACAAAACGGTGTAATCTGTCCTGTATGCGGAAAGGTTCTGCCTAACGGTTCGGCATTTTGCTCCAACTGTGGCAGTGCTCAAAGATAATTTTAACAGTAAATTATAGGGTACATCTTAAGATGTGCCCTTTTTTCTGCAAAACACATCAATTTTCGAACATATTTTTCAAACAAATGTTTGCATTTTTTGTCGAATTATGTTATGATAACCGTGGGGTGATATTATGAAACCACTAAGTAAAAGCCAACAAAAGGTTTATGACTATATATTAGCGTGCAGTGAGGAAGGACGAATTCCGTCTGTTCGTGAGCTTTGCGAAGCAACAGGCTTTAAGTCCACATCAACCGTGCATCTGCACTTAAAGACACTTGAGGACCGCGGACTAATCGAAAGAGAAAGCGGACTGAATCGTTGTATTCGCATCAAAAATGACGAGCCTACCTCGAAAGTTCCTCTGCTCGGTAGAGTCACCGCAGGTGTGCCTATCCTTGCGGTTGAGGAAATCGAAAGCTACATTCCTGTGGCTCAATCTGTAGTACGTGGTCGCGAGATGTTCGCTCTCACCGTTGTGGGCGACAGTATGATTAACGCAGGCATTTTTGACGGCGATATTATCGTTGTACACCGCACACCGACCGCTTTAAATGGCGATATTGTAGTCGCAATGGTGGAAGACGAGTGTTCGGGTGAAGCATCAGCTACCGTTAAGCGTTTTTACAAAGAAAAAGGGCACATCCGCCTCCAGCCTGAAAACGATAACTACGAGCCGATTATTGTAGACAAAGCCGTTTTACTCGGCAAAGTCGTAACCCTTATTAGAAATTTTGAGTAATATATTGATCAAACCTTGTATGCTACATCAATCAACACAAAGAAAGCTCCCATCAAAATTTGATGGGAGCTGTTTTTATCAGCGGATGCCATATTTTTCAATAACATAATCCATATCTTTGTCGCCACGGCCCGAAAGGTTAATGAGCACTGAACCGTGATCCATACGCTGAGCAAGCTTCATACCGTAAGCGATAGCGTGGGAGCTTTCAATCGCTGGGATAATACCCTCTAAACGGGAGAGCTTATAGAAAGCGTCGATTGTTTCTTCGTCATCAATAACGTCGTACTTAACTCTGCCGAGCTCCTGTAAGAAAGCGTGCTCCGGACCGGAAGACGGATAATCAAGACCGCTTGCAACCGAGTATACAGGTGCAGGCTCGCCGTTTTCATCTTTTAGCATAATTGAGTTAAAGCCGTGCATAACACCCTCTGAACCGTATTTAAGTGATGCCGCGTGGTCGCCGAGCTTTTCGCCTCTGCCTAAAGGTTCAATACCGTAAATATCAACAGGGTCATTTAAAAAGCCTGAGAAAAGACCCATAGCATTTGAACCGCCACCGACACAAGCGACAACAGCATCAGGGAGATGTCCTGTCATATCCATAAACTGTTCTCTTGCTTCAATACCGATAACGCTCTGGAAATCTCGTACCATCATCGGGAACGGATGAGGGCCTAAAACTGAGCCGATGCAATAGATTGCATCTTCGTACTCCTTGCTATATGCATCAAAAGCCGCATCAACCGCTTCTTTTAAAGTCTGCAAGCCGTGAGTAACCTCAACAACATTTGCACCTAAAATCTTCATTCTTGCAACATTAGGAGCCTGCTTTTTAATATCAACAGCACCCATATAAATATCGCACTCAAGACCGAAATAAGCCGCCGCAGTAGCAAGAGCAACACCGTGCTGACCTGCACCTGTTTCAGCGATAACCTTTTTCTTGCCCATATATTTAGCAAGCAATGCCTCACCCATACAGTGGTTCAACTTATGAGCACCTGAGTGGTTCAAATCCTCACGCTTGGCATAAAGCTGTACACGTCCGCCCATTGCATCGGAAAGACGCTCAAGGTGGGACACAGGAGTCGGTCTGCCCTGGAACTCTTTTCTGATTCTTCGAAGTTCTGCGATGAACTTGCGTGACTGGCAGATTGTAAAGTAAGCCTGAGTAATCTCAGCCATAGCCGCCTTTAACTTATCGTCGATGTAAACACCGCCGTACTTGCCAAAGTAACCCTCTTTGTCAGGGTAGTTTCTAAAATATGTGTCGAAATCAATATTATTAAATACCATAATTACCTCCGAAGATAATAACTATATACTATAGTTTAATTTTATTTTTGTCAAAAACTTTGACGAGAATAACGCCGAGTATCAAGCCTGCGACACCCTGCACAGCATTTGCAGGAATATTCACCATAGATGGAGCAAAGCCGTATAACAGCCCTTCAAACAGGAAATAGCCCGCTATCATCAGCACTTCGGCACAGGTGCCGCTGAAGATTCTTGACGAAATATCCTTAGTCCTTTTTCTCATCAACTTATATCCGTAGAAAGCAACTACCGCCATAGCACCTTTGATCACAAAAGTCACAGGAGCATAAACAGCATAGCCACCAAAAACATCCGCCAACGCTGACCCAATACCTGCAGCCAAAAAGCCATAGACAGGATTAAGCAACCAACCCGAGAGTAATACAAAACAGTCACCAAGGTTGATATAACCTTTAAGCGGTGATGGGATTTTTATTATCATAGTAGCTATGCACACAAGTGCCGCGAACATAGACGCAATAACGATTTTCTGAGTTGTATTTTTCATTGTGTTACCTCATTATACTATTAAATTTACAATAAAAACACTAAAATTCGCCATCGCTTGGTCAGTAATATCATAAACGCCCTCCGAATAAAAACAAAAACGTCCTTAACAGTGTGTAACTGTCAAGGACGAATAAAACACTTATCCGCGGTGCCACCTTGATTCACCTTAACGGTGCACTTTACCGAATACTGACATATCCGAGGCAACTGACGTATGCCCTACGTTGCAGAATACTCTGCAGAAAAATCTGCATTTGACTGCACCCTCAGCGGTCCATTTGACAACCTGTTTCTTACCCGACTTTCAGCATCACGGGCTCTCTGTAAAGGCATTTGCTGTCTTTATCTCCGCGTCAACGGTTTAAAATTAACTTGTAGTACATTATATCGCGAATGTTTTTGTGTGTCAAGAACAATTTAGTTTACTAAAATATTACCAATCCGAATCCCAGTCTGTATCATTACTATCCCAACTGTCACCTGAGTCCCAATCGTAATCGGAGTCAGAATCGTAGCTATTACTATTTGAGTCTTCAAGATGCTGTTGATATGCACTCTCGTTTGACTCATAAGAGCGATACCACGAAGTATCTTCAAAGCCTGACGGAGTCCAAGTAGCAAGATACTCATCTGCCGCGTAGATAGTTTCGTATGACCTTCCTGCACGGTATGTACTGTCGCTGTACCACAACTCGTCGCCGATTGTATCTTTGTCATCAGCCGAGCAATAATAATCCCACTCACTGCTCTTTGTGTTGTAAATATACCAGCCCGTGTTGTCATAACTTCCATAATCACTATGCTCATCATCAAGGAAGTAGTACAAATCATCATTGTAGTAGTAATATGCTGATGTCGGGTTTTTGTGGTGTCCTGCATCTATGTACTCTTTTGCACTATCAATCGGAAATTTATCCGATACAATTGATAAGTTCTGTTTTACATCTAAAAATGAGGTATATAGAACATAGTCATCTTCGTCTTTAAGAGCATCGGGCTTTTGCTTTTGTCTGTTAAACGTTGAGTGTAGCTCCCACATATCCTCTTGCTGGTCATAAAGCCACCATTCGTATTTACCGTTGTACTCTTTAGCGTCTGTGTAATAAACCTCATTTTTGTTTGTCACATAGTAGCCGTATTCTCTGTTCAAAAAACCTACAAGGTCTACTGTGGTAAACAATGTCATCAAAGCTGTCGGCAAGAACACAACCGCCAGCATAAAAATCAAAAAGCCTGCCTTAAACTTTCCTGAACGTCTTTTCGGTGTGCCATAAGGGTTCTTCACACTGAAACCCGGTCGGTTACCAACACCTCTTTTAGCGATATTTTGGCTCTTTTGGTGCAAAATTTCTTCTTTGAGTCGTAAATACAGCTCGTTTACCGCATACGCCTCGTCTGTACCTTGATAACGGATTGCACGCGAACCATTTGCTTTATTTTTATAAACAGTGAATGTTCCGTTTTCTTCATAAATACCGAACGCTTTCGGCTCTTTTACATCTTTTCCAATAAAAAATCGGGTTATTTCTTCGGGCGGAAGCTTTCGTGATTGATACCAAGCCTGCAATTGCTCGATAGTTTTCGGAGTACCGTCAACTATGCGATGGTGGTTTTCATTCACCGCACCACAACTAGGACAGACGCTCTCAGTATCAAGAATAAAATTACCGCAATATTCACATTTTACTTTTGCCATAGTTACCCCTCGTAAAGCAATGTCTCAACTTTGCCTCATAAATAATATCAGCAATATTATATATTAATCGACACATTTTTACAATGTTAAAAGCACCCCAAAGCGAGTGCTTTTTGAGGTGCTTTATTGTGCAGTTAAACTTCTTAACAATCAATTGTTACAGTAATAATCAAGCAAATGGTTCATAATATCGTCACGATCAAGCTCAGTTAAAAGCTTACGTGCGTTATCGTAATTTGTGATGTAGCAAGGGTCTTCGGTGTACAGATAATCTCTAAGCTGGTTCCTAGCGTTGTAACCCTTATACTCCATAGCATTCCATACTGTACAAAGCACGTCGTTAATTTGCTGGTCTTTAGCGTTGTTAAATTTTTTAGGTTTCATAGTAAGCCCTCCTGATATTTGATGTCTAAATTATAAAACTAACTTAGTTTTGATGCAATGGTTAATTTATGCTTTTACTAGCCAAACATCAGAATGGTTGGCGATTAACTTTGACTTTTGAGGGCTACAACACTGGGACACTTATGATATCACGTTTCGCTCACCTCGCATCTTTTCCAAATCTCTACTGCTCCTTGCTCTCTTGCTAAACTCAAGAAATAAAACAACTTCTTGAGTTCTTAACGCGAGAGTTCGGTCGCTTTGAGATTTGTAAAGCTCGGTTGCTCAACGCTTAAAACAAACAAAAAGCGTTGAGTCTTGCGGAAACTCAACGCTTTTGTTTTTTGTTTTGGGCATTAAACCCATATAAAAATGAGGGGTACAATGATAGGCCTTATGCCTACATTGAGGAGGGTAGAACAATACAAAATCAAGTTGCGGTCCTTAACTTTGTACAACTATATTATAACAACTATTTTTTAAAAAATGTGAATTAGCTATGAACTACCTTTGAACTTTCTGCATATATTCTGTGAAAACTCTGTAACACTTTGACGAGTATGGAAAAACTACAGAATTCCAGTGATAAAAATCTCGATTCCGATTAAAATCAGTATAACTCCGCCGAATATCGTCGCTTTTGTACTAAGTCTTGTGCCAAAGCGTTTGCCAATAAGTATACCGCATGTACAAATGACGAATGTAGTAACCGCGATTATGAGTGCTGACACTAATGCCATCAAAAAATCATAGCTCGCTATAGTAAAGCCCACGGAAAGGGCATCAATAGAGGTTGCAACCCCCTGCACCATAAGAGCTATAAATCCGAGCTTTTTAACGCTGTCACTGTTGCTTTCATCCTTGTGTTTTATGCCGTCTATGAGCATAGAACCTCCAATATAACAAAGCAAAACAAGGGCAATCCACGGTATGTATTTTTCAAATGACTTAAAATGTTCTACCACCGTATGAACGCACACCCAGCCGATAAGCGGCATTATTGCCTGAAAAACGGCAAAAGTTAGAGCTATAAAGAACATCTTGCTTTTTCGCATTTTAGGCTCATTCAAGCCGTTAGCAAGCGACACCGAAAATGCATCCATCGCAAGACCTATACCCAGCAACACATTATTAAAGAAAAACATAAAATTGTACGTCATAAGCCACCTATACAAGTGTCATAATTAATTCCGCCAGTGGACAAAGCAAAATCGGCATAAATATCGCAGGAACGTAGTTCATAACCTTGAGCTTTGTTATCCCCAGCATATTAAGCGAAAGTCCGATAATGATAATATAGCCGACACAGTTCATAGTGTTAACCGTCACCATAAACGGAGTAAGCTCGGCGGTATTAGTCAGCATATCCGCTCCACCTGAGAAAAAGCTACCGATAAGATACGAACCAAACGACATAATACCCTGATATACAAACACAAACGCTGCCGAAAACAGCACGCCCGCTCCCAATGAGCTTGCAAAAATTATCGCCGCTACGAAGTCTAGGATACTTTTTGTAAAAAGCGTTGTGTGGTCATTAACTAGACCGCTCTGTAGTGAACCTACAATCGTCATAGCTCCGACACAAAACAGCAGACTTGCAGACACAAAGCCCTGTGCTATACTCACCTTACCGTTCTTACTCTCGTCCTTGCTTACTTTATTTTCAAGCCACTTGCCGAGATTATTAACTCTTTTATCGAGGTCAACCGCCTCGCCAATTACCGCACCGAGCACCACCGACATAATCACCACAAGGGTGTTTGTACCTTCCTGAAAAACGCCCGTGATACCGATAAACGCTGTGCAGAGTCCCAAACCTTTAAATACAGTATCCGACAATCTTTGTGGTATTGCCTTTTTAAACAACAATCCGATAGCTGAACCCAAAAGCACCGCTACAGTGTTGACTATTGTTCCTAACATTCCAAACATTAAAATTCCACCTTTAGGTGCATATTAGACTTTCTTTTATGCACCTGCATTACGCATTATACATCAATTGAGCTGTCGCTTCAATAAAACCGTGACATTTTTTGCATATTATTTGTTGCAGTTTTTGCGACTATATGTTATTATGTAAATAATTATAATGTGTAATTATGATTATTTTTAGAAATAACTGTTTTAGCCTAATGCTTTAACGAAAGGAGTTTTGCTGTATGTGCGGAATCTGTGGCTTCACAGGACAGATAGAACAGCGTGAAAACACCATAAAAAAGATGACAGAGGTTATCACTCACAGAGGTCCTGACTCAGACGGCTTTTTCTCTGATGACTATATCAATATGGGCTTCAGAAGACTGAGCATCATCGACCTTAACGAAGGTCATCAGCCTATTTACAACGAGGACAAGACTTTGGTCCTTACATTCAACGGCGAAATCTACAACTACAAAGACCTTAGAAAAGAGCTTATTGAGCTTGGACACTCTTTCTACACCGACACCGACAGCGAGGTATTACTCCATTCGTTTGAAGAGTGGGGCGAGGAAATGTTCGACCACTTAAGAGGTATGTTCGGCTTTGCTATTTACAACAGAGAAACAAAGGCTCTGTTCTTAGCTAGAGACTTCTTCGGTATCAAGCCGCTTCATTACACAATGATTGGCGACAACCTGTGCTATGGTTCTGAAATTAAGAGTATTTTAGAACATCCTCAGTTTGTAAAGGAATTCAACGAAGAGGCTCTCGACCACTACCTTTCTTTCCAGTACTGCCCACAGCCAATGACATTTTTCAAGGGCGTTTACTGCTTACTTCCAGGTCACTTTATGTGGTTTAGGGACGGCGTTGTTGAAACACAGCGTTATTTTGAAGCTAAGTTCAAGCCTGACCCTGAAATGACAGAAGACGAGGCTGTTGACAAGATTGAAGCAGTTTTCGAAAACTCCGTCAACGCTCACAAAATCGCTGACGTTGAGGTTGGTTGCGTCCTTTCAAGCGGTGTTGACTCCAGCTACGTTTCAACTTATTTTAAAGACCAGAAAACCTTCACTGTTGGTTTTGACTTCGGCGAAAGATATAACGAAATAAGCTGGGCAGAAAACCTCTCAAAGGAGCTCGGCGTTGAGCACCACACAAAGCTCATTTCAAGTGAAGAATTCTGGGCAGCCGTGCCAAAGGTGCAGTACCATATGGACCAGCCACTCGCTGACCCATCTTGTATCGCTTTATACTTTGTTGCTAAGCTTGCAAGCGAATATGTTAAGGTTGTACTTTCAGGCGAGGGTGCTGACGAGTTGTTCGGCGGATACACCTGCTACAATGACCCACGTGTATTTAGTATTTACCAGAAAATCGTTCCTTACTGCATCAGAAAGGCTATCTGCTGGGTTTGCAAAAAGCTTCCAGACATCAAGGGCAGAGATTACCTCATTCGTGCTACTCATCCGCTTGAGAAACGCTTCATCGGTAACGCATATATGTACGACCAGAAGCAGAAAAAAGCTTTACTAAAGAACTCCGCTCTTGCTACTGACCCTGCACGTCTTGTAAGACGTCACTACACCCGTGCAAGACGCTATGATGATGTCACAAAGATGCAGTATTTAGACATCAATATGTGGATGGTCGGCGACATTCTCTTAAAAGCTGACAGAATGAGTATGGCAAATTCATTGGAGCTTCGAGTACCGTTCCTTGACAAAGAAGTATTCAAGGTCGCATCAACTATCCCAACTGACTTAAGAGTTAATAAATTTAACACAAAGTACGCTATGCGTCAGGCAGCACTTCGTCATCTGCCACAGGCTACTGCTGAAAAAGAAAAGCTTGGCTTCCCTGTTCCTACAAGAGTGTGGCTTAGAGACGAGCATTACTACGAAGTTGTAAAAGAGTTGTTTACTTCTCCAACTGCTGAGAAATTCTTTAACACTGAAATTCTTGTTGAATTTCTTGACGAACATTTCCACAACAAAGAGGACAACTCGCGAAAAATCTGGACAGTATACGTATTCCTTGTATGGTATCAGATTTATTTTGGAGCTGTCGAAGTTGAAGAGCCACAGGAAGAAGCTTTTGAGCACGAGCCTGTAGAGCAGAATCCGGCTGACTCTCCATTTGATGATGGTGAGGACGTAGAAATTGAGAAGCATGAAGAAGCTCAGTCTGTTTCAAACGACGACGCACCAACAGGTTCAACAAAGGTGTTCCGTCCTGTTGACGAGTCAAAGGCTAAAAAGATTCTTGAAAACGAGAACAATGACGTCGAGGTAGAGGAAATCTACTCTGCAACAAAGACTGCAAAGCGTGTTAACTTAAACGCTGAAAGCAATGATACCGAAACTATGGCGGGAAGTGAACACAAAGTTAAACCTTCGTTTAAGCCTGTTCTCGAAGACCACAACAACTTTTTCGAGAGCTTAAAGAAAAGCTTACAGGAAGACGATATCGTAGAATAATCAATATAAACTGACGCACCGATTAATCGGTGCGTTTTTGTTTAGATACAGTTATTTATTGTATACTTTAAAAGATGAAATAGCATTTTTGAGACAAGCGGATATTCGCTGCCAAACTCATCGGGTGACAGCGGGTTTTCTCCTTTTCCTACCTCTATCGTAAACGCTGGACGTGAATACGTTTCGATAAACCAATCTTTGAACCCTCCACCAACGGCAACCCCCTCAGGGTGCGATACGGTGTATCCTGAAAGCTCCGCCATTTTGTCAGCTAAAGTTCGGCTCACGCTCGGAGTGTTATTGCCATAATCGTAATAAATCTCCCTACCTTGCGAATGCAAAGCTGCCACTACCTTGTAATTATTATCCCTACATAGCTCGCACAAAGCCTTTGTTTCCCTTTCACTCTCTGCATATTCTCCGCCAAAACGAGTCACAGATGGTGCTATAATCCCAAGTTCCCTTTCTTTGCGTTTCACCTCGCTATAGCCTGCGTTAAAATTATGATTAATATCAACACCTTTAGCGTTTGCCTGCCATTTTTTATAAGACAAGCCTGACTTCACAAGACACTCACTGACAAACTCCGAGTTTTTCCCTGCTGTATGCACTCCGTTACAGCTTATCTCAACCCCGTCGGGGTTGACCATCGGCACAACGCTCAGCCCTGTTTTAACAACAGCATTGTAAAAATCCGCATCGTTATCCATGCACTCGCAAACTTCGTCTAAAAATTTATATAGCATCATCGCTGTTATCCGTTCCGCTCCATGAAATGCTCCCGCTAATAACAGTCCGCCTCTCCCCAACGTATACGATACTACTCTGCGATTAAGATGCGTTTTAGTGATTACAAATCGCCTTAAAAACCGATACTTACTAAATAGGTGTTTTTCAAGCTCCTCAGCTTTTTTAACATCGCACTCGCCGCTATACAATTACGCTCAACTCCTTGCAAATAATACTCTTTTGATTTATAATCATTGTATGTTACGAAAGGAGCTTACTATGCAGATTTTTGACACCTTGAAACAAACTAAATACTACACATCTGTGGCACTTGGTTTTTTCGACGGAGTTCATTTAGGGCACCAAGATGTCATTAATACTGCGGTAAATGCTTCTTCTGACTTATGCAAAGCGACAGTACTAACTTTTAAAGACAGCCCAACCTTCGTTTTAAGTGGAAACAAAAAAACTCTGCTCACAACTAACGAAGAGAAATTCGAGCTATTTGAAAAGCTCGGTGTAGAGTATGTGTTTTGCATTGATTTCAAAGAAGTTTGCTCTATGACAGCTGAAGATTTCGTAAGAGAAGTTCTCTATAACACACTTAACGCAAAGTTTGTTATCGCTGGCTTCAACTACCATTTTGGCAAGGGAGGAACTGCTGATGCTGATGACATGCTTACAATGTGCCACAAACTTAAAATAGACTCGTGCAAACGTATGCCTGTTAAATATAAAAATGAACCAGTTTCATCGACCAGAATCAGAAAGTGTATTTTAAACGGAGAAATAGAAGATGCAAACGCGATGCTGTCCTACAACTTCTCAATCACCTCTAAGGTGACAAGTGGCAATCACATTGGTACAACATTATCCACCCCGACAATTAATCAACCTCTGAAAAACGAAATTGTCACTCCGAAGTTCGGAGTATATGCAAGCAGCGTGACTATTGGCGACAAGGTTTTTCTCGGTGCAACTAACGTCGGTACTCACCCGACAGTCGGAGAAAGCGAACCGCTTTGCGAAACACATCTGCTTAATTTTGACTCAGGCGACCTTTATGGTCAAAAAGTAAAAACTGAGCTATTACATTTTATTCGACCTGAAAAAAAGTTTGAGAGCTTGGAAAAGCTTAAAATACAAATCCAAAAAGACAAAAACGATATCATCGCTTCTCTTTTAAAGTAAACACACAAAAAGCCTGCTTATCTTCTGATAAGCAGGCTTTAATTATGCTGTTTACTTTTCTTTATAAAACATTCTGATGATAAGCTTTTGGAGCTCTTCTTCATCAACATAAAACTCAACATAATCGCTTGTGAGTACACTCTCACCTGCAGGAGATACAACCTCTCGCAGGGTGTAGTCTGCGTAATCATTGAGCATATTGCTCATCGAATTTACCGAGCAATCAGAAACAATGTACGGAGAAACTTTTTCATAAGTCTCGAGTACAAAGGTATCACTTTCCTTAACCTTTGCGTTAAATGCGGAAACAAAGCTCTGCATATACTCCTTGTGACGCTCCATACGGGAAATGTTCATCTCATCGGAAACATCCTTACGAGTCTGTACAAATGACAGAGCCTGCTCACCGTTTAAAGTAACCTCTCCCATAGGAATAGAGCTGTCAACCTTTGAGAAGTCGTCAGTAACATTAACAGTAACACCACCGACCGCATCATTAAGTATTGAGATAGCGTCCATATTCATAGACAGGTAGTAATCGACGGTAACACCGGACAGAAAATCTGACACGGTACGTACAGTGTTTTCACAACTGTCCTCTAGACCTGTACCAAAAGTATGTGCAAGAGCGAGCTGTCCGTAAATCTTACCGGCAGGCTTGCCTGTAACACCCAAAGTGTAGATATCCATCATTGTATCACGGTTTAAGGTGAGCACGCTGTAGGTTTTATCCTGCTCATCAAACACAGCAAGTGCAACCATATCGTTTTCACCTGTGTTGTTATACGATTCAGATTTCTTAACCTCGCCACGCTCATCAATACCAAGCAACAACATCACAGTGATATCCTGTCGAGGAAAATAATCAACTCCGTCAACAGTAACGGTCTTGGTTGTTGGTTTGACATCGCCATCACTTTGTGCGTTATCATTGTTTAAGGATTGAAAAACCTTGAATCCCGAAAATGCTACCACAAAAGCGAGTATAACTATCAGTACGGTTATTAAAACCGGGGATTTTTTCTTACCTTTAGCCATTACCTTAGCCATTCACCTTACGGCGATAAATAACAAGAGCAATAATAGCTACAAGAGAAAGAGCCATTATGCCAGCCCAAACAAGTACGCTTGATGTATCTGCAGTTGTTGGAGAAACAACGCTTGCATTCTCACCTGTGCCAGGAACTAAGAAAGCAACCGGACAAATCTGAGAAAATTTAACTGTAACTGTACCGTCACCGTTGTTGATTGTATCTACAACAGGCTGCCACTTACCATCAACATAAACCATAGCTGTGATAAATGTATCGCCAGCAACACCTACATCGAATGTAAGCTCAATTGTTGAGCCATCTTCTGAAAGATGCTCTTTAATTTCATCGCACTCGCCAGAGATATCAAAGAAGTCTTTGATAACGAGGTCATCAGCAGTCTTATCCTTACCCCACTTTTCTTTTACGATTTCGTCAAGGTCAGGACAAAGGTCAGAGATTTTTGTTGATTCGTCGCAAATCTCCTTGTAAAGATCTGTGAGCTCTTTTCTGATATCTTCAGGAACGTCAGAGTTCTTATCAAGAGCGTCTGTTATAGATGTAATAATGAAGCAATCAAGATACTCTGTTGTGATTTTGTTACCTTCTTTGTCAGTAATATAACCTACAACAAAGCCATTCTCATTCTCATCAAGAATGATGAGCTGTGGAGCACCCTTGTTCTCAATACTTGGAACAAATGTAGCTGCTGTTGCACTGACAGTGATTGTAAGTGCCATTACAAGTGCCATTACTAAAGTTAATAGTTTTTTCATGTTAACCATCTCCGATATTATTATAGATAAAATTTAATGGATATATCACACGTCAAAGGATTTTATCTTCTTCGACGTTTACTATCTTCCTGTGCCTTTTTGCTGGCTTTTGCATATGCAGAAGCGTAAGACTTGCTGTATTTGGAATACTTCGAATAGTATCCCTTACCGTAGCGTGAATACTTGCCTGTGCTCTCACCAACACAGTTGAGAACAATACCAAGGATTCGACTCTCAATGAACTCAAACTGCGAAACAGCACTCGACAGAGCAACTGAGTTACAATAATCCTGTCTTACTACAAGCAGGATACCATCAGTTAGCTTAGCTGCTACCATAGCGTCACTGACCTCGCCTACCGGCGGAAGGTCTAGTATAATGTAATCATAAACATCTTTCAAACTCTGTAGCACCTTAGCCATTTTTGAGCTACTTAAAAGCTCGATAGGGTTAGGCGGATTATCACCGGACGAAATTACATTAAACGCTTTATCGTCAAATGTACATACCTGAATAACAGAACTTATGTCGCAGTGACCCGTCAGGTAGTTTGAAAGACCGGGTGTTTTATTAATAAGAAGCTTAGTTGAAAGCGAAGGTCTTCTCATATCGCAGTCAACGAGCAGAACTCTCTTATCAAGCTGTGCTAATGAATACGCAAGGTTAGCGGACGATAAGCTCTTACCCTCTCCTGCGAGTGCAGACGAAACGCCGATAACCGGACAAACAACTTCGTCAACAAAAGAGAACTGGATTTTTGTACGAAGTAATTTATATGCCTCACTGGCAACGAAGCTGATGTTCTTACCGATAACAGCTTCCTTCTTAGTGCTGTCGCTTCGATGCTTATTAGAGCTTCTGCTACCGTAGCCGTAGTACTGTCCGCCTGACTGGTTCGGGTTAGCCATATCAGGAACAGACGCCAGTATAGGATATTTACAAGCTCTGCTGAGGTCCTCATCGTCACGGATAGTAACATCAAATATTTCTCTGAGCACGACAATCGAAAGCGAAATCACAAGACCTATGATAAAGCCTATTGCACCATTCTTAGGATAGCTTGGCGAACACGGCTCAGATGCCTCAATCGCGTAATCAACTATGTTAGCAGATGTGCCTTCAACGATGCTGGAAATTCTCTTAGGCAAGATGTACGCAATTGCATTAGCAAGAATTTCAGCCTGTTGAGGGTCTTCGCTTGTAATCTTAACCTCAAAAATCTCGGTAGAGTTTACTGCACTTGCCGAAATCATATCCTGAAGCTGTTCGTAATCCATATCCACAGAAGCGTAGTCTATAACGTCGTTTAGACATGCTCTGGAATTAAGAATAACAATATAGGTGTCTACAAGGCTCTTAGCGGCACTGATGTCACCCTGTGAGATACTAAAAGACGCATCACCAACAGACAATGAGTTATTATTTACATAAAACATTGCTGAAGATTCATACTTAGGTGTTACCAAGAAAAAGGTCGATACAGTAGTAATAATCGCACAAAGCACCGACACTATACATATTAGCCAGAATCGTTTTAATACAGCTTTCCAGATTCGTCCCAAATCAATCTCGACAACATCTGTTGCAGCATTATTTTTATTACTTATTTTATCTTGCATAAATTATCTCATCCACCCACTATATGCAAATACAAAAATTATATAGCTACTCACACTAAAATATTAGATAACTAATAATAATTTAGCACAATTGTTTTAAATAGTCAACATATCATTAAGGTAATATTTATAAAAACTATGCCTTGATATGAACTGTTTTTATTTTTTTCGTAGAACAAGAAGTTTTCCCGTGATACTCTTGAGCAGCTTCTTTTCCCCGCTGTTTAAACCAAAAAACCACATAGATATTAAGTACACAGAAACCATAATCACCAAATTGACAGCCATCGCAACAAGACCCGTCATATTAACTAACGAAAACAACCAACCACTCACAGTAGATAATACAAGACAAGGTGCTATTCCCTTGAATAGTCCGCAATAATACTGCTTAAGCGATATGCCAATCTCTTTTTTAAATACGATGTTCATACACAAAACATCTCCGAGCATAAGAGAAATGAATGTACCGATAGTTGCACCGATGAGCGGATTCCACTTAATAAGAATTATAGTCAAAAAGACGTTTAGCACAACGATTAAAAGTTTAATAACAGATTGAAGCTGGTGCTTGTTCTTTGCCCACAGAATCTGGGTTCCGATACTTTCAGTCAAAATGAACACATACGCAAGCATCAACAACAACGCAACATAGTAGCTTTGCTTATATCCATCGCCTACCCAAATGGTCAAAAACGTCTGTCCATTAACAGCAAAACCTACGAATATTATTCCCAAAATACTTAAAGAGTATCTTCCTATTCTGACCATCTCGTTCTGTAACTCTTCCGGTGTAGCTCCCTTTTCAACCATTTTTACAACACCTGGCATTAAAATACCGCCGAGTGCCTGACCAATGCTTTGAAAATACTGCACAAGCTGAGTTCCGACACCGTAAACTGCTATTATCACAGATGATGAAACAACAAACATTCCCAAAAGCACCTGGTCTGCATAGCAATTTATCTGTGTAGCTATCATTTGCAGCAAGATAAACGAAGAGTAAGCAACTATCTCTTTTATGAAACTAAAATCAATATTTTTAAATTTCGGTCTAAGCTTTAACACATAAAGCACATATATTATGTAGTATAGTCTGACAATAACGGTAAGCAAAAGATTAATCGCAACTATAGCAATACTTTTAAAACCAAGCTCAAGTGCTACAACCGTCAAAATTATCCTTGCAATAATCTGGATAATTGCAGAGCCTTTTGAAACCGTAAATCTAGAGTATGCAATTATGATGTTGTTAAAAACTGACGTTCCAAGTGTTACCGCAGCGTTAAGCACTGTTAAAACTAATAATTGTTTACTTAGTTCAATCTCTGACGGTGATAATCCTTTAGCAAAAATATCCTGAAAAAACATTATCAGGATACCGCCTAAAGCAAGCACTACAACAGCAATAATTGAGTAAAATATTACACACACACCAACGAACTTGCGATTGCTGTTAAGGTCGTTGTTTTCTTTATACTTCGCTACATAACGCACAACAGAATTGCCCATACCCAAATCGAGCAAAAGCAAATACCCCGTAACAGACGCAATGAGCTTATACACACCGTACTCAGCATCCCCTAAAGAGCTTATGATAAGCGGAGTTAGCAACAGAGTTGACAAAACCTCGAATATCATAAATACATAGGAAAGCACAGCTCCTATTTTACGATTCATATTTTCACCTGTGTAAAAGAGAATTAAATTGTTTTACAAAATCCTTATGAAGAACATCAAGGACTTTTCTGCTGTCATATTCATCGACTAACTGCACTGACTTGATAACCTTTGCGATTTCTTCTGCATTTTGTTCGTCATAATAATAAATGTGTTCTCCAACTTTAGATGTTTCAATCGCCGGTATACGAACGCTCACTACTCTTAAGCCATTTGACATATACATAAGAACCTTAGACGGAAAAGAAGTAGCGTTAAATTTAGCGTCAGCCAGTTGTGTACTCAGCCCGATATGACATGCCTGTATATAAGAATTAAAATCATCACCCGACTTAAAGCCAACGTAATTAACCATACACCTTGATTCCTTTGATACTTCTTCTATCTCTTTTTTTACTTCTTCGACTTCCTCTTTTGAGCCACTGCCCAAAATCTCAAGTACATAATTTTCATCAAGGTATTGTGCAACAGGGATAGCCGTAAAAGCTCCACCTTTAGCTTTTCTGAAAGTGCCTGCATACACGACATGGACTTTATCGTCATTGAAAGAAAAACCCAAGTCCGACACAGCACTATATGTTCCGTGAGAAATTGCAAACGGCTTCTTGTCGTTTACTTCTTTTCTTAACAGCTCGGTAATAAAAATGTAACTGTCCGCTATTTGCAAATATTCTATCTCTTTTTTTCTCTGTTCTTCATTTTCGGTAACGTCAGAGTACAATTCCTCAACTTCGATAGTAAGACCAAACTTTTTGTACTTCTTCAATAGTTTTAATATATTCATAAAAACTAAAGAATGGTACACAACTAAATGGTCATCCTTATTAACGTTTTTTAAAAGATAATAAATAAGATTTAGTCTTGTCAACAAATGCCCGAAAATGCGGACTAGTTTATTTTTGCTGTTGAAAGACGAAAACGTTTTCAAAACTACATTATCGCCTATTCTCAGCTTTCTGCCTTTTACAAACCGACACAGCTTTGTCTGTGCGGGAGAAACAACCGTGATTTCTTCGTCACAAGCCTCAGTGAGTGCAGAAAGGATATATTTCATTTTATTCTCGGTAGCAGGAGCCGCCAATCTGCTTTCGCTCCTTATCTGGTCACAGTTGTAATAACCTAAGTAATATATCATTAACACTCACTCTTACAATAATTTAAACATTTTGAATCAATTCAGCCGATAAAATCGTTTCCGCTGTGTGCCGCGTGGAGGCATTGATTCATACACAGCACCCGACTCTTTTTACGGAGTCGGGAAACTTTATAAAAGTAATTAGTCTACAACCATCTTGCCGTCAGCGTCGAAGTAGTGATAACCAACCTCAATCATAGAACCGTCAGCATATGTCTTGCCAACAACAAACTGAGCTGAGAGCCAGATTTTCTTGTCCTTAGCAATCTTGTTGCCGTCGTTAATGAAGTAGAAGTTGCCGTCATACTCAACTAACTGATAAGCGTTTAATCTAACACCGTTGCGATAGAAGTAATCGCCGATAGGTCCGTTCTGACCTACCATCTTACCTGTAGCATCGAACTCATAGTAGCCTGGTAACATAGCACTGCCGTCAGCGTATGTTTTACCACCTACAAATTCTTCTGTAAGGTAGAGCTTAGTATTTGTTGCGAGCTTATTACCGCTGTTGATAAAGTAGTAATCACCCTCAACTTCTACTAACTGGTAAGCTTTCTGAACAACGTTGTTCTTGTAATAGTAACCGTTGATGATACCATTCTTAACAACCATCTTACCGTTCTCATCAAAGTCATAGTAACCAACAGGAAGCGGTGTGCCATCTGCAAATGTCTTACCCTCTACAAACTGAGCTGAGAGATAAAGTCTTGTGCTCTTAGCAAGCTTGTTATAATCGTTGATGAAGTAGTAGTCACCATCGAAGTTTACTAACTTATAAGCATTCTGTCTGATATTATTCTTATAGAAATAGTTACCAACAGGACCATTATTTACTACCATCTTACCGTTCTCGTCGAAGTTGTAATAACCAACGTAAAGCGGTGTACCATCTGCAAAGGTCTTACCCTCTACAAACTGCTGTGAGAGGTAGATTGTTGTGTTAGCAGCGTACTTGTGACCATCGTTGATAAAGTAATAGTCACCTTCATAGTTTACTAACTGATAAGCTGTTAAACGAGCATTGTTCTTGTATAAGAAACCATTGATTCTGCCTTCTTTGATAACCATCTTGCCGTTCTCATCGAAGTCATAGTAACCAACAGGAAGCGGTGTGCCGTCTGCAAATGTCTTGCCGCTTACAAATTCATCAGTAAGATACAATCTTGTGTTCTTAGTGAGCTTATTACCACTGTTGATGAAGTAGAAGTCTCCATCATAATTTATAAGTTTATAAGCCTTTACAACTGAGTTATTCTTGTAGAAATAGTCACCGATTGGACCATTCTTGATAACCATCTTACCGTTCTCATCGAACTCATAGTAACCAACAGAAAGTGGTGTACCGTCTGCATAAGTCTTACCACTTACAAACTGCTCAGAAAGGTAAAGCTTGGTGTTAACTGCATACTTATGACCTGCGTCGATAAAGTAGAAGTTACCCTCTTTATCCTGTACGAGCTGGTAATTGTTAAGACGGATGCCATCCTGATAGAAATATCCCTTGTAAGGGCCTGTGAGAAGCTCAGCCTTACCGTCAGTACCACAATCGTAGTAAACGATAATCTGCTGTGCTGTATCTCTGTAAGGGATAATGCCTGTCTGCATATAACCCTTCATATCAAAGAAGTATGTATCACCATCGATTACATATGGATCTGCGTTATGAGTAGCAGAAGCAGTAAACTTCTTGTAGTAGCTTGGGCCGTACCAGTATCTGTAGCCATCTCTCATCTTAACCCAAACGCCGTCAAGGAGTTTGCCGTTTTCGAATTCATATACGATAGCATCTTCTGTATAGTGTGTACCATCAACACCGGCACCGTCAACAGGGCTGAAGAAGTACCAATCACTCTCAACCTGCTGCCAACCGCTTGAAAGCTTACCGCCGATTGCATAGTAGTTAACACCGTCGATGTCGAGCAGACCACTGTACTTCATCTTATCAACACAAACTCCGTCTGTGCCGAAGTCATAGTAGTAATCATCAATCTTCTGGAGACCTGTAACCTTTTTGCCGTCTACATAGTAGCTGTTTTCAACCCAGCCTTCAACAATTGCACCGTCAGCGTAAAGCTTGCCGTTGTATTCGCCGTTGAAGAGCTCGCCACATTCGCACTTGCGTAAGCCGTCAATATCCTCATAAGTGTGACCCTTAGGTTCAACAACTGTACCCCAGTCAATTACGGACTTACAAGTCTCACAATATGTTCTGTCCTTGTAACCATCTGTAAGACAAGATGCATCTTCATTTAAAACTGTGAGCTCTGCATCATGGTAGTGCCATGGGTTAACAGAGTCGTTTAAGTTTGTAGCAACTGAAACGTCACCGCCAAATGTAGCAAAATAACCATCATATGCATTGTCAGCAAAATCGATAACACCATTTACTACATTATAATCAATAGTAACGATTGGGTTGTTACCTGTAGCAAACTGAGTTTCAGGAGCAATAGCCTCGCCTGTGACATGATTGATAGCATCCCAAGACCATACACGTACAGGAATGCTTACGAGTGTCTGAGCACCTGTAAGTTCTGTATCTTTAACCTTTTTAATATTAACTGTTACGTTGTTTGAAACTTCATTAACCTGTGCAGTAGCTTCAAAGCCTGTGAGTGTCTTTAAGCCCTCAATCTCCCAGTTATTAGCTGTCTGGAGATTGATTGTTGCTGTAATGCCATCAATAGCTTCTACATCTGCTGTGTTAATGTCTACATAGTAAATTGAATCATATTCAGCAGGAGCATTTGAGTCGTTGTGACCGCTTAATGTGATTAAAGCCTCACTGCCTACTGTAAATGTTCTTGTAACTTTTGCTGGGTTGCCGAGTTTATCCTTAATCTCAAAAGCAACTGTGTGAACACCATTTGTAAGTGTTACGTTTTCGCAAGTAAGGAACTTACCTGCTACCTTTGCACTTTCAACAGCAACACCGTCAACTGTGATTTTTGCTGTTGAGTTGTCAAGCTCTGCATTATCAGCAACTGCTGCAGAGAATGCCATTGTATTCTGAGAAATCTTAGCACCATCTTCAAGTGCTACTGCTTCGTCAGCAGGAATGTAGCAAACATCAGAAATTGTTGGTAATACTCTGTCATCAACAGCTGAGCTGTAGTCGAGTGTAATATCGTCGATATAGAAAGTGTGAACAGCAGGAGCTGTTGGCTTAATATATGTTCTGATAACTGATGGTGAACGACTGTTAGATGTATCAGCCGGATCAGGCATACAAATATAATCGTACGCTGTAAGGTCGATTGATGCATATACCCATCTTGACTCAGGGATATCAGCCTCTGTACAAGAATTCAGGTTCTTAACTGTTCCACTCTTTGTTGTGAAAGTGAAATGAGCCTGCTTGCAAGTATATGAGCCGTCAGCGTTCTTTACATAAAGCTGTGACTGGAAAGCAAGGCCTGTAGCCCCCTCAGGAATGTAGAGCCACATACCGAGCTTTGTTGCATTCTTGCCGTTAGCAACGTCACGTAATACTGTAGGTCCGCCTACGTTAAATAAAACGTTGTATGTCCAGCCTGCAAATGCCGCATTGGTATTGTCAATGCTCCAAGCAAGAGCGTACTCGCCGTTTCTTACCTGTCCACCATTTTCTTTAGTAGCAAGGAATGTGTTGCCGTCTGTTTCATCAGAATACTGACCTGCTAAAGGAGATGAACCAACAAGCGTATTGTTTATACCATTATCAATAGAATACTGCTTTGCTTCATCAAAGCCCATCCAATCAGAAGCGTCGCCATCCTCGAAATCGTAGAGAACTTCTGAGCCCTTACCGAAAGAAACATTTAAAACACTTATTACAGTTGGGTCCGGAAGATATGTAGCTGTTACCTTAACACCTGTTTTTGTTTCGTCTGTAGTTGCAGTAAGTGTTGAGCCAACAAGTGTTGCAGCTGTTGTATCGGAGAGAACAAGTGAATACTGGTCGCCCAAATATACTGATGCATCATCAGAGCCGTAAGTCGCAGTAACTGCAACATCCACCTTCTTACCGTAAGGAATAACGGTGCTTTCCTGTGCAAATCCGAAAGTGTCAGGATTAACAATGTTGATTGTTCTTGAACCTACAACGTTTGAGTTGTAAACCATCTGAACATCAACTGCACCAATTTTACCATTTGATGTGAACACACCGTTTTCAATTGTACCGAATGATGTGTCTGAAAGTGTCCAAGTAGCGTCAGCCGGAACTTCCATTTCGAAGCCTGCTGTATCAATACCCTGAGCAGTGAACTCATAGCTTGTTTTTGCAGCAAAATAGTCATAGTCAGCACCGATTACAGGATGGTCGAACACACCTGTTGCACTTGCTGTTGAAACTACCATAATGCTGTTGATTGTTGGACGCTCTGAACCGTCGGAAGGGATAGAACGCATTGTGTGAGTATCTTCGCCCTCACGCTTTGTAACGAATGTTGAAGAACCGCCACCGTCACCGTTAACTGCGTTAACGCAACCGAGTGCGAGCATCATTTCGCCCATTTCGTAGTTGGAAAGACCTGTAGCTGTAGGTGATACACGTCCGTCAAACTGACAGATAACGAGAGTACCGTCAGCTTTGATACCGAGCATTGATCTTGAAGCAGCCGCAGTTGTTCTCTCAGGTGTCTTTGTAACAAGAGCACCGTCTTTTACGAGCCAACCGAAGTTAGCAGCAACAACGTTGTAGTCGTCTTCCTCGAAAGGCTCGGTTCTTGAACGAAGCTCACAATCACCATTCTGCTTAATAGCAAGGTATGTCTGTGCGTTACCTGAATGGTTAGCAGGGTCAGAAAGCACAACGCCGTTGTACATCATAAAGTCGTACGGTGCGTTGGAGTCGTAAGCAAGTGCTGTATTCATAGCACCAACTACGTTATAACCAAGCTGATTTTCATAGTACTCAACTGTCTGAGTAACTCGTGCGTCTGTCCAGTGTGTGCTATCGTTTAAGTTATTAGGATCTAATTTGTCGATACCATAATAACCCGGAAGCACCTGGATAGTTGGATTCTTTGTGTCAACCTCCATAACGTGTGCAATCTGGCGTCTTGAGCCTTCTGCATTGTTGAGCACGATTTCTGTTTCAGTTGCACCAGGTGCAAGAGTGTACTCGTGCTTTGAGATGACACTGTAGTATTCGTCTGTTACTGCTGTATCAAAGGTTGCGGCAAACGCTGATAAAGGCAACATTGTTGCAACCATAATGGCACAGAGTAACATGGATACTACTCTTGAGAACTTTTTGTTCATTTTAATCTACCTCCATAGAAATTTATATTAGGCAGGAAACACCTGCACAGATACCTACTTTAATCTAATTCTGTCCTTAGACAATATCTCAATATATTCAGTATACGGCTTATTAAGGTCGCACACCTCATAAAAGTGATGACCGATTTTTTCCTCTTTTGGCAAATCAGCTCGCCAGTCACCGTATTTTTGAGTAAGATACTCGTCGAATTTCTCAGGCACTCGGACCTTTAACCCTTCAAAGGTTGCAAAAGCACCCTCTCCATACTGCTCTTTTGAAGCAAACTCAAGCTCTCCCTGCCAATTGCCGTGGTTACAGATTACTGCTGACTGGTCAACCTTCCACTGAGAAATCAACTCCTCAATCCTTTTAACGATTGAATGTGTTCTCTTATGATAACCGAGTATGCGTTCAAGCTTCATCAGCATTTTTGCTTTAAACGAGTAATTTTCATTTACTTTGAAAACACAAGCCTTTTTCAAATCCAGTAGTTTCTTTTTTCTTGTCATCACCGCGGCTTTATTTTTATCTTTCGGATATCCGTCCAACGGAAATATATCAATGTAAACACCGTGGTGAATATTAAGCTCTGAATTGCTTTTCTCAATATATGTAGTTCTTGAATCTCTTATTTTTGCAAATATATAAGGAAAATTGTAATCGGTTTTATAGGTCTGCAAAAAGTAATACTCGGGTAACAGCACAGGGGCTTTTTCACAGAAAATCTCGTAATCTTCTCTGTACATTCCCACATCAATATCATCATCCCACGGAATAAAGCCCTGATACTTCACAGCACCAAGTGCAGTTCCGCACACAAGGAAAAATTTTAGTCCGAGCTTTTCGCAAATCTCAACAAACTTTTTTAAAATTTCAAATTCCTTAGCCTGTAATTCAGTCAAAACATATCTCCCTATAAACATCCAGATATTTTCTGAAATTTTGTTGCTTATCAAAATTTTCTGCGTACTTTATACAGCTTTCTTTGTCGAAAGGTTTTTGTGTACAGATAAATCCGATTTGTTCAACCGCAGCATCAACGTCATCACAATCAATAACAACACCGCAGGTTTTGTCAATACATTCGGGACTTCCACCGCTGTTAAATGTAATTACCGGTGTTCCGCACGCAATAGCTTCAATATTCACCAAACCCAAAACCTCGTCGCGTGTAGGGTTTACAAAAACATCTGCTGCCGTGTAAATCTCGGCAAGCTCTTTTTGGCTTTCTGTTCTGTGAATTGAAATCACATTGTCAGGCAACAGCTTGTCTGTTTCAGGGTTAGTTCCAACTAAAACTATTTGATACTTTTTATCATCAAGTCTTTTTGAAAGCTCAAGAAAAACATCCAAGCCCTTTCTCTGACCCCACTCAAGAGATACACCCAAAACAATTTTTTTGTCCATAGGTACATTGTATCTCTTTTTAAAGTCACTTTCAGTCGGTTTAAAAATATCTAAATCAATTCCATTGTAAATTACTCTTACTGGATAATCCTTGAAAAAGGATTCTTTAACCACATCACACAGCCATTTAGACGGTGTGACAATCGTTAAATCCAAGCCCGTAAACAGCTTTTTCTTTTTATCAAAGAGTTCTCTGCTTTTATCGAACAAAAAACTAAACTGATTTTTCTGACTGCAGTTAAAACAACCGCTTTTCCATTTTTCACAGTTACACATTGAAAAGTAAGCACAGTAAGCAGTAAATGTCCAGCAATCGTGGAATGTCCACACAAGCTTTTGCTTCTTTTCTTTAAAATAGCTAAACAGCAAACCTAGGTCGCAGTCGTGACCATGTATATTATGAAGATGCACAATATCAGGCTTTATCTCTTCAAGATACTGAATCATCTTTTTTGTGGCTTTTTGGGAATTGAAGCCATAATTACCAAAAACGTGAGACTTTAAAGACTGGAGTTTTATATCAGCGTCAGTTGAACACTGCAAGCCCCCAGGATAACCACTTGTTTTACTGCTGTAGAGAATGTAGTTTTCAATCTGCTGAGCATTAAGCTGTTCACTTATTCCGACACATATTCTTCCGGTGCTTCCGACACCACAGGTCGCGTTTATCTGCACTACTTTCATACAACGTCCTCCCAGAAGAAGTGGTATGGGAATACGTCGAGTGCTCCTTCTCCTGATGCACTGACAAAGAAATACAACAAGAAAAATACTACCATAACATATCTGCCGGCAATCGCAACTTGTCTCCATCTCACACTCTTAGTCTGAATTATCTTAGGCAACAACAGCGGAATGAAAATAATATAGTAATAATTCATTCTCATTGCAAGCGTATGAAGCGGAGCGAATATCTGTATGAAAATAGATAGCAACAAAAAGTTTCTTAAACCGATTGTTTCCGCATCAACTAAATCTTCATCCGGCACAAAGAAAGAGAACAAAGCAAAAACTGCAAACAACGCAATCATTGCATAAGCTCCTGTAGAAACGGTAGTCGCTGAAAATCTGGTATAATGCTCTAACACTACGCTCAACACAGAGAATACCTGTGCGTTAAACACAAACAATACAAAGGTCAGCGGAACAATAATATACAGCCATTTTTTGGTAATCTTTGCGTGAAACAAAGGATACATAAAAATCAGCATAAAAGCACTCGAATGGAACATTACTGCTACAGCCACCGCTAATATAAAAGGAAAGAGCTTTTTCTTGCGAGTGAACTCGTATGCAATAAAACCTATGGCAATCGCTATCATCTGTCTTATTCCCGAGAACATCATAACAAATGTAGACATAATACAGAATAGAACAATAGTGAGCGACGGATCTAAACACAAACGTCTGTATGTAGGATAAATCATAGCTGATATAACAACCGCAGTTATAGCAAGAAAAACCTGAGGGTCGTCTGTGAATACAGAAATCAGCTTATTATAGTACGAATAGCCGAGCTCCAACGATAGGTCGGGAATTTCTGACCACTCCATCACATTGAAACGTTCAAAGTAATAAATATATAGTTGTGTGTCAGTGCCAATGGTTTTGTGACGCAACATCACAAGCAGTGTCAGTCCGACGAAGAAAAATGTTAAGGCAAATTGACACTTCTTCGAATAATCTATCCCTTTAATTTTTATGTGCTGAATAGCTATGGGAACAAGAAGCAAAATAACAAAAGGTAACATCTATTTCCCCTTATGACGTCTTAATGTTTCTGAACATAGAGTAATACATCTTTCTAATTAGAGGTCGAATTACACCATAAATACGTAATATCGCTATATTTACGAAAGCTGAAAAAGAAATCAGCTTTTTTTCTTTAGCCTTTATATACGCTGTTTTTACAACCTCAGTGTTTTTATATTTTGCATTGTACTTTATATATTCATAAATGAAGTTCTTTTCTTTAGTGCTTACCTTTAAAAGCTCTGGAATAAGAAACTCGCTCATTTTTTTACAATCATCGCGAAATATAGCTTGTCCGGTCTGGGTCAACTGCTTATCGTGAATTCTACCTTTGACACAAATATGTGGAATAGAAAGCATCGAGTATCCCTTGAGAAAAATTTTGTTCCACATAAACGAATCCTGATTAAAACGCAATGTTTCATCAAACATTCCTGCATCATCGAAAACCGCTTTATGTATAAGTAACGCACAGCCGTTCATTGTACCTTCTCTGAGCATTTTCAAAAGAACAGCGTCCCACAAAACAAGCTCATCTTTCTCTATCGTTGTGGTATTTGTTGCAGAAGAAATCAAATTTGAATTTTTATCAATGTGAACACATTCACAACACACTATCGCACGCTTATCCTCGATTTTTGACAACGCTTCAACAGCCTTTTCCACCTTATCGGGAGTATAGACATCATCGTGGGACAGCCACGAAAAATACTCACCATTCATATTACGGATGCCCATATTCAGTGCCGTAGATACTCCGCCGTTTTCTTTACAAAAATAACGCACTTTGTCGCCGTATTCCCTGGCTATCGCATCGGTTGCACCATTATCGCAAGAACCATCATTAACAACAATAATTTCAATATTTTTGTACGTTTGTGCTAATGCACTGTCAATAGCTTCTCTCATATAATTACTGCCATTATAAACAGGAATTATTATAGATACGAGAGGACTAAACTCTTCACACTTCATAAATATCTTTCATTTTCTCCAATACTCTGTTTTTTGAGAATAACAAAATCTTTTCCAGATTATTGTTTGATATATCGTTTAATTCTGACTTGATTATGTTTTCAATCGCATTTTTACATTCATCCACACTATATGAGGAAAACAAGCAACCGTTACTCTCGTCAACCAAATCTGTGTTGCCTCGTATACAACTGCATACAATCGGTTTACCACTTGCCATCGCCTCCATAAGCGATACAGACAGTCCCTCACGGATTGAAGGAAAAATAAACACATCTGCACATTGATACAGCTCCATCACATCGGTTCTGTATCCGAGTAAATGTACTTGCTTTAATACACCAAGCTCCTTGGCTAGTTGGAGTAAATACTCACGCTTTTCGCCAACCCCCGCAATAGCGTAATGAATTTGCGGATTTCTAAGCTTTGCCAGTGCTTTTATAACAACCTGATGGTTTTTATTTTCGTTAAGCTCGCCTACTGAAAAAAGCAAAAACGAGTTTTCAGGTACTTCGATTTCTCGTCTTTTAGCACCCTTATCAACTTGAATATCTTCAAACTTTGAAAGGTCAATTCCAACACCCGGAACATAGCATACTTCCTTAGCGTTAAATTTACCTTGAGCAAGAGCATAATCCTCACGATTTATGGTTATCAGCTTATCGGTAAAACGAGAGCAAATCTTTTCGATAGGATAGAAAACCATCCAATTAAGCTTTGGTGCACCTTTATAAAAGTGAAATCCATGGGCAGTGTAAAACACTTTCAACCCGTTTTTCTTCCTGTACTTTCTACACACCAGCCTTGTTATCATTGAAGCGTTAGGTGTATGACAATGAACTATGTCATAATCACCGTTTTCAACGACTTTTTTCAACTGCTTATATGCCTTAACGTTATCTAAAGATAACGGCGAGCGTGAAAAGTCAATCTGATACGACTTACAACCAAGGTCGCTGTAAAACGGGTCTATAACTAAATCATTGTAATTGCATGCAATATCGACAGTATTCCCCTGTTTTACAAGCATTTCTATATGTGGTTTAAAAAAGGTATTTATTGTCAACGAAATAGTTGTTACATATAAAATCTTCATAAAACTTCCTTCGCAGGTACACCAACATAAGTTGAGCTATGTTCAATATTATCAACCACAACCGCTCCTGCACCTAAAACGCAGTTTTCGCATATGCTTATATTATTTATTACACTGGCACCTATTCCTATATGTGTCAGCTCACCTATGTGAGTAGTTCCGCCTAAAGCCACCTTTGGCGATATGTGAACGAAATTTTCTATAATATTATCGTGCTCAACAACTGCCCCTGTGTTAATAATGCAGTGTTTTCCAATTTCTGCATCTGCATTCACTATGGCACCTGCCATAACAACCGTACCGACATCAATAGAAACATTCACAGAAATCTGAGCTGACGGATGAATAAGCGTCACCCAGTTAACATCATATTTTTCAGCAATCAATTTGCGTGTTTTGTTACTTCCGATTCCGATCACAAAATCCGTCTTGCCGTCATTGAAATCGTTTATTTTTTCACTTGTTCCTATGACAGGAAAACCCATACAACTGCCATTTGCGTTGTCGTCTACAAAAACTATATTTGTATAACCATTTTTTATTGCAATGTCAGCAATCACCTTGCCGTGACCGCCTGCACCAACTATAATCAAACGATTACTCATAAGCGATTGTCTCCACTTCGCTGCCCATAAATTCTTCCATAGTTACCGATGTTGAAGAAGTAATTCCCTCTCGCTTGAACACCTTTAAAACGGTATTAAACATTATTTTCCAATCCCCGATAAAGGTGATGTTATCTACGTATTGCACGTCATAATCAAACTTTTTTTCCCAGCTTATCGCATTTCTGCCATTTGTCTGGGCAAGCCCAGTAATACCTGGTTTTACTTCAAGTCTTCGAGCTTGATGCTCATTGTATCTTTCGTTATAACGAACATAAAGACATCTTGGTCCCACTAAAGAAACCTCTAAGCAAACAACGTTTAAAAGTGACGGCAATTCATCAAGCGAAGTGCTTCTCAAGAGCTTTCCAAATTTTGTTAGCCTTTGCTCGTCAGGAAGCAATTCACCGTTTTCATCTCTTTCGTCCGTCATCGAGCGGAATTTATACATATAAAACGGTTCGCCGTTTTTTCCTGCTCTCTCCTGTTTAAATATAACGGGAGAGCCGAGCTTTGTTTTCACAAGAATTGCCACTATAAATAAAACAGGACTTAAAACAATGAGTGCAACAAGTGCTATAAAAACATCCTGTGGAACTTTTATGTACTTTTCGTAAAAGCCTTTCTTACGATTTAAAGCCATATGTACCTCACTCAAAACAACTTCTCACAATCTCAATAATCTTGTCTTGCTCTTCTTCAGTCATTTTGTTGTCGCTAGGCAGACAAAGACCTCTGTGGAAAATATCCGCACCGACGTTACATTCTCTTGTATTTCCCTCAACAGTCACGAATTCATACATTCTGTTAATAGGTTGCATATGCATCGGCTTCCAGATTGGTCTTCCCTCTGCGTTATACTTTTCAAGTGTCTGTAAAATTTCATCAGGACAGGTCTTACCTTTTTCAGTAACAAAAGAAGTGGTAGTGTCGCTTCTTTCCTGTTTACACATAGCCTTTTCGTCAATGAGAATACAAGACAGCCAAAAATTCGGTGCCATAGTACTTTCATCGTAAGGATTCATAGTAACAGGTAAATCCTTGAAGCCTTCCTTATATCTATCGTAAATCGCTTTTTTCTGAGCAATATGCTCCTGTAAATAAGGGAGCTGACCACGTACTATACCCGCAATAACATTACTCATACGGTAATTGTAACCAACCTCCTCGTGTTGATACCAAGGAGCATTCTCGCGACTTTGTGTTGACCATTTTCTAGCTTTATCAACAGCTTCCTTATCATCGCTTAAAAGCATTCCGCCCGATGAACCTGTTATAATCTTGTTGCCGTTAAACGAAATAACATTGTATTTTCCGAAAGTTCCTGTCTGCTTACCTTTATACAAAGCACCCAAAGACTCCGCCGCATCTTCGATAACAATCGCACCATACTTTTGTGCGATAGCACAAATCTCGTCATATTTGGCAGGAGTTCCGTAAAGATTTACGACAATAACCACTTTTGTATCAGGATACATCTCAAAAGCTTTTTCAAGTGCGACAGGGTCCATATTCCATGTGTCGTATTCTGTATCAATGAAAATCGGATTAGCCTTTTCGTAAACCACCGAATTAACAGTCGCACCAAATGTCATATCACTGCAGAAAACATTATCTCCTTGCTTCACACCTGCGAGTTTTATCGCAAGATGAAGTGCAGATGTGCCGCAAGAAAGAGGAACGCCATACCTGCAACCTGTTTTCTCGCAAATAATACGCTCTATTTCCACTAAATTCTCGCCTTCTGTAGACATCCAGTTGCTCTCATATGCCTCAGTTATGTGATTCATTTCATCGCCGTGCATCGTAGGCGACGACAGCCAGACTCTTTTCTTAAATGGCTCCATATTAACCCCTCTATCTCGGATTAAATAGTTAATAAATTTCTTCTAAATTATTAACCTCATCCTGTGTACCTGTTTAAAATTTTCACTAAATAGCACTCAAGGCACACTTATAATTATAATTACACACATACATTATACTACGCAACAACCAGTTTTTCAATACTTTAATCACAACTGCAAAAAAATCCCAAATCAAATCAACTTGATTGTTATTTTTTATCTTTCGTTAAATAAAAAATCAGGATGCTGTTTAAAATCCAGCACCCTGAAAGTAGTTTTAAACGAATTTTCTATTCATTTTTTTTAGCACCAGCGACAGCGGATATATGAGCAAACCTGCTAAAAAATTGCCAACAGCGTGCACAGCGTCAAACGGCAAGCCTGCTACCACCCACGCAACCATTTGTTCAAAGTTAAGTGAGAACATCACAGCCTGTGCAGGTGCGTAAAGCAACCCAAAACACAAACCGTGCAAAGCACAAATAATCGGATAAACTACTATCTGAGCTTTTTTGCTCATATTCTTTGGTAGTAACATAACTACCGCCCACAAAACAGTCCATATATACAGATACGGCACCCACCACATATTAAAGCCCGAATACACACCGTTTAAGAAAACGTAGATATAAATCGGCACCAATGCTTTCTTGCGATAAACTACAGTGAGCAATATCGTAAACATTCCTAGTAGATGGAAATTAGGTAAAAACTCCATCACGATTTTTGATATGAACATCATCGCAGAAAACATTGCAAACAATGTCATTTCAAACAGTGACAGCCTGAACTTTTTATAACGTTTGTCTTTGCAGCACATCACTTTGTATAAATAAGCTCGTAGTGGTCGCCGCTTGTTATAGCGGTTTCCTTAGCACTGTTTGTCAGATACTCACCATCTTTGTACATAGCCCAATAAGACTGGTCAACATCATAGTCGGCTAAGATTCCGTTAACCGTCTTGATATAAAGGCCATATGCACCGTCCTCACCCTCAACAAGTTCAGCACCAAGCAGAGCATCCTCAAGATTTTCAGCATCTGTGTTGATAGTAACTGTGATTGCCTTTTCGCCTGCTTTAATTTCTACATCAATCGTTATTGCACCCTCGCCTAGAGTAACATCTTCTGTGTAAGTAGCATTTTTCCATCGTGGGTCCTCAGTTGTCATCACAGTTTCAACCTGTGATGCAGTTGCCCCTTTGTCAGCATTGTTGCACCCGCATAAAGCAGTGGTGAGCGATAAGCACATTACTAAAGCGAGCACCAGTGATAAAACTTTTGTTTTCATTTTTTGTCCTTCTTTCATTGAAAAATTTTATATTCTCAATGAATAAAAACAAACGCGTCCTCCAAAGAGAACGCGAATACATTTAAAACACCGCAGTTCTCCGTTGCCCGAAAACCGTTTGCAAATCACGATATGACAAGCATTCCGACTCATCGGTAAAACCAAAATACGGTAATGGCTGTTGCGGTGGATTCTCACCACGCTTCCCTTGTCCTCTCATTTACAGTCAAGCCGTAAACTCAAGTGTGAAAACGCACAATATCGCTATTTATTCTATTGTGAACAGCGTAATTATACAGCTACATAAAAATATTGTCAAGAAAAGAAGAACGCACCCGTTTACAGGATGCGTTCACAAACAGAAACCAAAATGCATGGAAATTTCAGAAAGGAGAGTCGGGCAAGCAAATCACCAAACCTGCCCGACCGGGGGAAAATCTCCCCGTAAAAAAGCAAACAACACACAAAGGCGTCATAGTAGGAGTTACGGGAGGAGCCTCAGCCCCTCCCGTGCGAGGAAAATTTACAAAAACCCCGCAGAGAAAGAAAAGGTATAACAACACAAAATGTGAGTAGTAATCAGAAATCAAAATCGTCAGCGTCGATGTTGTTTTCAAACAGAAAATCTTCTCGCTCATCGTCATCCATATATTCGAGGTCAAGCGGATCAATGCCTGAAGAACACAAATTATCCTCAAACTGTTCTCTTTGCTCTTGTTTTTCAAGCTCATCAAACATCATACATCCTAACGCTAAGTCAAAAGCATCAATTTTCCCGTCAAGGTTAAAGTCAAACATAACAGACCTCCATAATAAAGCAATTACTTTTCAAACGTTTTCCTTTGCTGTGACTATATATTACCACGATGTGTGTCCCATAAATGGGACTTATCCGAGCTTTTTTGTTTTTATATGCAAAAAATCAGGCGGTGCACCGAATGGTACACCGCCTTTTTAAGCGTTATGAAGTTAATATCGGTACTACGTACAGCGATATCATGCCTCGTTGACCTCCGCTATTCCACAAAAGTCCACATACTCTCTCACCCTCCCTTGTTTACGATAGTAAACTCTAGTCGGTGGGGTTCGTATTTGACTTTATGAGGTCTGCGGTCCTCGGCACTTATTATTTACCTGCACGCTTTGCAAGAGTCTCGTATCTCTTCATTGCTGTAGCTTCAGCCTTCTCGAAGAGTTCGTTTGCTCTCTCTGGGAATGAACGTGTGAGTGAGCTGTAACGAGCTTCGTTAAGGATAAAGTCACGGTAAGAAGCTGATGGAGCCTTTGAATCGAGGATGAATGGGTTCTTGCCCTCAAGCTCGAGGTCTGGGTTGTAACGGAAGTTGTTCCAGTAACCGCAAGCGATAGCTCTTTCCATTTCCTTCTGGCAGTTAATCATACCGCCCTTGATTGAGTGCATCTCACATGGAGCGTAAGCGATGATGAGTGATGGACCCTTGTAAGCCTCAGCCTCACGGATAGCCTTGAGTGTCTGGTTCATATCAGCACCCATAGCAATCTGAGCTACGTAGATGTAACCGTAAGACATAGCGATGTCAGCGAGTGACTTCTTCTGGATAGCCTTACCTGCAGCAGCGAACTGTGCAACCTGACCGATGTTAGAAGCCTTAGAAGCCTGACCACCTGTGTTAGAGTAAACCTCAGTATCGAATACCATGATGTTTACATCTTCACCAGATGCTAAAACGTGGTCAACACCGCCGAAGCCGATGTCGTATGCCCAACCGTCGCCACCGAAGATCCAAACTGACTTCTTAGATAAGAACTCTTTTGAATCGTAGATAGCCTTGCAGTGGTCACAATCATCCTTAACTGTCTCAAGCTGAGCAACGAGTGCCTTTGTAGCCTTAGCGTTTGCCTCGCCGTCTTCAACAGTGTTAAGGTACTCAGTAGCAGCAGCCTTAAGCTCGTCATTTGCCTTATCGCAATCAACGATTTCCTTAACCTGCTCGATGAGTCTGTCTCTAACTGCCTTCTGACCTAAATACATACCAAGACCGTGCTCAGCGTTGTCCTCGAAGAGTGAGTTAGCCCAAGCAGGACCGTGGCCGTCTTTGTTTGTTGTATATGGTGATGTAGCAGCAGGACCACCCCAGATTGATGAACAACCTGTAGCGTTAGAAACGTACATTCTGTCACCGAAGAGCTGAGTGATAAGTCTTGCGTATGATGTTTCAGCACAACCAGCACATGAACCTGAGAACTCGAGGAGTGGCTGCTTGTACTGTGAAGAAATTACGTTGATGTTAGCTGTTGTCTCAGGCTTTTCTGTAACGTTAGCAACACAGTAATCAAATACTGCCTGCTCAGCATCCTGAGTCTCACGAGGTACCATAGTGAGTGAGTTTGTAGGACAAACGCCGATACAAACACCACAACCCATACAGTCAAATGGAGAAACAGCGAGTGTGTACTTATAATCTGTCTTAACGATTGGCTTCTCAGCAACTCTCATATTCTCAGGAGCGTTAGCGAGCTCTTCCTCGTTAAGTGCAAATGGACGGATAGTAGCGTGTGGGCAAACAAATGCACACTTGTTACACTTAGCACATGTAGCCTCGTTCCACTGTGGAACCATAACAGCTACACCACGCTTCTCGTAAGCAGAAGCACCCTGCTCAAATGTACCGTCAGCGTGATCCATAAATGCTGATACTGGAAGTGAGTCACCCTCCATCTTACCAACTGGAAGCATAATGTTGTCTACCATCTTAACGAGCTTCTCTTTGCCAACTGATGCAGTAGCAGTAGCATCGTCAGTAGCCTGTGCCCAAGAAGCTGGTACGTCAATCTTAACATAAGCTGTTACACCAGCGTCGATAGCCTTGTGGTTCATATCAACGATGTCCTGACCCTTCTTGAGG
>JAFUIK010000009.1 GCA_017473955.1 Ruminococcus sp. | reverse complement strand
TCATGTAAGCACTCAGGCTGGCTTGAACTCTGTCCTTGCGGTATGATTCATCCAGAGGTACTGCGTGAGGGTGGCATTGACCCAGACGAGTACACAGGCTTTGCGTTTGGCTTAGGTTTAACAAGACTTGCTATGATGAAATACGGCATTAAAGATATCAGAGATTTAAACAGCGGTAGTCTTAAGACTCTCGCACAGTTTACAGATGACGAATAAGGAGGGAACACACTATGTTTATTTCTATGAATTGGATCAAGGATTTCGTTGATTTAGAAGGCCTTGACACACTTAAACTTATCCACCAGTTTTCCCTCTCTACTGCTGAGGTTGAAAACGATATTTTCTTCAAGGGTTCTGACATCAGCGGAATCGTTGTAGCAGAGATTAAAGAAATTGCTGACCACCCTGAATCAAAGAAACTCCACCTCTTAAAGGTTGATGCAGGCGACGGTAAGCTTACAGATGTTGTGTGCGGTGCTCCTAACGTAAGAGTTGGTATGAAAACTGCTTTTGCTAAGGTTGGTGCTAAAATCGGCGAAATTACTATTGCACCTCGCCCACTCGCAGGCTTTGAATCATTCGGTATGTGCTGCAGTGAAGCTGAAATCGGCATTTCTGACGATAACTCAGGAATTATGGACATCACTGAGGACGTAGCTGTTGGTACAGATATCAAAGACGTATACGAAATTGACGACATCGTTTTCGAGGTTGACAACAAGTCACTTACAAACCGCCCTGACCTCTGGAGTCACTACGGTATCGCAAGAGAGTTTTCTGCTATCTCAGGCAGACCACTCAAAGCACTTGATGTAGATGACCTTTCTAAATACAACGAGCTCCCACAGGTTGATATGAAAATCGAGGACCCATTATGCCAGAGATACTCATGCTTACAGTTTGAGAACATCTCAAGAAATGTCAGCCCTGTTAATATGAGAATCAGACTTTTCTACTGTGGTATGCGAGCTATCAACTTCCTTGCTGATATGACTAACTACCTCATGCTTGAAGTTGGTCAGCCAATGCATGCTTTTGACTCAAGAAAAGTTGGCAAAATCCGCATCAAGAGATTTGAAAATCCACTTACTTTCACAACTCTCGATAACGTTGAGCGTAACATCGACGAGAACACTCTTATGATTTGCAACGACAACACTCCTGTTGCTATTGCAGGTATTATGGGTGGTCTTGATTCAGAAATCGTTGAAGATACTACAACACTGACACTTGAGTCAGCTACATTTGACGCCGCTTCTATCCGTAAGTCAACAGTTCGTCTATCTCACAGAACAGACGCTTCCATTCGTTACGAGAAGTCACTCGACCCAGAGCTCACAGTACTTGCTATCGCAAGATTTGTTAAGCTTTTAAAAGATATCGACAGCGATGTTAAAATCGTTTCTTCGCTTACAGACGAGTATGCTTTCCACTACCCACAGGTTACATTAAACTTTGACAAGGCTTACGTTGACAAGTACACAGGTATCGAAATTTCAAACGATACAATTATCGACACATTGACAAAGCTCGGCTTTACTGCTTCTGTTACTGATGACAACTTCACTGTTGACGTTCCATCATGGAGAGCTACAAAGGACGTTACTATCAAGGCTGACATTATTGAAGAAATCACACGTATTTACGGATATGACAACTTCGACATTAATACAGCTAAGTCACCTCTCTTCCCTGTAAATATGGAGCAGTCAAAGTGTGACGAAGAACGTGTTAAGGATATGCTTGTAAAACGTTATAACCTCCACGAGGTTCACTCTTACGTCTGGAACTACTACGATGAGCTTAAAGATTTAGGCATCGAAAACAAGGGTGTTATTAAACTATTAAACGCTTCTAACCCTAACATTGAAACTATCCGTGAGAGTCTTATCCCTACTCAGCTTTGCCAGATTAAGACAAACGTTGGCTTTGCTCCTAAGTATGGCATTTTTGAGGTTGGCAGAGCTGTTACAGGCATTGATGAAAACAATCTGTGTGTTGAAAAGAAGTTCTTAGGTACAACTCTTTACAGTAAAACTCAGGATGTAAGAACTCTGTACTTTGAGCTTAAAGACATCATCGAAACAGTTGTTGACGAGTTAAAGCACAAGGCTGTTACATTTAAAAAGGCTGAGCCAACATCTAACTTTGAGCATCCTGTAAACTACAACGCTGTTATCTGTGACGGCAAGACATTAGGTTACATCGGTATCGCTCATCCAACAGTAGGAAAGAAAATCGACAAGCGTGCTTCAATCGTATTCGCTCAGCTTGATATGGGTGTGCTCGCTTCTATCAAGAACGCTTCTATCACATACGATGAGCCTTCTAAGTTCCCAACTATGGACATTGACCTTTCTTTTGTCACAGACACATTCGAGCCTATCAAAAAGGCTATCGAAAACGCGAACTCACCGCTCATCAAGAAAATCGAAGTTGTCGACATTTACGAAGATGAAAACTCAAAGAGTATCACAACTCGTCTGACATTCTCTCACCCTGAAAAAACCTTAAAGCGTGAAGAAGTACAAGACGTTGCTAATACTATTATCGAAGCCTTAAGCTCACAGGGCATCTGCCTCAAGGGCTAAGTCTTAATTAACACTTGAATTTATTGTTGCTATGTAGTATAATGCTTTTATCGGAGGTGTTTCCATGTTAGATAAGACTATGATTTTCTCCCTCGGCGGAGACAGAGATGATGAGATTAAGACTGCGTTGACTACCGTGTATGACGCTCTGCAGAAAAAGGGCTACAACCCTATTAACCAGATTGTTGGTTACATTCTATCAGAGGACCCAACATATATCACTACTTACAACAACGCTAGAAATATCATCAGCAAAATTGATAGAGATGAGCTTTTGGAAGCACTTGTAAAATCTTACCTTAACATCTGAGAAAGGATTGAATACAGTGGCAGAAAAAGAGTTTTCTACCTATAAGGGCAAGCCTTTGGTACGCTGTGGTGACGAGCTTTACTACGGCAGTATGGAGGACCGCTTTGTTATAAGAATGCAGATTAAGTCTAAAAAAGAGGTCAATGGCTTAGAGGTTGCCGATAAGGTTACTATCCAGCTCCTTTGCACTGACCCTGACTTAAGCCCTAGAAAACAGCTTGTTAAATCAAGCGAAAAGTCAGGTCTTTACTTAGCACTTGATATCGCAGACGTGTGGCTTGAGAGAGCTTTAAAAGCTTAATCGCTAGTAATTAAAACAATTAAAGCCTGAGGGATTAACCTCAGGCTTTTTGTTTTGCTCGTTAATTTTATTCTAATACCGAATTATTTATTATTCTTAATCAGAATTTTCATCATATGTTTCAACACACCAGTGCTTCTTTTTACAATGCGGACAAGAGAGCTTCCTGGTTTTCGGTGTATGACCGGCAAATGTCATTTCTAAAAAGCTCGGTTTAAACACCTCGTGACAACATGGGCAAATATAGGAAATCTTCCTGTAATAGTATGGCAACAGCCAGAATATACCCACAGCAGCAACAACAGCGTAAGATATCGCAAACGGAATCCACAGACCCTTTGCTATCCACAAAGCGATTGTTGCAATTTCTATAGCACCGCCTGTTATAGCATATATCATCATATTCTGTCTGACCTTTTTGAGATTACCTTTATTTTTCATAATGTGTGCTATGTCACCAATCGAATTTACCGTAAAATCGTCAACAGTCTTGATTTCATTTTTAAGCATTTTGATGCTCTCTAACTTATCCTGACATTCTTTAAGCTCAGCCTTTACAGTCTGCTCATGTTGCTCGAGTAAAAGTGATACAACAGCGTGAGGGTTATCATCTTGTAGAATCTCAGCAATTGTATTAATCGGCAGGTCAAGGTCTCTTAAAAAGCAGATAATTCTCAGCTTCCTAACATCCTCTTCTGAGTATAGCCTTCTGCCTCCCTCGGTGAGTTCGCTAGGGATTAGTATTGAACGCTGGTCATAATACTGAACTGTTCTCACTGTTATACCGCAAAGCTTTGCGACTTCTCCGGTTGTGTATTTTGACATAGCTTTTCGCCTCCTGTACGCTTAATATAACGCATAACGCAACGTCATAAGCAATACCTTACGCTAGGTGATTTTTAATTATTTTAACATATTTATCAAAAACATCAAGCTTTATTTCGATATTAGAATTAACACTGCAATATTTATTCCAATACAGAAAATAAAATGCAGACGCTATACATATTTCTTATTTAGAATTATAGCGTCTGCGTTATTTGTTTATTCTAGTATAGAATTATTTATTTTTGATTGCAGTATTTTTAATACCTCTTTATTCCTCTTCGGAATTATTATTTGAAGCCTCGAATACAAATTCATTATCAATAAAATCACAAACTATTGTATCGCTTTCTTTGAATGAATTGTCGAGTAGCTTCTCGGACAGCTTATCTTCAATATTTGAAACAATTGCACGACGTAGTGGTCTTGCTCCATAGGTATCGTCAAAGCCCTCATCTGCAATCTTTGAAACCACCGCATCTGTAAAGCTGATATTAACTCCAATGCCTGACAAACGCTTTGACAGGTTATTAAGCATCTTACCTGAAATCTCTTTAATTTCATCCTTACTAAGCTTACTGAATACGATTATATCATCAACACGGTTTAAAAACTCAGGTCTAAATACCTTTTTAAGCTCAGCGATTACAGTCTCCTTGATGTTAGCATTTTCAGTTGTGCTTTGAGTAAAGCCTAGGCTCTGCTGTTTATCAACAATTAAGCGAGCACCGACGTTCGATGTCATAATAATAACGGTGTTCTTAAAGTCTACCGTCCTACCCTGTGAATCTGTGAGTCTGCCGTCCTCAAGAATCTGGAGTAGCATATTAAAAACATCAGGGTGAGCTTTTTCAATCTCATCAAAGAGCACTACCGAATAAGGCTTACGGCGTACTTTTTCGGTCAACTGTCCGCCCTCTTCGTAGCCGACATATCCGGGAGGAGAGCCCACTAAGCGTGACACTGTATGCTTTTCCATATACTCGCTCATATCAAGCCTAAGCATAGCATTCTCATCGCCAAACATAGCGGATGCCAAGGCTTTGCAAAGCTCGGTTTTTCCGACACCTGTCGGACCCAAGAAAATGAACGAACCCATCGGACGGTTAGGGTCTTTGATGCCTACCCTACCTCGTCTTATCGCTTTAGCAACAGCAGTGACAGCTTCGTGCTGACCAACAACTCTGTCGTGAAGAATATCTTCCATGTTAAGCAGTCGTGTTGACTCCTCTTTTGTCAATTCAACAACAGGGATTTTTGTCCAATCGGAGATGATTACAGCGATATCTTCTTTTGTAACAACTCCGTTTATTGAGCCGGACTTTTCTTTCCACTCGTCTTTAAGCTGTGTAAGCCTTTTTTTAGTTTCCTTTTGCTCGTCGCGGATTTTTGCGGCACGCTCAAAATCCTGCTCCTGTACTGCACTTGACTTTTCCTGTTCAAGTGACTCGACCTTTTCTTCTAGCTCTTTAATCTGTGGTGGAGCTGTAAGACTTGATAATCTCACCTTTGATGCGGCTTCGTCGATTAGGTCAATAGCTTTATCAGGTAAGTAACGGTCGGCAATATAGCGTGATGACAGTTCAACTGCTGACTCGATAGCTTCATCAGAAATTTTCACCTTGTGATGAGCTTCATATCT
Organism: Ruminococcus sp.; assembly: GCA_017473955.1. Classification (GTDB taxonomy): domain Bacteria; phylum Bacillota; class Clostridia; order Oscillospirales; family Acutalibacteraceae; genus Ruminococcoides. The sequence continues at coordinate 6,041 of JAFUIK010000009.1, read as the reverse complement.
GTCCCTAAGACCTTTCAAAATCTGCACAGCTTCGTCTTTGCTAGGTTCACCTACTGTTACAGGTTGGAAACGTCGCTCAAGTGCAGCATCTTTCTCGATATATTTGCGGTATTCCTCTAACGTTGTCGCACCGATAACCTGAAAATCACCACGTGCAAGACTAGGTTTTAAGATATTAGCTGCATCGGCTGAGCCCTCTGCAGAACCAGCACCAATGATAGTGTGGAGTTCATCGATAAACAGAATGATATCATCGGATTTTTTAACTTCGTCAATAGCATTTTTGATTCTGTCCTCAAAGTCACCACGATACTTAGTACCTGCAATCATAGAAGTGAGGTCAAGCGAAAATACTCGTTTTGATTTCAAATGCTCAGGCACCTCGCCCTCTGCGATTTTAAGAGCAAGACCCTCTGCTACTGCGGTTTTACCTACACCCGGTTCACCAATAAGCACAGGATTATTTTTTGTTCTTCGTGAGAGAATCTGGATAATACGATTGATTTCGTTATCTCTGCCTATAACAGGGTCAATCTCACCCTTATGTGCACTTTCTGTCAGATCTCTGCCGTACTGGCTGAGAGTTTTTGTATCTGACTTTTTAGAGCTGTGAGAGCTTTTTTCACCATAACCTATCGGTGCATTATCATCATCAGCATTTTCATCACTAAGGCTTGCTTTCAACGCTGTAATGATTGTTGTAGGATTAACTGAAAGTTCATTTAAAAATCTTACTGCATAGCTGTCACGCTCCGAAAGGATGGAGATGAGTAAATGCTCGGTGCCTACGTAATTGTGCCCCATTTTAGCTGAGTTTATCACCGCCATCTGCATAACGCGTTTTGTACGCGGAGTAAAATCATCAGGCGTTAAAGCCGTAAAATTGCCCTTGCCGATTGACTGAACTATGTGCTCATACAGCTTATCTTCAGTAAGTCCACATTCATTCATCACCACCGCCGCAACGCCTGTGTTTTCTCTTACAAGACCGAGTAAAATATGCTCTGTGCCTACGTATGTGTGACCCATTTCCTGAGCCGATGTTAAAGCTAAATTAAGTGCTGTATTAGCTTTCTGTGTAAAACCCTTGAAATTGTACATTTACATTACCTTCCTTTCACATTATTTAATAGTATTTGTACTTATATTAATTAAGCTTTTCTCTCAAATAATCAGCACGCTTAATGTCTCGCTGTTGCACCGAGAGTTCCTCGCCATTGTATCTTTCTAAGATACTCGCAGGCTGGATATCACATATCAGCTTATCAATACTGTCGAGAGACAAGGTTTCCAGAAGATTGTGAGCAACTCCGAGTCTAACATTAGACAATAACTTCATCGCTTCGTGGTGGTTGATTAGCCTTGCAGTTTTAAGTATGCCCAGACTTCTACATACTGTATCAACTATTTCGATATCTTTTAAAATTCTGTCTCTTGCTTTAATTTCCTGAGTAGCAAGCTGGGATGCAATATTGTTAAGGTTATCAATCGCAGAGTTCTCGCTGATGCCAAGGCTAACCTGATTTGATAACTGATACATAGCACCGAGCGGTTCGGAGCTTTCGCCGTAAATACCGCGGATGGTAAGTCCAAGCTTTGAAAGATTAGACGCAATACGCGATACCGCTCTGCCCTTTTGCAGAGCAGGCAGATGTAACATAACCGATGCTCTCATACCAGTACCCAAATTTGTCGGGCACTGGGTAAGATAACCAAGCTTATCAGAAAACGCAAAGTTAAGCTTATGCGATAGTTTCGTGTCGATTTCATCAGCCAGCTCATATGCTTCCTTTAGACACAGGCCACTTTTTATTACCTGTAATCTAATATGATCTTCTTCATTGAGCATTATGCTAACGCTCTTATCCTTAGACAGTAAGAGTGTTTTGCCTGTTGGTTCTGAAATAAACTCTGGGCTTATCAAGTGCTGTTCAACAAGGGAAACCGCTTGTGTTCTTGTGAGATTCTGCATATCAATTCTGTCAAAATCCATAATTGATTTTGCAACCTCGCTTACCGTATTACAAAGCTCTAACTTTTCTTTTTCACTCATACGAACAGGAAATGAGAAGTCGGATAAATTTCGTGCTAATCTGATTCTGGTTGATACTACTACTTCGCTCATTTTGACTCCTCCATTTCTTTAATTTTATCTCTAAGCTCTGCCGCAAGCTCAAAGTTCTGCTCGTTTATTGCATTTGCAAGTTCTTTCTTTAAGCTCTCAATTTTTGATAACTCTGTTTTCTCTGCCTCTTTATTTTCTATAGTGGAAATTTGTGGTCTTTTACCACAGTGAGTTGTATTGCCGTGAATACGTCTGATTGAAGGCATCAGTTCTGACAAAAATAGCTCGTAGCAGTTAGCACAACCAACCTGACCGCTTTTTGCTATATCGTGATATGTGCTACCACAGGTTCTGCAACGTGTGGTTTCACTGCGTGCTGGTAATGCATTTGAGAAAAATGAACCTAAGATTGAATTAAAATCTGAGTGCATATCGCTCCACAGGTTTGAATACCCCATCTCCTTAGCACAATCACTACAGAGCATATACTCTTCATATTCACCGTTTACTACTGACTTAACGTGGGTATTGGCTTCTTTTGCTTTACATTTCTGACACAACATAATAATTCCTCCTAAACAAGAGTTAACAACATATTCTTAAAAATTGATGCTCTTAAAAAATCACGATACTGCTGAGGCACCTCCTGATATGAGCGTTCGCTCATAGCACTAGCCATCAAACGTGCCGTATCCTCATTAATTATTGACCTTTGGAGCATATTGTTAATCATAATCTCTGCACTGACTTTATCTAGTCGCTTGCCAATTGAATTAACTATATGCATAATCGCGGTTGACTTGCTCGTATTAATACGGGTGATTCGGATATATCCACCACCGCCTCGCCTGCTCTCAACGATATACCCCTGTTCAGGAGTGAATCGTGAAGTTATTACGTAGTTAATCTGGCTAGGTACACATCCTAAAACAGAAGCCAGTTCATTACGCTGAATTTCAGCATTACCGTCACATTCGTCGAGCATCTCAAGAATATGGCGAGCTACTATATCACTCATACGCATAAAATCAATTCCTTATACATTTATAGTTTACTTAAAATCACATTTTGACTTTGTTTGACCTTTAATTTTATTATATACGAAAGTCAAAGAAAGTCAAGGTCTAATTTTATAATTAAAAAATTGTTCATAAATTATAGATTTGGTAAAAGCCTTTTAAAAACAAAAATGGCTGTCCAAAAGGACAGCCACAAATAGCAATAAATATGATAGATGTAATTATAACACTTTACGTAAAAAGTCCTGTGTACGCTCCTGCTGAGGGTTGCCGAATACTTCTTCAGGTGTACCTTCTTCGCAGATGACACCGCCGTCCATAAATAAAACTCGGTCGGAAACTTCTCTTGCAAAGCCCATTTCGTGTGTAACAACAACCATTGTCATACCCTGTGAAGCAAGGTCTTTCATAACCTCTAATACTTCACCAACCATCTCTGGGTCCAACGCTGATGTCGGCTCATCAAAGAGCATAATATCAGGATTCATAGCTAGAGCACGAGCTATAGCAACACGCTGCTGCTGACCACCAGATAGCTCACCCGGATAAGACTCCGCCTTTTCAAGCAAGCCTACACGTTTTAAAAGCTCGTCCGCTTTAGCTGACGCCTCCTCCTTTGTCATCTTTTTAAGAGTAACAGGAGCCATCATAATGTTCTTTTTAACAGTCATATTCGGGAACAAATTAAACTGCTGGAACACCATACCGATGTTTTCTCTAACCTTGTTGATATCAACCTTATCGTCTGTAATATTGAAATCATCAATAATGATTGTGCCTGAAGTTACATCCTCAAGCTTGTTAAGACATCTGAGAAAAGTAGATTTTCCAGAGCCGGAAGGTCCGATTACACAAACAACTTCGCCCTCATAAATAACAGTATCAATGCCTGTTAATACTTCGAGCTTATCGAAATATTTGTGCAGGTCTTTAACTATTACTTTTTCTTTCATACTTTAATCTCTTTTCTATATAATTTGAAAGCAGCATAAGAAGTGAAACGAAAACAAGGTAATATGCTGCTAGGTATACGTAAGATGCGAAGAACTCGTATGACTTACCTACGTACTGTTTAGTCATATTAGTAAGCTCAGCAAGACCGATAGCAGAAAGGATTGATGTGTCCTTAACTGAAATGATGAACTGGTTAACAAGCGATGGGATTGTAATCTTGAACGCCTGTGGTAAAACAACCTTCATCATTGTCTTTGTACTTGATAAACCAAGACTTCTAGCCGCCTCAGTCTGACCCTTAGGTACAGCCTGAATACCACTTCTGAAAATCTCGGAAAGGTACGCACCCGCGTTTAAGCTCAGTGTAATAACACCGGCTGTAAAAGCATCGAGTCTAAATCCCGGAATAAACATTTGAATAACCTGTGGAAAGCCGAAAAATACAACGTAAGACTGTACAAGCATCGGGGTGCCACGGATAATCCAGATATACACACCTGCGATAGCACGCAGAATTTTATTATTAGACATCTTCATCAGACACACAAAAAGTCCGATTACAATACCGATTATGATGCCTAATAAAGAAACTATAATAGTGTAGCGTAAGCCCTGCAATAAAAGCGGGGTAGCTTCACTTATAACTCTTCCAAAATCCATATATTACATCTACCCTTACTAAAAGCTGTAAAAATTTCAGCATGGCGGCTAGCACCATGCTGAAACCATAAAATCTGAATATTAACTAAATTAAATATTAGTAACCGTATTTAGCAAGAAGCTCGTCATACTTGCCGTTTGCTTTGATGTTAGCAAGACCAGCATTGAACTTCTCGATAAGCTCTGGGTTAGTGCCCTTCTTAACAGCAAAACCATAGAAACTGTTGTTAAATGGCTCTTCTGTAACGATTGTGAGTGGAAGATCCTCTGAGTTGATAGCCCAACCGATAACTGAGAAATCCTCAATACAAGCAGCATCAGAACCTGTAGCAACAGCCTGATACATTTCGTTTGAACCCTCGTAGTAGTTGATTGTGAAACCGTACTGGTCCTTGATTGACTCAGCGTACTCGCCGCCTACTGTTGAAGTTTTGCAAGCGATTGTCTTACCGTTTAAGTCCTCAAAGCCTTTGATATCGGAATCGTTCTTAACAACTAAAACCTGACCATCCTCAAAGTAGCCCTCAGCAAAATCAAAAGACTCTCTTCTCTCATCAGTAATTGTCATACCAGCAATCATAGCGTCAGCCTGACCTGACTGTACAGCACCCATAGAAGCGTCGAAACCTTCGTTATGCATTTCGTACTTAATGCCCTGATCCTCAGCGATAGCAGCGAAGAGGTCCATATCAAGGCCAACATACTCACCTGTAGCCTCGTCGAGGTACTCAAATGGAGCAAAAGCGTTGTCTGAGTAAATAACGTATGTCTTGTCAGCCTGATCAGCAGTAGCATCAGAATTAGTACCGCAAGCTACAAGGGATGCTACCATAAGGATAGCAAGAACAAGTGCAAAAAACTTTTTCATTGTAATAACTCCTTTTCAAAATAAAATATGTATCCATACTAAGATACAAATAACAGAGTAATTATACTACAATACAAAGTTGTTGTCAATAAAACTTTTATCAACAAATCACCTAAAAAGTCGCATATTTAAGGCAAAAAGAAAGCCGACCAAGTTTTCTTGGTCGGCAAAATACTTGTGACTATTAAATTAAAGCTCAGCGAAGTACTTGATTGTTCTTACCATCTGTGATGTGTAAGAGTTCTCGTTGTCATACCATGAAACAACCTGTACCTGAGTTGTGTTTGTCTCAGGCATATATGTTGCCATTGTCTGAGTAGCATCGAAGAGTGAGCCGTATGTCATACCAACAACGTCAGAAGAAACGATCTCGTCTGTGTTGTAACCGAATGAATCAGAAGCAGCAGCCTTCATAGCATCGTTGATCATATCAACTGTAACGTTACCCTTTACAACAGCTGTGAGGATTGTTGTA
>JAFUIK010000008.1 GCA_017473955.1 Ruminococcus sp. | reverse complement strand
GGACGTTTTTGGACTCCATGAACTGTATAGCGTAAATTATCAATAACTAAAATTTCACCGGTAGTCGGGGCTTCTTCTCTTAATGCTGTAAGTTGAATTGACTCAGAAAGAGTCTGGTCCCCTATTGAAAACATAGCATCCAAATCACCTGCGGTTACAAGCGCCTTAAATGTTCTTTTGCTCTTTTCTGTAACAATTCCAATGCCCTCTTCATCGAGTTTTGTTCTGAAAGTTGAGCTGATAATATCTTTCAAATTCATACACATATTTATAAAAAAAGCGTACCCCGAAGGATACGCTGAAAATATGGCTAAAATTGTAAATTAGGCAGTCTTAAGAACAGCTGCGGCATTATCCTTACCAAGCTCCATACCACAGAGGTAGAATAGACCGGCATTCATCGTACCGTTATTGGCGTTAGCCCACTCACAATAAAGAACGTTAACACCGAGCTCAGGGAGCTGATAAGCGTACTTTGTGATATAGGCAGGGTTGCTCATAAGAGACTGAGGAATGCGAGTCGCAACTGCAATAGCAGACTCATTAGCAGCAAAACCAACAACACCCTCAGAGAAAGAGGTGTATTCAGAAACCTTACTGAAACCATAGTGAGCACCATTGACATCAAAGCCTTCGCGGTCCAAAGGAATTACAGCAGAATAGTGACCGCCCTCAAGATAAACAACCGGCTCTTTAGTACCGGGCTGACGAACAGCAGGACGAACAGTGCGAGTAAGCTTAGAGGTTGTGAAGTCCTCGGCCTCACCTACAACAATGCTCTTAACCTTTCCATCTTCTACACCCTGAACGAGCTTCTCTTCAAGAGTCTTCTGAATGTCCTCCACAACGTCGTTTGCTAAAGATTGAGCAAAGTCAGAAAGGGCGGCACCGGTCTCAGCCTCACCAATGGTAAGCGGGCAAGATACATACTTCAAAGTAAGCTCAAGGTCACGATAAGAAGTGGACTTTGTACCAATAGAAAAGTCGTCTGTACCATCAGCATTAGCGGCCTTAACACCACCGGTCTTACCGATAAGCGGAACGCGAACGATCGAACCGGCTGCACCGAAAGCAGTGGAATAGTCGTTGCTGAAATCGCTGAAATTGATTTTGTGGGCACCGAAAGCGTTTACAATGGCATCACCAATAACGCGAGCCTTGAAAGCCTCTGCCTCCGTCGCAATAGTAGAATCGTTAATAATCATATGCTTTATTTATTGATTTATTTAATCGTAAGTTATTTACCAATTTTTACACTGTGCATCATATCAAGATAATCGCTGAGATTTTTTCGCTGACATTCTCTTCGCAGTGAATCAGACATAGCATTCTAGGCCTCAATAGTCATTTTCTGTGTGTTCTCTCGACTGATTGGAAGTGGAGCAATGCCCATATCCTGAACAACTTTCGCAAGTTTCTTAGGCGTAATTTTAACCTCCTCTTGTAAGTTTTTCACCGTATCATTGAGAGAAGTACATTCTGTGACAAGTTTATCACGTTCGGCCTCAACAGCTTTCAACATTTCGCGCAATTTTTCTATTTCAGATGTTGTGTCTTCTTTTTCCACCTCAATTTCAATTTCCTTTTTAGCTTTCTTAGTTGTGCGTTTAGGTTTAGGTTGTTCCGCTTGTTCTAAAGGAAGTTCCATTTGTGTGGTCAATTGCTCTTCGTTCACCGCTTCAACAGCAGAGATGTTCACTTCCACATTTTCTGTGGTATTCAAATCTTCATTTGTCATATTACTATTATTTAACAAAAAAAAATCACACATTCAGATTATATGTGTCTGAATGTGTGAAAGACCCGAGATTTTGATGAACAATGAACGAGAGTTCAACGTTATTTATCTGAATTTGGATGAGAAGATTGCGGAGATACCGGCACAACAACGTGATTGCATGATGGCTTTTCTTCGTAAAGCTTGTGCTCAATATCGGCTAAACGCTGAGAAATCTGATTCAAAAGCTGAACCGTCTGAGTTTGGTGTCTGATTTGTTCTGTTAAAACTACTTTTTGTTCATCTACGAATCCTTTAAGGTCGGTGTACATATAGAAACAAGCTCCAATGGCTAAAAGAGCAAATGTAACTATAGGAGTTTTTACCAAACCGTCATATAACTCTTTTACGACTCTGTGCATAGATATAATTATTTAGTGCTAAAGAGCGCGGGAATTATCGCAGATGGCTCAATATCGTGTTCTTCGCAAAGTTTCTTAACAGCAGTTATTGTTTCTATTCGTTTTTCCATTTCAGCAGTAAAATCAAGACCTCTTTCTGCAAAATAATCCTCAATCGGTTTAGCTCCGTTTTGCAGCAACATAAGGTCTGTTTTTTCATCTTTACCATAGTCTACAGTAACAGCCTTAGGGCATTGCCAAGAGACTGCAAACATATTATTCTGAATTTCTTCAGGAACATCGATTAAACCACTCACAACGGCGCAGCTGATATAGTATTGATAGATTTTAGTCATAACCTCACAAATGATGTCCTGACGCTCCGAAATGACACGTGCGGCCGTAGCAATAACCATTCTCACAGATACGCCTGTCAAATTGGACGGATCTGCAAATCCATAAGGCATCATACCACAAGATGAAAGCTTTAATAACTGTTCAGCAAATCCAAGATATGTATTTCCTGGCGTATTATTGGAGAGCTGCTTGATAGTCATTCCTGACGGTAAT
>JAFUIK010000007.1 GCA_017473955.1 Ruminococcus sp. | reverse complement strand
GTCATTTGTGATAAGCGGTGCACCGAATTTTTTATCAATAACAACGTTTCTGCCCTTAGGTCCTAATGTAATTTTTACAGTATCAGCAAGCTTATCGATACCGCTTTGAAGAGCCTTTCTTGCTTCTTCTCCGTATGCAATCTGTTTAGCCATTATTCATTACCTCCGATTATTCTACAATTGCTAAGATATCTGACTGGCGTACGATAGTGTACTCCTCGCCTTCAATCTTAACCTCTGTGCCTGCGTATTTTGAAGTGATAACCTTATCACCAACATTTACGTACATTTTAACCTCGTTGCCATCAACAAAGCCACCAGGGCCTACAGCAACAACATTTGCATACTGTGGCTTTTCCTGAGCCTGTGAAGATAAAACGATTCCTGAAGCAGTAGTCTGCTCAGCGTTATCGAGCTTAAGCACAACTCTGTCGATAAGTGGTTTAATAGTCATTATATATAGCCTCCTTAATAGTTTATAAAGAAATTAGCACTCGTCACTTTCGAGTGCTAATTATATTTTATACCATATTATGTAAAAAATCAAGTGATATTTGTCACTTCATAATTTTTTTACATTTATACTATTACTCAACTATAGCATATTCCATAATCTCATCAGAAAGCTTAATGCCGAGCTTTTCCATTGCCGCTTTATTTATATGCAGATAGCAATCGTAAATATACACAATAGGAGTTGTCGCAGGATCAGCATCATGAACTAAAATATCGAGCGATATATCAGCCGCCGCACCACCGATTGACGGATAGTTGATAACACTTGTTGAAAAACATCCCTTTTCCAGCATTGTAAGATTACCGCAGACAACAGGGATTTTATTCTCGTAAGAAAAATCTATCAACGGCTCAATATTCTTATTAATAAAACCGTCAACAGGAGTATAAACAACCTCCACCCCGTCTTTAAGCATAGTGTCAAGTGTTGTTTCGATTTCTTTAGCACTGGTAACAGGATATTTTACATACTCAATGTTAACCTGCTCTGTTTGGGCTTCTTTTTCGCCGATAAGAGCTTGCGTTACAGAATTGTGATTGGTACCAAGATAAATAGCACCGATTTTCTTTGTGTCAGGGAACATTTGTTTAATTGAGTCAATCTGCTCAAAGCAAGGCGTGTAATCGGATACACCGGTAACGTTACCACCGGGAGCTTCGTTTGAAGCAACGAACTCCTCCTGATCAGGTTCCTGAACAGCCGCAAAAACAATAGGGATTTCAGTAGTCATAGAAGCGGCTAGTTTAGTCGCAAATGGTCCTATTGTAAAGATAAGGTCATATTCCTCATCAATGAACTTTTGAATAACTTCCTTGCATTTTTCGTTATCTTCTTCAAGAACGTAGTCAAGAATAATGTTGTTATTATTAATATACCCGTTTTCAGCGAGCTCTGCTATAAAGCCCTGATAAACGCTATTGCTGTTCTCTATATTAGAATGTTGAATAATTCCGATAGTATAAATTTCCAGTGGCTCGGTAGGCTCATCAACAGTAGCCTCTATCGCAACAGTTTCAACAGGTTTTATATCTGTAGATTTTGTTAAATCAGAAGCCTTGAATATTGCAAAAGCTATACCCACAAGTACTCCTAAAATGAGTACAATATTAACGACAAGTACAAGATGTTTCTTCATAAAACCATCCTTTCCTCATTTTGAATACAGTTCAAATTGTACAGTAATAACCATAATTTGTCAAATTCACAATATTTCAAGCAGAAATATGTGTATAAAAATAAAAAAGCACCCCTTGTGAGGTGCTTAGAGTGAACCATCGGTTTCTGTCGACAATCGAGTAAAACATGATTTGAGATAAATTATATGAGAAACAGCTATCAATGCACTACGTAGCATTTTTTTAGAAACAGAAGAAGTGTTGCCAATTTTATCCACACTATCTTTGAGTCCAAACTGGAACGATACCATATTCTCAAGTTCCATGCAGAAATAATCATATGCCACAGGGTCAGGATATTCCTTTAATTGAAGGACAAAAAGCGAAGCGACATTCTCCAGAGATATAACGTTCTTAAGCACAGTAATAGCAATAAGGTGGCCAATTTGGTCAGCGAAATACTGTTTGTGCTGAGGATTCTTAACAAGCCCCATTTTAACATAATTCCTAATCATAGAACCAGTTATTTCAAATCCTATTGGTGCAAGATAACCGTTAATGTATTTAGTTGTTTGTTCAAGGTACAGACCAACATCAGGTATCTCATTAAAACGCGGAAGTCTGAACTGAGCTACGCCGTCGGCTGTCACTATATTAATATTATTATCCATACGTCGTATTATACACAAATTATATAATTTGTCAAGCAAAAAACCTATGTCAGTTTACCTATAAACCCTTGACAGGTTTTCGAAAACTCTGTATAATTACAACTGATTAAAAATGTTGTAAAAAATTAGGAGAAATTCATGAGTACATATTTTAAAATTGTAGCCGACTCATCAGCAGATGCAATATGCTATAGCAGTGATATTGATTTTCAATCTGTTCCTTTGAAAATCATCACAGATAAAAAAGAGTTCATCGACACAAAAGAGCTCGATGTTAAATCTATGGTTGGTTTTCTCGAGAATTATAAAGGCAAATCTTCAACCGCCTGTCCCTCTGTTGTGGATTTTCTAGATGCTTTCGGTGATGCAGAAAACATAATCTGTATTACTATCACAGGAACACTCTCTGGCTGCTATAACGCAGCTTGTATAGCTAAACAAGAGTATATAACAAAACACCCTGACAGAAAGGTTTATGTTATCAACTCGCTGTCTGCCGGACCAGAATTAAAGCTTATAATCGAAAAAGCTGAAGAACTCATTAAAAGCAATATGAGTTTTGAAGATATTTGCGAATCTCTTGATGAATACATGAATAACACAGGACTCGCTTTCTCGCTTGAATGTCTTAACAATCTTGCAAGAAACGGCAGATGTAACCCGATTGTTGCTAAAGCAGCAGGTTTACTTGGCATAAGAATTGTAGGTAAAGCAAGTGATATTGGCGATTTGCAACCACTGGATAAACCAAGAGGAGCTGAGAAAGCATACAGCAAACTCTTTGACAGAATGGTTAACGAGGGATACAAGGGCGGTAAGGTTAGAATTGACCACTGCTTTAATGAACAAGGTGCAAACACCCTTAAAAACCTCGTTCTCAACAACTATCCGAAAGCCGACATTAAGATAGATATCACACACGGTCTGTGCAGTTTTTACGCTGAGAACGGCGGTATGCTTGTAGGATTTGAAAAATAACACACTTTAAAATACCCACTCGAAACCAAGAAGAGCACCATCGAACGGTGCTCTTCTTGGTTTATAATATATTTATCTCCCCAAAACTTCAGTGCAATACTTATCAATATCGAATACGTCAAGAACAGAGTCTTTTTTTAAATACAGTGGATGATGAGGGTGTCCTTTTTTTGAAATACTACCCGCTGTATACCACGAAGCGTTATACCTCTTGCCTATTTCAGCCATTGTTAAAACACATTCCGATAGGTAATCACGCTTTTCAATAATATTACCCCATGCAGCCCAAACTGAAGCTTTTCCTTTAGATAGCTTTAAAACGTATTCGAACGCCTTCATATTTTCATTGTGTAAAAACTCGTTGAATTTCTCTTCCATATCATCAGGGTTTGTCGCACGCTGTGCATAAACATTGAACATTATAAAGCTGTCATATCCGTTGTTCAAAGCTATACGCTCGACTGATTTCAAGGTATTATCAAGGTCATCGGGTGCGGCAGTCGATGGATTTATTCCGATACAGATAAGAGGATTCTCACCTTTTGTACCTAATATGTAACGATACTCGCTGTAAAAATCAGGAACATAAAGCCATTTATTTACATCATAGTCACCAGAGCAAGTAACCTTCATCGCTTCGTCAAAAGTAAGCACAGATATATCTAAAGTATCAGCAGATGGAATATGCATAGCTACCTCCGAATAAAAATTTAAATTCAGTATAACATACAGGCATCGAAAAGTACATAGATAAAACAAAAAGGCGGACGCTTTCGCGTCCGCCAAAGTTAATTGTTTATGCAACAGTAATAGTTTCGCCTATTCTGGTACCTGTTTCTTCAGAAGCAAGATACAGCTGGATAAGAGTAACGTCCATAATAGTAATACCGCCCTCTTCGTCTGTATTAGCAGCTAATAACGCATTACCTAAAAGCTCCTCTTTGTTAGCAAGGTAGAGCTGAATAAAAGTAGCGTCGATAATATTAACCTTGCCATCTCCGTCTGCGTCACCAAGTATATACTGGTTATCGGCAGGGTCAGATGGAGTAGTTGGTTCTGTTGGGTCAGTTGGATCCGTTGGATCATCATCACCGCCGCCACCTAACTTTGTAGGGATGAATGTTGGAGTCCAATAGCCTACAGTCCAGTTGCCGTTACCATCGAGTTTATCAAGCCATACGCCTGAGCTGCTTGGAACTGAAAGGTCAGCAGTCTGGTTAGAACCGCCACCGTTACCATTATTGATGATATACATATTATACTCAGAAGGAACATAGCCAACAAACTGCTTTTCTCCGTAACCATTATCGTCAGTAACCTTCTTCATTGGTGTACCAGGCCATGCTGTGAGGAAGTTTTCAGTACCCTCAACCCAGCAGTAAATGTAAGCTTCAGTCCAAGTCTTTGAAGAAAGAACAAGTGTTGTGTAGCCTTCAAACTCTGGGAATGTGCCTGACTGTGGATCTACAGGATATGTCCATGGATCGTCTGATGGATCAGGAACGTCAGGTAATACTGGCTCTGTGTCCTGTGCATAGTAGATACAAGCGATACCTGTAGAACCGATAGAACCTGTGAGCTGTCCGTTAGCAACAGTGAATTCGTTTCCTGTGATGGAATCCTTGTATGTACCTTCAGCAAGTGTGTTAACCTTAATATTAACAGACTTTGTAGTGCCGCCAAGGTTTACAAGTGTAGCACCTAAACCGCCACGCTCAATCATAGTAACCTTATCAGTTGTTGAGTTCCACTCAGCAGCATCGCCGAAGTAGTTATCAAACTGGTTAACAGCCTTAACTTCTGGAGATGTCCATGATGTGAGAGCTGCATCACCAAGAGTGATGTTAGCACAAATAGCTTCGATAGCAGCACGGTCAGCACCTGTTCTGTCGTCTGGACGAGCAAAGTACACGCCAGTGATTGTCTGACGAGCAGCTGTTAAAGCCCAAATTTTGTTTCTCTGCTGTACTGTAAGTGAAGAAGTACCACCGTCGATGTATGTATCGTGGGACTCGTTCCACTGGATAACATTTTCCTTTGTGAAGTTTGTTGATGGATAATAAGGTGTTGGATTACCGCCGTTACCCATATTTACAACAGCGTCCTTAATGCCCCAATATGATGAAGAGTCAGTAACATCCATAAGCTCTGTATACTCGGAGAATAGACGACCGTCACCACACTTGTTGAGGATTTCGCCGTATGCGTAACATTCTTTATCAGGATAGTTTTCTCTTAACTTAAGGAGTGTATCCTGCCAGAAGTCAGATGCAAAGTAAGTATCGTGGATTGTCTCGATGTGCTTAGCAGCGTCAAAACGGAAACCGTCAGCACCAGCTTCTACGAGCTCTACAAAGTAATCGTAGATAGTATCCTGTACAAGCTGTGTTTCAGTAGCAAGGTCAGGAAGACCTGATGTGCAGTGCTGTGTTAAGTCTTCTTCGATATCGTAATCTGACCAACCATCCCAGTAATTCTCTTTGTAAGTCATATCAACCCATGGGTAGTGGAAAGCCTTAGCAGCTAAAAGTTCAGGCTCAAACTCAGCAGCACGTGGGTTAACGTGGTCCATAGGATCAGTTGATGTGTTAGTATAAAGGCCAACGTGGTCATCATCAGTACCCATATGGTTGATAACTGCGTCAACAATAACCTTTAAACCTAATTCGTGTGCCTTTTTACACATATCAACAAACTCGGACTTTGTACCGAGAGCGTTGTCTTCAGACTCGTTGAGCTGGAAACCAGCTGGCTGATAGAACATCCACCAACCGTTAGGAGCAATGCCATCAACAGCAGGCTCACAAACCTTAACGCCCTTTGTAGGCATTTTAAGTTCGTTTGGAGGAGAAACCTGGATTGTTGTAAATCCCTGTTCTGCAAGTGTCTCAAGGTTTTTGATAATGTTAGCGTAGGACCAGTTCCATGCCTGGATAATCTTACCTTCGTTAACAGTATCAGCAAGACCGTAGTTGTTTTCAGGCTTGATAGCTTCCTGCATTTTTTCGTACTCATTGTAGTTAGTCTCAGCACTTACAGTCATAAAGCTGACTGTAAAGCAAGAAACTACAATAACTACAGCAAGAATCAAGCTCATCAGTTTCTTAGCGTTCATAATAACCTCCTAGGGTATAAAAATATTCAGAAGAAACTATAGATTCCATTTTCTTCATTGTTAATTATACAATAAAGAAGTAATAGTTTCAATTCATATTTCGTACAAATTATATTAATTTATTTATTCAATTTAGATAAAAAAAGGTCACTAAGCTGATTTTGTGCAATTGATGTTGAAAACAATCAAATAATATGCTAAAATACAGGCATTATTTTATTGAAGGTGAACAAATTGAAAAAATGTGAGTACTGTGCAAAGGAAATATCCTACCACGAAATGTACTGTTGTGATGACTGCCAGAAAGGTGCTAATGAATTTTATGATATGAGAGATAAAGTCTCTGTCCTTATAGGAATAATCAACGGAATCTGCGTCATGTCTATCGGTATTGGATTTTTCGTTTTTTCTTTTTTCAAGGAAGCCGGAGCATATATGGTTTCAATTCCTATGATCATATTAGGCCTTATTTTTATGCTCTTCCCTATCCCCGCTGATGTAATGATTCAAAAATACAAAATCCAAAAATCGGTAAAAATCACTCGTATTATTGCATTGTCGCTGATCATTTTAGGTATCATAGCAACGATTTTTGCGATATTTACCATTTGATTTAAGTATATTTCAATCGTTTGTGCTAAGAATATTAAAACAACCTATAAAATTAGGAGGTTTTAATATGCTGGATAAAATCGCTTTGAGCCTGCTTATTATCGGCGGAATCAACTGGGGTAGCGTCGGACTATTTAAATTCGACCTTGTCGCGTGGATTTTCGGCGGACAGACTGGCATCATCAGCAGAATTATCTATGTACTAGTCGGATTATCCGCTTTGTGGTGCATCTCACTTCTTTTCAGAGACCACACAGAAGCCGGCGACTCCGACCTAACATCAAACCCAATATAAAACAAAAATGCCGTCGGAAAACCGACGGCATAATTATTTTGCATTATTGCACAAAGAAACTGCAACAAAGAATTAAAGTGCGTTAACGATATCCTGTGTATCTCTAGCGATAACAAGCTCTTCGTTAGTAGCAATAAGCTCGACACGAATAGCAGAATCATCAGCAGACAACTTACCGGTAACACCACGCTTAGCAGTCTCGTTAAACTCGTCATTGAACTTAACGCCCAATACTTCTAAATACTCGCAAACTCTCTTACGAAGCTGTGGCTGATTCTCGCCAAGACCTGCTGTGAATACAATAGCATCACAACCGCCCATAGCAATATAATACTGACCGATGTATTTAGCAATCTGGTAGTAGAGCATTTCGTGAGCAAGATGAGCACGCTCGTTGCCAGCTTCTTCAGCAGCAGAAACATCACGGTCATCAGAAGAAACACCAGATACACCGAGTAAGCCTGACTTTTTATTAAGGAGTGTATCCATCTCCTTTGGAGAGAGGTGCTCTTTATCAGCGATAAATGTAACAACAGATGGGTCAAGACAACCTGTTCGAGTACCCATCATAATACCATCAAGCGGTGTGAGACCCATTGATGTATCAACAACCTTACCGCCATCAACAGCAGTAATTGATGAACCGTTACCAATATGGCAAGTAATAATCTTAAGGTCCTTGATATC